>JADGEN010000005.1 GCA_016744355.1 Halieaceae bacterium
TTTATAATTATGGCACAATATGTGCTGTATTTTGAGTGGACAGTGCATTTATAGAAACAATTAAAGGACCCTGAAAAATGAGACATCTTCTCGCTACAGCGTTAATGCAGTTAGTACTAGTGACATCAGCAAATGCTTCAATTATTTTTTCTGATGATTTTGGGAGCGGCGCGAACAGCGGTGGACTCTCTAGTATTCCCGGCTGGACCGTAACGGGAAACGTGGATCTTTGGAACTTTTTTACCCCGTCAGGCCGTTCGGTAGATTTAGATGGCACTAACTCCAGCGCGACTATCGAGTCACAGGCCATCTTGAACCTTGTTCCCAATACACTTTATGAACTGTCGTTTAGCTATGGCAATAACTCTTCTGCTAATAATATTCTTCAATTTTCGGTTGGCTCGATTCTCACTGAAACCTTGCCGACATCGACAGCAGGAACACCGCCATTTACAACCATTGCCAGACAATTTAGCGTTCTTGCAGCAAGCACTGCGACACTGAGGTTTGCTGAACTCGGACCCGCAAATAGTGGTGGGTCTATTATTGATGACGTGCAACTAGAAGATCTAGGCCAGATCGGTGTGCCCGTGCCCGCCCCTGCTACCCTCTTTCTATTCGGTCTCGGTCTAGCTGGCCTTGGCTGGTCAAGACGCAAGAAAGCGTAAGCAATACGTTCAATGAACTAGCCCTCCGAGCGAGGGCTTTTTTATGCCTGAGATTTGAGGTAGTAAATGACGCTTACTGGCACAAACCGGCCATCCTCTAAGACCACCCACTCCTACATAAACGTACAAATATCCCCCAAAGATTTTTTTATCAAAGCATGCTCAGGTACAGTCGCATCATCGCCCGGATAACCCGTTACCAGAAGTAAAAAGGCCCGCTCCGCAGGGTCGCGCCCACACACTTCATTAAGAAACTTCATTGGATTGGGTGTGTGTGTCAAAGTGCCCAGACCGCAACTGTGCAGGGCATTGATTAGAAACCCTGTGGCAATACCCACAGATTCCGGTACGTAGTAGTTCTTCTGATGGTCGTCCACGCTCACGCCACCGCGGCGCTGGGCGAAGATGGCGATAAGCCAGGGAGCGCTTTCCAGATAGGGTTTATTGGCGTCGGTACCCAAGGGCTCCAGTGCGTTTAACCAGGTTTCTCCGGCTTTTCGGTCATCGTAAAATGCGCGCTCTTCGTGCTCGGCTTTCTCCCGCACCTGTTTTTTTATTTCAGCACTGCTGATGGCAACAAAATGCCAGGGCTGGTGATTGGCGCCACTGGGGGCTGTGCCAGCGGCCCGAATGCAATTCTCGATAATTTCTCTGGGCACCGACCGGTCTGAAAAGCTGCGTATGGAATGCCGACGTTTTATGTCTTGATAGAAGGCTTTTGAGCGTTCAATCATTTCTTCAGCGGGATATTCATGGAAGTCTGATAAGGCGATGGAGGCGTGTTCTTTCATAGCGTACCTGTAGTTTTCTGGTTGTATTTTTCTAGCGGAAGCTTTTGCAATAGTATAGCCGCAGTTAGACTACTGTTAAGTCCACTTGCAAAAAGGAGAGAAAATATAATGGCAACAACATTGTTCGATTTGAGCGGGAAAATTGCACTAGTTAGCGGCGCCAGTCGCGGTATTGGTGAGGAGATTGCTAAATTACTGGCAACGCAGGGCGCGCACGTTATTGTGTCTAGCCGTAAAGTTGACGATTGCAGTGCCGTTGCGGAGTCGATTATGGCCGCTGGTGGCAGCGCCGAGGCCGTTGCCTGCAACGTGGGTAGCATGGATGATATAACGGCTTTGTTTGAGCATATTCAAAGCGTTCACGGCAAATTGCATATCTCTGTGAACAACGCCGCCACTAACCCCTATTTTGGGGATGTACTCGACACAGATTTGGGCGCATTCAATAAAACGGTTGAGGTGAATATTCGCGGCTACTTCTTTATGTCGATTGAAGCGGGAAAAATTATGCGTGACAACGGCGGCGGCGCTATCGTCAATACAGCGTCCATCAATGCGCTGCAACCCGGGCCCTATCAGGGTATTTATTCCATCACCAAAGCCGCGGTGGTTAATATGACCAAAGTGTTTGCCAAAGAGTGTGCCCGTCACGGTATCCGTTGCAACGCCTTGCTGCCGGGGCTGACCAAAACTAAGTTTGCCGGCGCTCTGTTTAGCAACGATGATATTTATAAGCAGGCGGTGCAAGCTATTCCCATGGGCCGTCACGCCGAGCCGCAGGAAATGGCAGGTACGGTGTTGTATCTGGTGTCCGATGCCAGCAGCTACACAAACGGTGAGTGCATCGTAGTAGATGGTGGGCTGACACTCTAGATCGACCTAAAACTGGCGAAAACCTTCTATACAGTTATTGGATTGCTTGTATTATTCGTTACATATGTAGAAGAGTAATTTGCTATGGAGGCACATAAATGAGATTCGAACGAATCGATCTCCAACTACTGACGGATTGTCACTATTTTGGTGTTCTCTCGGCTTGCGATGTGTTGCTGAATCGCAACTCGAGTGTGCCCTGGTTTATTCTGGTCCCGGATACCGAATTGGATGACGTTTTGGATTTGCCTGAGGCGCAACTGCAGGAGGTGATGACCGAGTGCGCGGCTGTCTCGGCTTTTATAAAGCAGGACCTGGGGTTTACAAAGATTAACTTTGCCGGTCTTGGCAATGTTGTGTCTCAAATGCATCTGCATATTATCGGTCGCAGCTCCAGCGACGGTTGCTGGCCCCAGCCTGTCTGGGGGGCGCTTCCAGAAGGCTGCGATTACTCTGTGGAAGAGCTCAATGACTGGCAGGCAAAGATGGTGGATCGTTTGGGTTTGTCCCCAGCGCCATTGTGAACTGTAAGACTAATTGAAAAAAGTATTTGTCAGCCACGCACTACCAGGAAGTCGGGTTCACCAGCTGGCGCAGCACTGTGATATGTATGTGTGGACGCAGTCCGGACTTTTGCCAGCAGCTGTTCTCGCAGAACAATTGTCGGGCTGCAAGGGTTTGCTGTGCCTGCTGACCGACCAAATAAGCCGGCCCCTTATCGACTCTCTACCCGAGCTTGAGTTTGTTTCGAGTATGTCGGTGGGTGTGGATCATGTTGATGTCGCCGCGCTAACTGAACGTGGCATTCCGCTGGGTCATACGCCAGGCGTATTGGTGGACACCACCGCTGATGCGGCTTTTGCGTTGTTGCTAAGTGCTGCGAGGAGAATCGTCGAGGCTGACCAGTACGTAAAGCAGGGGAACTGGCGCGATGAAAAAGCCTGGTCGCCGGACTTTTTTACCGGCAAAGACGTTAGCGGCGCTACTTTAGGAATCATTGGCTTAGGTGCCATTGGTCAGGCTGTTGCGAAGCGCGCCGCTGGTTTCGGCATGCGGGTACTGGGGTTTAACCGTTCAACACGAGAAATCGAAGGCATTGAGAATGTGTCACTGGAACAACTCTTGTTGCGCAGTGATTTTGTCAGCTTGCATGTGGCACTCACGCCAGAGACTGTAAACTTGATGAATGCAGACCGAATCGCCAGCATGAAGCCCGGTGCGGTTCTGGTGAATACGGCGCGCGGTGGCATTGTTGATGAGCATGCGCTTGCAGAAGCGCTACGCAATGGCCAGCTCTATGCGGCGGGCATTGATGTGTTCGAAAAAGAACCGGTTGAGGCGGATAATCCCTTGTTGAGCCTACCCAACGTAGTAGTGGCGCCTCACATTGGCAGCGCAACTGTTTTAACGCGGGCCAAAATGGCAGATCTGGCTGTAGAGAATATAATAGCCGCCTTAAGCGGCCAGCCAATGCCCCACTGTGTAAATCCGGAAGTCTATAGCTAGCAGGGGGTTGAGCGGTCTCACTCGCCCATTAATGAATGCTTTGCCAGCGGCAGCGACTCCATGCTCTTGTTTACTGCTGCAGAAATTGCTCTGTTCTGGTTGGAGCCCGTTGTACTGTTAGCGTTTTCTACCAATTTTGTAATGATGACGTGCCACACTTCTTGCTTGCGTCCAACATCGTTGAACTGAATGCCAATATTGCGCGTTTCTTTCAGCCCACCCAGTGCATAGGCATTATCAATGCTGGCCTGGTCTATATCGCGGTTGGGCACTACGCCAGGATGGGTAGACAAATTACTGGCCTCAACACCTTTTACGCCGTCGCGCGCACCCGGCGCAAAAATATAGTCGACATTGAACTGGGCCCGTGCCGGATCCAAAACATAGCCTTTTGACTTCAGGTTCGTATTGATGGCATCTCTAAGGGCTGGGTCCAGACGGTACATGGAGTCAGTGGAATTGGTGGTATTCATCAATGGCTCGCTGCGCCAGCTATAGTAATGATAGTTGCCTGCGGCGAAGTCGCTGACATCTGCCGGACGGGTTTCAACACCGCTGCAGGCGGCCAAGGTTAGAAGCAGGGCACTTATGCCAAGCAGTCGCTTTGAGAGTTGCATATTGTTTCTCATTAATAGTTTGGAATGCTGTTAAGCAGTTGCATCGAGCCCCACTGCATGCGTTTTTCGCGTACATCTATTGCAACCATGCCCGGGTCGGTAAACATTTCAAGCGCCCCGCGCCAGACGATTGTAGTTGTTCCCGCTGGCGCGAGAGCCACCAGTACGGTGCCTCGCTTATAGTCACTGTCGCCTTTGCTCAAGGAGGGGTACAGGCGAAATGTTTCCTCCAGTTCTTCGTAACCTTCAATGGCACCCAGCACTGCTACGGCAACCACGTCATAGGTTGCGGACTGTTCGGCATCGACAAAGCTGTACCCCTTGCGCACAAATTCGTTTTGTAAGATCTTTTGTAGCATATCGGCACGGCGTTCAAAACGACCTTCGGGGTCATCTACCCAAATGAGGTCTGAACGCCAGCGAAGCGTTGTGTTTTCATTGGTGATGAATTCGGGCATTGCCACTGCCACGGCACTGGCTTGGCTCATGGGGTTGGGTTTTTGAGTAGGTGTATCAGAAACGCAGGCTGTAAGCGCCAAGCTGAGAATTGTTAAAAAGAGTAAACGAATAGCCACGAACTGATCTCCACAGGGTCATTGTGGCGAATAGTAACCCATAGCGTGGATGCAAACACAGTGAAATAGCAGAAGTACTTTGCTACTATCATGTTATAACAATAAGTTATTTCTTGAGGTGCACATGATATCCCGTCGATTAATCCGCACGGATCTGAATCTGTTGGTGGCTCTGCAGATTCTGCTTGAGGAGCGCAATGTAACTCGCGCTGCCGAGCGCTTGTCGGTGTCGCAACCGGCTCTGAGTAAAACCCTGCAAAAACTTCGGGAATCCTTTGACGATGAACTGTTTACCCGCACTGCTCATGGTCTGGTTCCCACGCCGCGGGCGGAAACCTTGGGCAAAGATCTGCCATCCCTTTTGGAGTCGGTGGAGAATGTCCTTGGCTCTGACGACTTTTCACCGGAAACTTATAACGGAGGTTTCAAGTTATTGTTACCACCGATTCTCAGTGAGGCCCTGTTGCCGGGTTTAATGGCAGAGCTCAGTGAAGTGGCCAGTGGGGTGCAAATCATTACGGGTGACGTGGCCCCGGACTATCAGGATCAATTGAAGAAAGGGGAGGCCGACTTTGCCGCTTTCGTCGCGCTGGAAACCCAGAGAGATATTCTGGCTGAGCCGATAGCGGCGATAGCCCCGCGCTGCTATATGCGCAAAGACCATCCGCTTATCGGCAAAGAAATGGGCCTGCCGGAATTTTTGGCCTACCCTCATTTGCGTCTCTACCTGCCGGGCCTGACGCGAGAAAACACCAGCATGGTCGACGATGTGCTGGGTCAGTATGGCGTGCACCGCGACATTCGCCTGGAGACAACTCAATTTGCATCCGCTGTTGGAGTGTTGACCTGCACCGACTCGCTGCTGGTTGCCAATGCCGGGTTTGAAGAAGGCGGCGTGTATAGCGATCGTATTGTGGGCCGGGAAATGCCGGCAGAATTACAACGCATGATTCGCAATACGCACAGTAGCAACAAGGGCAAAATGTCGTTGATGCGTCACACGCGTTCATCACGTAGCGCCCCCCATCAGTGGATGCGTGCCCTGCTAATGAAGCATTTAACTCGCTCTGACAGTAAGGTAGAGAGTAGCCCCCCGGTAGAAGACGTATCGTAGTCTTCCACCGTCCCTGTTCTTAACTGGCTCTGGTGAATGTTGCTGGCCCTGAGCATGGGTGGCGTGGTGGGAACAGAGTTCGGCGCTTTAAAAGGGGCGCGCCACTCGATTTACTCGCCTTTCTTGAACTGTTCAATAATGCTGGAAAAATCCCTTTGCTCATTACCTTTGCCTGCATGTAAGGCATAAAGGCTTCTGGCTAAAGAGCCCATGGGCACCGATGACTTACTACCAGTAGCCGCATCCAGAGCCAGGCCAAGGTCTTTCAGCATTAACATGTTCATAAAGCCCCCTTCATAATTACGCGAGGCGGGCGCATTTTCCATCACACCCGGATAGGGGTTGTACTTTTCCAGCGACCAGTTGGCGCCGGAACTGTTAAGCATAATCTCGGATAGAACCGCGGGGTCCAGGCCATTGTCTACGCCCAGCTGCAGAGATTCGGCAGTGCCTACCATATGCACCGCCAGTAACATGTTGTTACACATTTTGGCGACTTGCCCTGCACCGCTGTCTCCGGCGAGAAAAAGATTGGCGCCCATCGCTGATAGCACATCTCTTGCTGCTTCAAAATCGGCTTCCTTGCCGCCACACATGAATGCCAATGTGCCGGCGTCAGCGGCTGCTACGCCACCGGAGACGGGAGCATCTATGGCGCGAATACCGCGGTTATTCGCTTCACTGGCGAGGCGGCGGGAATTTTGTGCAGCGATGGTGGAGCAGTCAATAACGAGCGCTGCCTTAGGTATCACATCCAGTAGTTTGTCATTGTCGATGTAAATGCTCTCAACGATGGCGCCATTGGGTAGCATGGAGACAACGTAGTCAGCATTTGCTACAGATTCCGCAGCGCTTGTAGCGGCGCTGCAGCCGGCTTCAACTGAAGCCTGTAGTGCTGCTGAAGAGAGGTCAAAGGCGGTTACGTCAAAGCCCGCCTTTACCAGGTTGGCAGCCATGCCACCTCCCATGTTTCCCAGTCCGATAAATGCTACTTTTGCCATGCTGTTCGCTCCTTATGAGGTGGGTTCAGGCTACTGCGATATTGTCCAGCGGGTTGCTGGGCCACGGTGGTGTGACCATTTGTTGCATGAGCTGCTCTGGCACATCGCGGACTGAGGCGTATTGCCAGCGCGGATTCTTGTCTTTGTCGATGAGCAGGGCGCGTACGCCCTCGGCAAATTCCGGGTGTCGAACAATATTGGTGGCCAGCATCAGCTCAAACGCGAAGACATCGGCCAAAGACAGGTGCACAGTGAGTTCCAGAGCCTGCTGGATATTACAGGCGCTGATGGGAGAGCCGTGGGCGAGTGCATCGCTGGCGCGCTGTAGCCAGGTGTCCTCGGTCTGCAGAGAGGTAATTGCATCGACAATTTCATAGAAGCTGTTCTGGTCGGTCAGGCTTTGTATAATCTCGTAATGCTCTGCCACATTCCCCGTAGGCTTTATCTCCGCGCTGCGTGCTTCAAAGCGGCGAAGCACTTTGGTGACCTGCTGAGTATGGAGTTTGTTGTTTTCGTTCCATTGTAGCGTTGCGAGGTCTTCGAGTACGGCCTGCTGATGAGTGCTTGCAATAAAGCGGTCTGCAATGCCAGTGTAAATACAATCGGGGCCGTTCATTTGCGCGGCCGTTAGCGCGAGAAACAAACCGACCCGCCCGGGCATGCGGTTGAGAAACCAACTGCCGCCCACATCGGGAAACAAAGCGATAGTGACTTCCGGCATCGCCATGCGGGTTTTTTCCGTGACCACGCGGTGACTGCAGCCTGCCAAAATGCCGAGGCCTCCACCCATGACAATGCCGTGGCCCCAGCAGATAATCGGTTTGGCATAGGTGTGTAGCAGGTAGTTCATGCGGTATTCGAGCTCAAAGAAAGCCTCCGCTTCTTCGCAGGGTCCCCCGGGTTGGCTCACTGCAGACTGATAGAGTTGTTGCACGTCGCCGCCGGCACATAATGCCTTTGGTCCAGCCCCTTGAATGAACACACAGGCGATAGCATCATCTGCCTGCCATTGGCGCAATTTGCTAGATAGCAACTGCACCATTTCAAATGTGAGGGAGTTGAGGGTTTTCTCGGAGTTGAGCGTGGCAATACCGATACGTTTTTCCGCGCCTGAGGCGCGCTCTTCAAATAATACTGTTGCTTCGCTCATCGTATTTTTGCTGCCCCGTCTTCCTGTAATAATCGGCGTGCTGTTATAACGCGCATGATTTCATTGGTGCCTTCGAGAATCTGGTGTACCCGTGCATCGCGGAAAAATCGCTCTATCGGGTATTCGCGAATATAGCCGTAGCCGCCGTGAAGCTGCATAGCTTCATCGCAGACCTTGAATCCTACATCGGTGGCAAAGCGTTTTGCCATGGCACAGTAGGTGGTTTTTTCCGGGTCGTTGTTGTCCAGCTTGAATGCGGCGAGGCGCACCATTTGTCTTGCGGCAACCAGTTCAGTCACCATGTCTGCCAGCTTGAATTGTAGCGCTTGAAAAGCGGCCAGAGGCTTGCCAAATTGCTGTCGCTCCAGCATGTATTGCTGGGCGTGATCGACGGTTGCCTGTGCTGCGCCCAACGAGCAGGCTGCTATATTGATACGCCCTCCGTCCAGACCCTTCATGGCAATTTTGAAACCCTCTCCTTCCTTGCCCAGCAAACACTCTGCGGGGACAGTAGCGTTTTCGAAGGTGATGGCTCTGGTGGGCTGGCTGTTCCAACCCATTTTTGTTTCGTTCTTGCCGTAGTGAATGCCAGCAGTGTCGGCGGGCACCGCGAAGGCAGATATACCGCTGGCACCGTCTTCTTTGCTCCCGGTTCTAGCCATCACGACTAACAGCTCAGTAGCACCCGCGCCGCTGATAAACATCTTCGAGCCATTGAGACTGTAAGAGTCGTTCTCACGTTTGGCTGTGGTACTGAGGTTACCCGCATCAGAGCCAGCTCCCGGCTCAGTGAGGCAGTAGGAACTGAGTTTTTGTCCGCTGGTGAGTGCCTCTGCCCATTCACTTTTTATGGTCTCGGTGCCCCAGTTGCAGAGCATCCATGTGGCCATATTGTGTATGGAAATAAACGCAGCGGTTGATGTGCAGCCGCTGGCAAGCTCTTCAAGAATAATGGCAGAGTCGAGTCGGGATAGACCTAAGCCACCATTTTCCTCTGGGCTGTACATGCCACAAAAACCCAGCGCGCCAGCGGCGGCAAGGGTTTCTTTGGGGAAGATTTTTTTCTCGTCCCACTCTTCTGCATGAGGTGCCATCTCGCCGCGTGCAAAGTCTCGGGCAGCCTGCGCAAAGGCAAGCTGCTCTTCGTTGAGTTCGAAGTCCATGACTACGCCAGTTTTTTGATTACATCACCAAACAGCACATCGTCTGCGGGAAGTGTCTTGGGCGTTGCAAGAGGCTTGGATATCCAGGTGATGTTAACCAGGTGACGCCAGTTAATGTTCTCATTGGTAGAGTTGCCGCCCCAGGTGCCGCAACCGAGTGAGAAGGTTTGACGCATGCCGTTCCAGAGGTTGCCACTGTTGGAGGCAGCCTGTGGTTGGTTGACCATGACCCGAGAGGTTTTAGTGCCCATGCCCAACTTGAGAACGTTCTCGTCGTTATAGGAATAGATACCGCAGGAGTGACCCATGCCCTGGTAGGCTTGGATTTCATTAGTTAGCTCGATCGCAGCATCGATATCTTTTACTTTATAGAATGCCATGATGACTGACATTTTTTCGCCGGAGTAGGGGTGCTCCGGGCCGACGCCCGTCTCGGGAATAATAATGAATTTTCGGTCCTCGGGAATTTCTACACCAGCCATGTGGCAAAGAATTTGCGGTTGCTGCACCACGGCTTTGGGATTGAGGTGGCCGTCTTCCCATAACACTGCGGCAATTTTATCGTAATCACCAGCTTGTATGACGTAACCACCTTGAGCGATAAGTTTTTCCAGAAGTTGGTCGTAAATTGCCTCAACAGCAATTACCGAGTTGTCGGATGAACAGGAGGCTGCCAGATCCAGTGTTTTGGAAATGCGTATTTTTTCAGCCGCTTCATCGAGGTCAGCTGTTTCATCAACGGTGATAACAGCGTTACCCGCGCCCACACCCAGAGCGGGTGTACCGCTGGAGTAAGCGGCGCTCACCATACCGGGGCCGCCCGTGGCGAGAATAAAGTCGCACTGCTTCATGAGCTCATTGGTTTTTTCCAGAGTAGGGGTGTCTATACCGATGACAAGATCTTCGGGTGCGCCCATTCTTTTCAGGGCGGCGCGCATGCGATCGATAATTTCTTTGTTGGTGATTTTGGCACGTGGGTGTGGGGCAACAATAATGGCATTGCGGCCTTTAACGGCATTGATGGCCTTGATGACCGGTGTAGCTTCAGGGTTGGTGGAAGGTGACAGGGCACCTATAACACCTACAGGCTTGGCAATTTTTATGATGTTCCTCTCGGTGTCTTCCTCAATTACGCCAACCGAGATGTCGGGCAGTATATCCATCAGGGCCGCGCGAGTTTTCACTGAAATTTTGAGGAATTTACCGTTGTAGTCGCCCAATTGGGTTTCGTCCAAGGTGTGTTGCGCCAGTTCCTCTGCAACACCTGGCTGACAGCAGGACCACACCATGGCCTTGATCAGTTCGTTGACCTGATCCTGCGTATAGTCTGCAATTTGGGCCTGGGCCGCGTGTGCGCGTGCCACCATTGTCTGGATTTCCTGTGCATCTTGCGTATTTGCTACAACAGCTGGCTCAGCCATGATTGCTACTCCGGAGTTATGAGGGGTTAAGGTTTTTCAAAAGGTGCGAAACAGTAACATGAGACAGGTGCAGTAAAAATTGATTTAATTGCGTTATTGATGGACTATATTGCTGGTTAATAATTGATCTTGAATAATATAAATTCACATTATTATAGTTAAAACAATACCTTATGACTGCTAAGCTATCACAATGGCCCCTGACTTCTGATGGAATGCGTATCATTGTGCCTACATTTATACAGGATTATCTGTCCCTGAATCCGCTGTCGAAGCAGTGCTATCCGACAGCCTTTGGTTACTACCCCAAAGCGGGTGGGCACCGAATGTCACGCGAGCAGCACGATGATAATTTATTGATGTACTGCACGGCGGGGCAGGGGACTCTGGAAATAGGGTCCCAGAGTCTGCCGGTGGGTCCCGGCGATGCCTTAATGCTGCCCAAAGGAAGCCACCATAGCTACCAGGCCGATATCGACAACCCCTGGACTATATACTGGGTGCACTTTGAGGGTGAACTTGCCGGGCAGTTCCTCGATTTGGTTCGGGCTGGCAAGGCGTTTTCGCCGGTGCTATTTATGGGTACCCACTCCCGCCTGGTCGCAGATTTTGAGTCTCTTATAGAGACCCGAAAAACCGGTTATAGCCGCCGTTCATTTGTGTATGCGGCCAACTTGCTGCGACAAATGCTGACTTATCTGGCAGTTGTAGCCCCGGCCATTCAGGCGAAACGCCTGCACGACATGGATCTCGATGGCATTCATGCGCTGATGGAAGAAAAGCTGCATGGCCAACTCGATCTCGCGACCCTGGCGGCACATGCGAAGCTTTCGAAGTATCATTTCTCCAATAAATATAAAGCCTTAACGGGCCATTCGCCCATTCAGCATTTTCTGCACCTTAAGATGGAGCGGGCCTGTCATCTACTTGATGTGTCTGGTATCAGTATTAAAGATGTGGGGCGGACCCTGGGTTACGAGGACAGTTACTACTTTTCGAGGCTGTTTAAGAAAATCATTGGTGTGGCACCCAGGCAGTACCGAAATTTGAAACGGGGATAAGTAATTTTGTATCCTGATGCTCAGAACTAGCTCACCCTTGCGTATCAATACCCTCGAGCTGCTTTTTATGTGCATCCTGCAGCACGTTTTCGACGTCCTTTGTCTTATCCAACGCGTCAAGATGCCCTTGAGGTAAGACACCTGTGGGTTCTTCTTTGGCACCGCAGGCGAAGAGAGACACAAGCAGAGCTGTTGCGAGGGGAACTCTAATGAGGCTGGCCATTGTTTTGCTCCTGCTGAAAACTGTGCATAAATACTAGCAGTTAAACCTAGCGAAGACTGATTTTTGTGACTGGACTAGTCAGCGCCATTCAAGCGCTGTGTGTCCAGACCCGTAAAGCGATCGAAATCATAGGAACTCAAAGTGAAGAACATCGAGTGGTCGCTGCAGTGGATGTAGTGCTGCTGTCCGACTGTAAATAATTTAAATTCGATTTCTTTGTCGGCAGTTTCAATGCTCAGCTTTACTTCTGGCACGGCAATAGACAGCGTCTCCTGCATACCTGTTGTGGCCACACCGTCTATCTGCACACTGTTGAGGGCTAATAGCAGAGCTTCCAACTCGCGTGTGTCAGGTGCTTCCCCTGTGTCTGAACGCCAATTACCATTGTGTTTATTCAAGGAGTAGTTCTCGCCGGAAATGGACACGGGTGAATGCAGCTGCAGAGTGCGTTTGTCCAGCCAATCACTGTCCATGGCGGAGGCGTCAACGCTGTTGTAGCTGATTTCGAAAATAGCATCTTGAACGCTGTTCTTTGCGTGAACCCTTCTATAACCGGGAGAGGTTCCCAGGTAAATTGTGCCCAGCAGCTCTCCGCCGCCAATTAAAGTGAGGCGGCGTTGAAAGTTGTAATCGGTGAGAGCGAAGCGCTGTCTAGCGGCTACAGAGCTTGCCACCGGCCAGCCTGTTTTGGAATGCATTACGCCTTGTAAAAGACCCTCTATCAGTTCTGGATTGATCGTTAGTCCAGATAAGTCCGGAAGAATCCAGTGGTTGTCTGCTTTGACCAGTACGGCTTCATTGCCCTTGTCATCGCCGATATGAATCTCATCCAGTATATCCGGGTTAAAAGGCACCAGCTGTTCGTTGTTCAATACCTCCATGAGCCCAGCACTGGGCCAGTATAGGGCAGCTACCATGGCAGTTTGGATGACAAAAATAGCGAGTAAGGCATTAATCAGCTGTTTCATTACTGGCCTTTTCGCGACAGTGCTTTCGCATAATGTCGCTTACGCATTGTCTTTCTCATTTGGTATATAGCGGCCACTACCAACAGGAATATAAAGCTGAGGGCATAGTTAATATACTCAATTTTTTTCTGCCCCGCCCTATCCAGGGTGGGGAGAGTCCTATTGAAGTTTCCGTGGGATCGTATTTTTAGCAGGCCATCATCCTGTACCGCCCAGTCCAGTGTGTTCATAAAGAGCTCAAGTGGACCCACATACTGGGTTCCCGCGGCGGTGACCTCAATTTTTAGAATCTGGTCATCCATAAAGTCGTTCGATCCAAATAATATGATTCGCGCGGATTTTGGCGAATGTTCAACAACCGTATTGATACCCGTGTCGGAGTTTTCATCGAGTATCCCTCTGGGAAAGGGTTTGTCTGCGAACCAGGAGTCGAAGCGCCCTTGTACAACAACGCCTATTTCCACAGGGTGTTGTTGCTCTTGCCGGTCAAACTTGAGTTCGCCATTTGCGTTACGCGCTGGCATGATTTCTGCGCTGCGTGACAGCCAGGACTTCGAGGAACTTCGCAGCAGGCTGGTGACTTTTCTACCGTTGATCTTTTCTGCGTTAACAGGTGATGCCCAGGCCATGGTGAGTTGTGGCAGACTGCTGGTGATGGGGTGCCCTTGTGTTACCCCTTGAGACCTTATATCTATGAAATAGGGATAGTCGATGAGTTGCACGTCCTGGAATTCGTAGTCTCCTGAATTGCGTACTATAGGAGCGGGGAAGGGCGAATTCTGTTCGTCCAACACTAGTGACTTGCCAATAGTAATGTTGTTGTGGGCAAGCCAATTACTCAGGCCGCTGTCCCATTCCTGTAGTCGCAGTTGACCACCGGAAAGCTCGGTGGAATAAGGAGAGCTTGCGAGAATAAGTGTGCCGCCACGCATAACAAACTGATCAATTGCGAAGATTTGTGTCTTGCTTAGTCTGTGAGGCGCGATAACAGCGAGAACATCGGCTTCCGGGCTGACGTGACCATTGGAGAGGTCTTCCCTACGAATGCTGTAATCTTTGGCGACCAAATTTTCGAGGTTGATAAATGTGGGCGCGCCAAGATGGTGGATAGCCATCTGTTCGTCAACTTCCGGAACGACCAAAGATACAGTTTTGGTAAATCCACTGGCGAAACGCTTGAGGCCGGCTTCCAGCTTTTGTTGGAAGACGCTGGCATCAAACTGTTCAGTGGGAATTTGCACAACTTGTCGTTTGTCGGCCAAGGTAAGATAGAAGAAAAACTCCTGCTCTGAGTTGGCCGCAGAAACCATCGGCTTAAACCCCCATTGGTCAGAGATCTGTCTTGCCACCAGACCGTTGCGCGCTTCGGGCTCAATAAAGCGCACACTGAATTTTCCCGCGGACCCAAGTTCCATTTCGTTGAGTTGGTCTCGAATCAGGCTTTTATACTTTAGTAACAAGTCCGGCAGTAATTCGTCGCTTGATACATAGGCGATCAGTTCCACATTGTCGTTTATTCCATCGAACAGATTTCCCCCCAACTGATAGCGGTACAGAACTCCTTTAATTGCCCTGGTAAGGTCGAATTCCGGGTTTCGTAACAGCACTTCGGCTTGTGCACTAGTGTTGGTTTTTACTTCGATCAAATTGGTGAAGTCCAATGTCTCAAATTCGTCGCCATATTTCACCAGCACATTGAAGTATGAGCTCATTAGCGAGGACTGGTAGCGATCCGCTATCTGAAAAGGGGTTGCGCGTATGCCGTAGAGATCATTGGCTTCCCTCTCTAGCGTTGGGTTCTGTGCTGGGTCGATGAATTCCACGTGAACTTTGCCTTTACCGGCAACTTCGTATTCTTTAATGAGGTCACGAAGCTGGGGAATGAGTGGCGATAACAGGGGGTGAGTTTTGGCACTGAAATAAGCGCGAATCAGTAGTGGTTCCTGCAGCTTATTGAGATAGTCGTGCGTGGGTTGTGAAATCGAATAGAGCTGTCCTTCAGTAAGATCTATACGCAGATTGGACAGCCGGTACAGCCACACATTGGTGAGGATGATATTGGCAATGAGTAGCAAGGTTGCTGCGCGCCATTGCCAGTGGCGCCCAGCTGCTGCACCGCGAGCCCAGCGTTCTTTCTCAAGTACGAAAACATTGAGTGTGAGGAAAATCACGGTAACGCTCAGGTAGTACACCAGGTCCCGTGCATCCAGGACACCCCGGGTAATACTGTCAAAGCGCGAGCCGGTGCCTAGCAGGCGCAGGCTTTCCGCAATGTTGCTGTCAAAAAAACCGGCGACAGTGGAGCTGCCCAATAAGTATATAAAGCCGCAAATGGCCACCGTCCCGATTAGGCTGACGATGGAATTGTTTGTGCGGGCAGATATATACAGGCCTATACTGATGTAGGCCGCTCCCAGTGCGCTAGTTGCGATATACGCCGCAAGCACCGGCCCCCAGTCAAGGTTTGCTATCAGCGCTACGGTGATTGGCAGAGGAGCAGTAGACAGCAGGGCTAGCAGCAGCAGGAAGAAGCAGGCGCGAAATTTTCCCAGTACGAAGTGCCACAGGGTAACGGGTTGGGTGAGCACGTGTTCCAGGGTGCCGTTTCTGCGTTCATCGCTCCACATTCGCATGGTGAGCGCGGCGCACAAAAAAATCAGCAGTCTGGGCATCCACTCGAACAAGGGCCTGATGTCGGCTATGTTACGAGCAAAAAAAGACTCTACCCAGAAAAATGAAAACAGGCTGGCTGTGACAAAGCTTGCCAAAAATAACCAGGCAACCGGCGAGGAAAAAAATAGTCGAATTTCCTTGGCGGCAACACGCCGTGCAAAGCCACTACCCGGCATGTGCCAAACTCTCTTGCGCGCTCGCCTCGCGAAAAACACTTTCGAAATCCCGCTGCAGAGGCTTGAGTTCGTATAGCCTGGCGCCAGCTTTAACCACGCATTGCGTTATATTGTTGGACGCTGTGTCCGGGTCGGAATTTTCGTGCAGGTTGAGAGTGAAGGACAGCTGGTTTGCTTCACTATTGGCTTCTCTGACGACTTTAGTAATCTGGGGCAGTCGCCCCAGATAAGACGCCAACGATGGATTGCCGTCGCACACCCGCAAACGTAGTGCGCTGGTGCAACACAGGTTTTGCAGGGTTTCATCCAGCACCAGTTTCCCGCTGTTTAAAATTAGCACCCTGTCACAGACTGCCTCAACTTCTTGCATGATATGAGTAGACAGAATAATTGTTGCCCTGCGTGCCAATTGCTTAATGAGGCGACGCATATGGTCAGTTTGCTCGGGGTCCAGACCATTGGTGGGTTCATCAAAGATAATAAGCCGGGGTTTTCCCAGCAGCGCCTGGGCTACTCCCAGGCGTTGGCGCATGCCGCGGGAGAGTGTGTCGATTGGCTCTAGAATTCTGTCTTCCAGATCGGCAGCCAAAACCACATCCCGAACTGCCATCATGCGTTCCTTTGGCGGAATACGTTTAAGCGTTGCTGCATATTCCAGATAATCGGCCAGCAGCATTTCGGGATAGATGGGCAGATTTTCCGGGAGGTAACCCAGCAGTTGCTGAATTTGACGCGACTCTGTTGCCATGTCTAGTCCAGCAATGTGAATACTGCCGGCGTTGGGTTCAAGGTAGCCGCTGAGCATTTTCATTATGGTGGTTTTGCCTGCACCATTGTGCCCAAGTAAGCCTACGACTTCGTTGGGCTTTATCGCGAAGGAAACATTGCTTACAGCAGTATTCTTGCCGTAGCGTCTGGTTAAATGTCGAACCTCAATCATGGGAACAATAATAACTTAATAATGAATACAATGAGCACGATATTAAGCACATGGCGAATGAGTTTTTCACCCTTCACGACGCTGGCATTCGCCCCTAGATAGCCGCCAATAGATGTACCAACCGCAAGGGCTGCACCTGCAGCCCACATTATGGGGACCTGTGAAGAAAAAACGGCGAGAGCCGCAATGGTGTAGGTGGCGATAATAAACACCTTGTGCATATTGGTGCGCACAAGGTCCAGGCCCATCACCCGGTTGAGTATCGGCATCATGATAAAGCCCACGCCTATTTGGATGAAGCCGCCCCAAAACCCCACGCCGATCATCATGATATGGCCGCGAATCATTTGGGTACGGCTGGGCTGCGCGTCACTGGACTGGTTTGGTCTGCTCTTATCGAGGTACATGATTAGCATGACGCCCAACATAACCACCGCGAGAATACGATTAAACCAAATGCCTTGTAATTGGGTGCCAAGTAGTGCGCCGACTACTGCGCCGGGCAGAGCACAGGCGGACAGGGTCAGGCTCAGTTTGAAGTCACTGAATCCCTTCTTTTTGAAAGCCCGTATGGCACTGAGGTTTTGCGCCAGAATAGCGATTCTGTTGGTGCCGTTTGCGACCGCTCCGGGCATTCCCAAAAACACCATTACCGGTACTGTGAGCAGTGAGCCACCGCCGGCCAGAACATTGAGGAAGCCAGCCACTACCCCAACGCCAACCAGCAGGGCGGCCTGCCACAGCTGTGGATCCATGCTCAGTCCTCAGTCCAGGGTTCCCGCATGCTGACAAATTCTTCCGCGGCAGTGGGGTGTATCCCGATGGTATTGTCAAACATGGCCTTGGTGGCTCCGGCTTTCATGGCTATGGCGATGCCCTGCATGATTTCGCCAGCATCGGGCCCCATCATATGAACGCCCACCACGCGGTCAGTGGATTTATCCACGATGAGTTTCATAAAAGTTTTTTCATCGCGTCCGCCAATAGTGTGCTTCATTGCCCGGAACGTGGATTTAAACAGGCGAATGTGCCCGAATTTGGCATGGGCCTCATCCTCGGTATACCCCACGGTGCCAATGTTGGGCTGGCAAAAGACCGCAGTTGGGATAAAGTCGTATTCAACATCACGATTCATCTTGTCGAATTGCCGACGTGCAAAGGACATACCCTCCGCCAGCGCTACTGGTGTAAGTTCCATGCCGCCTATAACATCGCCAACGGCAAAGATGCTCGGCTCTGAGGTAGAAAAATGTTCATCCACGGCGATGAAACCCATGCCAGTGAGCTCTACATTTACATTCTCCAGACCCAGATCAGTAAGGTGTGGTCTGCGGCCGGTGGCATAGAGCACGGCGTCGGCGCCAATTGATGTTCCATCACTGAGCTGTAGCTCAAGACCATCGTCTGTTTCCGTAATAGATTCCACGTCAGTTTCAAAGCGCAGGTTTACGCCGCTTTTAGAGATTTCCTGCGCCGCATGGGCGCGAATGTCCGGGTCAAACCCGCGCAAAAACAGAGGCCCCCGGTAAAACTGTGTTACATCGGCGCCCAGACCATTGAAAATTCCGGCAAACTCCACGGCGATATAGCCTCCCCCAACAATGACCATGCGCTTGGGAAACGATTCCAGGTCAAAAACCTGATTGGAGTTCACCGCCAGTTCGCTGCCGGGTATATCCGGCACAAAGGGCCAGCCGCCGGTGGCAATGAGAATTTTCTCAGCGCTGTATTGCTTATCATTAACTTCGACAGTGTGTGCATCCACGATACGGGCGCGGCCATTCATAGTGTCTACGTTGACACCGTCTAACATGTTTCGATAGATACCATTAAGACGTGAAATTTCGTCCTTTTTGTTGTCACGCAGGGTAGCCCAGTTAAAGTCGGGCGTCGTACTGTCCCAACCGAAGCCGCGTGCATCCTCAAATGCATGGCTATATTCAGAGGCGTAGACATAGAGTTTTTTTGGCACGCAACCTACGTTGACACATGTGCCTCCCATGTAGCGGTCTTCGGCCACCGCCACTTTGGCACCAAAACCCGCAGCCATACGCGCGGCCCTGACGCCGCCTGAACCTGCACCGATGACGAATAGATCGTAATCCATATCTCTGACTCTCCTAGTAGTAGTGGGCAATTCTAGCGCAAAAGCTATAGCACCGCGCTAATTCCGCTATGATGGGACAACTTTTGTAGAGGAAGATTCACTATGTTGAAAGGCATGACATGGGTGTTAGTGAGCCTGCTGTTGCTAATGATTTGGATTTACCTGCCAATGGGCGCTCATATTGCCACGGGTTATTCGGCGAAGCAGCTGTGTTCGGGTGTTTTTGTGGCGGGTCTGCCAGAAGAGTTTGTTGTAGAGACTGATATCAACCCGAGAATGGCAATTTTGGGTCCAATGCTTTCTCTGTTGGATATGCGACTTGATGAGCGCGAGAAACAGGTTGAGTCTAAATTTTTGGGCTTTACCAGTATCGCAAAATACAAACCAGCTACCGGTTGCACGCTCAACCCCCACGCTGAGATGGACGCGCCGGTTTCGTCAGGGCCCGTGTTTATTACAACAGAGGCCTCTGAGATGCCAGTAACTGCGCCACCCGGACAGTTGGAATCCGCTTTTCAGGGCGCTTTCGCAGAGCCAGTTGACGCAGGGCGAAATACTTTGGCACTTCTGGTTATGCATAAAGGTAAAGTGATTGCGGAACGCTATTTGCCGCCGGTTAGTGTGGACACGCCAATGCAGGGTTGGTCGATGAATAAAAGCCTGGTTGCAACGTGGGTTGGTTTGCAAGTGAGGCAGGGGCAGCTGTCATTAGGATTACCTGTGCTAGAGGCTTTGCAGGCGAGTGGCGCAGAGCTTAGCGAAATTGAGCACAAAATTGACCCTGCTCTAACCCTGTTCAATCTGTTGCATATGGAGAGCGGTTTTGATTTTGTTGAAACTTACTTGCCCGGTGACGATGCAACGAAAATGCTCTACGACAATCCGGCCATGTGGCGGGTAGCGCCAGGAAAGGGGCACATCTTCCCACCCGGTGAACATTTTAGTTACTCCAGTGGCGATACCAACCTTGCGACATTTTTGTGGCAAGCCTCTCTGGACGGTCAGCACTACACCTCCTGGATGGAAGAGCGCTTTTGGGGGCCTCTTGGTCTGCGCACTGTCATTTCTGAACCAGATTCCAGCGGTGTGCAGGTAGGTTCTTCCTATAGCTATATGACCGCGAGGGACTGGGGGCGTTTGGGGCAGTTTTGGCTGGACGCCTGGCACGATCGCAATGATTTGTTGCCGCAGGGTTGGCAGCGCGAAGCCACACAGCCCACTGCGTCTAATACCGATGGCGACTACGGCCTTGGGTTTTGGCTCAACACCAAGGCCAGTAAATTGCCTTCACTGCCTAAGAACTTGTTTTATGCAGGGGGCAATGCCGGGCAGCGGGTGATGGTGTTACCCGATGAAGAGTTGGTTATCGTGCGTCTGGGTTTAAGTGAAAGTGGCGTTGATCAGGGCGTGGAGCCGTTCGTGCGTGAGTTACTGGATGTGCACAAGAGAGGGGGTCTGCAGTGAATGATTTGACGCTCACGGAAATAAACATTTACCCGGTTAAATCTTTTGCTGGCATCGCTTTGGGTAGCGTGCAATTGGATCGCTTCGGCCCCCATGGGGACAGGCGCTGGGCATTGGTGGATGACAAGGGCGTCGCTATTACTCAGCGTGAAGATCCGCGGCTGGCCCTGATAAAAACCCAGTTGTCTGGCGATACCTTGATTCTGCGATTGCGAGAGGAATGCATCGAGATACCCATACCGGGCACCGATGCGCAAAAATGTCAGCTGAGGGTGTGGGCAGATGATGCGGGACAAGAGGCGGCTGCGTGGCTAAGCAACAATTTAGGCAGGAAGTGCCGACTGGCCTATATCCCGGAAGACAGTATTCGCCTGGTTGATGGCATTTACGCCAGCGCCGGAGAAACCGTGGGTTTCGCAGATGCCTTCCCGGTGTTGCTGATCTCACAGGCGTCATTGGATGACCTGAACTTGCGCATGGAAGCTATGGTTCCTATGAACAGATTTCGCCCCAACCTGGTGGTATCCGGTTGCGAGCCGTTTGCAGAAGACAGCTGGAAACGAATTAGGGTGGGAGATGTAGAGTTTGACTTGGTAAAGCCCTGCGATCGCTGTGTAATGCCTTCCATTGACCAGAATACGGCCGAGCGGGATACGAAAATCAACCGGGTTCTGGCCAGCTATCGGCGACGTGACGGAAAAATCTACTTTGGCCAAAATTTGTTGTACCGAAAGATGGGAAAATTACACTTATCCTCACCCGTTGAGGTGATAGAATAGCCGCGCTTTTCGGGAGGGGTCTCTTTTCCGACGGATAAAAGTCTAAGAACTACAGGATTACAAGGGTATATACCATGACAATCACCAAGCTCGCGCTGATTTCAGCGCTACTTTGCAGTGTGTCCATTTTTGCTTCAGCAGCAGAAACAACCACACCCCAGGACGAAATTTTACTAAAAAATGGCTCTAGAGTTATCGGGGCTGTGACGGCGTCCCGCGACGGTGTGGTCACCATAGACACAAGCTTCGCCGGCACATTGACTATTAAGATTGAAGAAATTCAGTCCATGCAAACTAAAGGCTCTCTGGTAATGCAGATGGCCGATGGACAAATTGTTGAAAACAAGCCCGTAACTATTGAGGGCGAGCAGGTAACTATTGCTCCCAACAGTGCCGATGCACTCGATTACGCTCTGGCGGATGTGTTGTTGGTTAACCCGGAGCCCTGGGAATTGGGCGAGGGATATAAAGCGTCCGGAAATGTGAGCTTTGCCATGGTGATGCAGCGAGGCAACACCGAAAGTGATGAAATGGATTATCGGCTCGAGTCGATATGGCGCAGTTTGCGAGACCGCTATACGGTTCGTTTGGATGGCGAGTTTGATGAAACTTCCGGTATAAAAACAGCGGACAAGTGGAAAGTCGTAGGTAAGTACGATTACTTTCTTGATGGTCCCTGGTATGTGGGTGTCAATGCTTCGGCAGAGCAGAATGAATTTGCCGACTTGAACTTGCGGTATTTTGTGGGTCCATATGCGGGACGCAAGTTTTATGACCAGCCGGTGTTCTCACTGGAGGGTGAACTGGGTTTGTCTTATGTTAACGAAGATTTCAACATCGCGGAGGACCAGGATTACCCTGGTGCTAACTGGAGTATCCGTATGGCCAGTAATTATCTGGGTGGCGATACCAACTTGTATCTCAACCACGATGCTATCTGGAACCTGGATACCACTTCGGACATAATTCTAAATACTGCGTTTGGCCTGTCTTTCCCTTTGCTGGGTAGCTTGGAGGCAGCTGCAGAAATCCTCTATGAGTACGACTCAGGCGCGGTTAAAGGCATTGAAAAAATGGACGAAACCTACAACTTCCGTATTGGATATACCTGGTAGTTTTAGCCTGATTTCCTCACCGCTGCTGCCAGCTGTTGCAGCAGCGGCGTAGTTTCCTCCACCGACAAACAGCCGTCTGTAATACTTTGCCCATAGACTAAATCTTCTCCTGAGACCACCTTCTGGCTGCCTGCTATGAGGTGGCTTTCCAGCATGATGCCCCGAATCGCGCGCTGCCCCTGCTCAATTTGTTCGCACAAAGAAGACATTACCTGCGCCTGGCGCGCTGGGTCTTTTTGACTGTTGCCGTGGCTACAATCGACGATTAAAGAAGCTGGCAGCTGGTGTTCTGCCAATGCCATCGCCGCATCATGCACGTCTTTGGCGTTGTAGTTTGGACCACTGGAGCCACCGCCGCGCAAAATCAGGTAGCTGTGCGGGTTGCCAGTGGACTGCAGTATTGCCGGTGTCCCCTCTGCGGTTAGCGAAGGAAACCAGTGTGAGTGTCTAGCCGAGCGAATGGCGTCTATGGCAACACCGATATCGCCGTTTGTGCCATTTTTGAATCCAACGGGCATCGACAAGCCCGAGGCGAGTTCTCTATGAATCTGGCTCTCCACAGTTCTGGCGCCGATAGCCCCTAAACTGATCAATTCCGCATAGTACTGACCCAGGGTCGTGTCCAGAAATTCGGTGGCGGCTGGGAGTCCCAGCTCTGCCACATCGAGCAACACCTTACGAGCCAGATGCAGGCCCTTGTTAATGTGAAAGCTATTGTCCAGGTCCGGGTCGCTTATCAGGCCTTTCCATCCCACCACCGTGCGGGGTTTTTCAAAGTAGACTCGCAGTACTGGGAAAATGGCGTCGGACAATGGTTGGCATATGTCTTTGAATTTTGCGGCAAAGTCCAGCAGTGCTGCCGGGTCGTGTACGGAGCAGGGTCCCACTATTGCCAAAACACGTGGGTCTTTTCCCTGCAGAATGTTTTCAATAGTGCGCCGGGCACCGGCAATAGTAGCTGCCTGCTCATCTTTCAGCGGGAGTTCTTCTGCCAAAATCCATGGGGAGATGAGGGGCCGGGTGTGGCCTATACGAATGTTGCCGGTAGTATCGTTCATGGTTATTACTAAATGACCAGATGTAGGGGTGGCACATTGTGGCGCACCCTGGCAATCACTGGCAAGCCCGGTGATCGGGGTTTACTCGGCCGCTTCTCGACGCTCGCGCAATTGTGCTTGAATATCTTCAACCCGGGCCTTGCTCAAGTTAATTTTCAATACAAAGTACACAGCCACTAACAGGGCTGGAATGATGCCCAGACCCATGGCATAAACGAGGCCATTTTGAGTGGCCTGCGGCACGCTTCCAGGTAGCATACCTGTCTCCAGCCCGATAACGTCCAACGCGATACCGGCGTAGACGGGGCCAAATATTGCAGCAAATTTCGCGATAAAATTCAGCACAGCAAAAAAGCCAGCTTCCTGGCGTAAGCCGTGGTCCAATTCGTGTTCGTCGGTAATGTCAGAAATGATGGAATAGGTTGTTATGGCACGTATCAGGTAGCAGTACATGAAGATCATCATGAAGACCAGATTGAGTACGAACGGGATTGTTTGGTTACCCTCAGGGAATAGCCCCAGCATTTTTGCAGGGTATAGCCATAGGCAATCCAGAATCAGGGCAATCAGCGCATACTGCAGCAGGTGGTGTTTTTGAAAGCGGGCGCTTAATCCCCGTAAAGTGAACATCACCAGGCCAATCGCTACCAGGCTGGGTAGCGCCAGTATGGTCGATATTTCTGTGGCGCTAAATTCCCAGTAATAGGTCCAGGACAACATATTCAGTGTTGAGATGGTGCCCCAGGAGACCATCGCTGCAACTTCATAGCCGATCATATAGCGGAACGAGCTGTTCTCGAGGGTGCGCACCAGGTCCCGAAACAGGGCGCGTATGTTGTCCCAGGGACCTTTTACGGCGAGATTGCCCGCTGTAGAGGGCACTATATAGTTTCTGGTGCCCCAGGTGGTTAGCGTGCCCATTACCAGCACGGCAATACACGACAGCGCGCCGTAGATGGGGTAGTTGGAGTCGACGAAACGACCATCAACACCGTCATTACTGGAAAATATCCACAGTAGACCCACTGCGGGGAGCAGCACCGTAAACAGAAAAGTGAATACCATGCGAGCGCCCATGGTGTTACTGCGTTCCTGATAGTCGCTGGTGATTTCGGCTGAGAGCGCGAGATGGGGGATGGAGAATGTGGTGAGAAAGGTGCGTATCCACAGTGTCCAAAATAGAAGCCAGGCCCCAAGCCAGGTGGTATTTTCAATAACGATTTGAGGTGGCGTGAACAAGCCGATAAAGCCCAGCCCCAGAGGTAATATGCTCAGCACGAGAAACGGGTGGCGGCGACCGAAGCGGCTGCGTAATTTATCTGACCAACCGCCTACCAGCGGGTCTGTTATGCCATCCCATACAAGTGCCAGCGACAAAGCCACGCCGGTTACTGTACCACTCAGGCCCAGCACCTGAGTGTAGAACATCAACACAAACATGGAATACGCCGCTTCCTTGACCGCGTAGACTGCGCCACCCGAGCCGTAAAGAATGCGCGTTTTAAGGTCTACCATCAGTTAGCCGTAAAACATAAATGACAGACACAAAAAAGGGCGATATATCTCGCCCTTCGCAGTAAGCAGGAACCGTTAATATCAACGCTTTCCTTTGATCAGTCCTCGAAACCAATCCGCCAGTGTTTCGTGTTTGAAGTCGGTAAATTCGCCGGCATCCATGAACATCCCATGTTCGCTACAGGTTTCGTACCAGATATGTGGTTGAGTCGGGTCGGAGGTTTTCTCCATATCTTTACCACAGCGAGGGCAGGCGATGTCTTCAACAGCATCCCATTTCTTGCCTTCATCTGAACTTCCGGTGTCTAGAGCGTGCCCCATCCACTTTTCTTTCAGAATATCTGCTTCCCCAGTGTCAAACCACATACCCTTGCAATTGGTGCAGCGGTCTACGGTCAGATCACCGCCGTAGGTGATTTCTTCCATGCCGTGTCCACATTTTGGGCATTCAATACAATGTACGTCCGGGTTGTATTCCATCAGGGTTCCCCATCGAGTTCCGGTTATTTTATTTATTCACGACCCACTAAAGGGGTACAGGCGTAAGATTCTAGCTCACGCAGCGGCAATTGTCTCTGCGTGATGGGTAATTTTAAACTACCTTTAGTGTTGGTTAGTTTTAATCTCTGCATTAAACTTGTACAATCGTACAACTTAATTGGCGTAGCCCGGCGGGATAGGTGGATATGAGACAGTTTTTGATGCTTTGCGCAGGCCTGATGCTTGCACTTGCAAATGTTGTACAGGCGGCAGATACCTCGGCAGGGGAGAAAGCATACGCCAGTTGTGTGGCATGTCATGGCGCCAGTGGCGAAGGAAGTGTGGCACTCGGTGGGCCAGCATTGGCCGGCCAACATGAAGCATACCTTGTGCGCCAGCTAACTAATTTCAGAGCGGGTCTGCGTGGAGCAGATGCCAGCGACGTAAGAGGGATGCAAATGCGTGGTATGGCAGCGGCCCTGGCCGATGATACCGCTGTCGGTGACGTCGCCGCATATCTCGCGGGCTTGCCACAACAGGTACAGAGCACAGAGACCGCCGATGCCGATATGCGCAACGGGGAGAACCAATACAATGGTGCCTGTGGAGCCTGTCACGGGGGGCAAGCGCAAGGTAACGTAGGCTTGAGCTCTCCCAGACTGGCGGGCTTGGACGCCGGCTACCTGAAATTACAGTACCAAAATTTCGCTGCAGGAATCCGAGGTGCCCACCCTGATGACCGCCTGGGTCAACAGATGAAAATGATGGCCACTATGCTGTCCAGCGAGAAAGACCTCGATGATGTTGTTGCCTTTATAGTTAGCCAATAAATACTATGCGCTTCAGCTCTTCTTTGATGTCTGCTTCTGCTGCTTGCCTTCTGTTGGCAAGCACGGCGGGCGCAGTATCGGATTTCCCCCTCAGTGAGCTCTGCCCTGCAAGTTTTGAAAAAACTGAAGAGGGCGTGTGCGAGCTGCGCAATATGTATCAGTTCTATGGTTCTCTGCAAGACCAGGGCGTGGGGGGCACACAAACTTCTCTCCCTGCCAGTCGGGATGGATTTAACCCTCGCCAGATAGACCTGGGTCGCTACCTGTTTTTTGACCCCTTACTTTCAGCAGATGGCTCCGTTTCCTGTGCCAGCTGCCACGATCCTGATAAGGGCTTCAGCGATGGTCGCGGTCTCAGTATTGGTATTCACGGCAATGAGGCGAGCAGAGGTGCGCCCTCTTTGTGGAACGTGGGGTTTCTGAAACACCTGTTCTGGGATTCTCGATCAGATTCTTTGGAAGATCAGGCCAGAGGGCCGCTTTATAATCCCCACGAGATGGGCAACACTGAAGAGCAGCTGCGCGTAACGCTGAATGATAATGCCAGCTATAGAGATATGTTTCGTCAGGCATTTCCCGAGGCACAGTCAACAGAGATAGAGCTGGAGCAGGTTTATACTTCACTGGCTGCTTTTCAATCGTCCCTGATCTCGCTCAACAGTCGCTATGACCACTACGCACTGGGCTATCACGAGGCTTTAACTCAGCAAGAGATAGAGGGAATGAACGTATTCCGTTCTTTTGTCGCGCGCTGTGCAGAGTGCCATACGCCCCCGCTATTCACCAACCAGCAAATCGCAGTTATCGGCGCACCTGAACCGGAAGGGCGGAAGTTGGATATTGGAGCAGAGGCTACCTATGCTGCGCCCAAGTTGAAGGGCGGCTTCAAAGTGCCCAGCTTGCGTAACATAACCAAAACAGCGCCCTATATGCACTCTGGTCGATTTGCGACACTGCGGGAAACCGTCGAATTTTATACTCTGGGAAGAGGGCACGCCGTACCAGAAGGTGTCGAGATGCAATTGCACTGGCATATCTGGGAGCCTAATCTTACAGATTACGAGTTGGATAGGCTGGTGGATTTTCTGGGCACTCTTACTGATGAAACATTTAAACCACAGATACCAAAACGTTTGCCCTCAGGGCTAACGCCGATTGATCATTTGCCCGATAATGCAGTAGTAGACACTATAAAAACCGTGGAAGGAGAATCCTCATGAGTAAAGGCACAATTTTCGCTTTGATAATTGCCGTGGCAGCTTTTGCCGGCGGCATGTTTTATGGCAAAGGCGGCGGTGGCGCTGCAGTGGTTATGACGGACAGTGGTTCCGGTTCCAGCTATGTGGCCCCTGTGCAAAAAGGTGGCGATAACACTAAACCCGGTGAGTTGGTTCTATCCGGCTCCAATGCAAATGTCGCTGGCTCTGCAGCTGGTTTTACGACGGTTGTAGTGAATGAAGGGGAGTCTATTCAGGCCGCGGTTACTGCAGCAGAGCCCCGTACTGTTATTCGGGTTATGCCTGGAACTTACAATGAGACGATATATGTCGATAAAGACGACATCCGCCTGATTGGCGTTATTCAGGAAGGTCGTCGCGCCACCCTGGACGGTGAGGGCTATATGAATGATGCCATTTTATATAGCGGCAACAATATTGTTATCGAGGGCTTCGTCATTACCAAGTACAAAGGTAATGGCATTATGGGGCAGGCGGGAAACAACTTCGAGATCCGCAACAATATTATTGTAGACACTGGCGTTTACGGTATTTTTCCTCAGCTGGGTCAGAACGGTGTGGTTGAACTCAACGTCATTTCCGGTATTGAAGATGCCGCCATCTACGTGGGCATGAGTGACAACATTCATGTTTCGCAGAACGAAGTATTTGACAGTGTGGCGGGCATCGAAATTGAAAACAGCCGGCATGCCATTGTTGAAGGCAACTATGTATACAACAACACGGGCGGCATTCTGGCCTTTATTACACCGGGGCTGCCGATTAAGACGACCTACGATGTCATTATTCGCAATAACTGGATTTCCGACAATAATACGCCGAACTTCGGCGCGCCAGGGTCAACGGTAGGCGGAATTCCGGCTGGCACAGGCATTATGGTGATGGCGGCAGATGATGTCGTTATTGAAAACAACATCATCACCAACAACAAAACTGTAGGCATCCTGGCGGTTGATCACAATACGGCATCTGAGCTAACCAATGTGACGGTTGATCCAGAATCTGACCCTAACTCCGATGGTCTGCAAATCCTCGACAACCTCATGAGCAACAATGGTTATGAGACTATCGACGCGATTAAAGGCTTCATGTTGACCGAGCTGAAAACTGGCAACCCCGATATTTTTGCAGTGGGCCCCAGTAAAGATAGCTGCATAATCAATCGCCATCGTTACACTACTGTCGGTGTGAATGACTTTGCAGAATGCGCACATACAAACACCGACACCATTGGCAACTATCTGTTGCCGCCGGTTGCGCCTAGAGAGAAGAGCAGCGCAGAAGAACGTGCCAAAATAACCTATATGGCAATTTGTGCTGGTTGCCACACTTACACTGGCCGTATGATTGGGCCACCGGTTAAAATCATCCAGGCTCTGTATATGGATAACCCTCAAGGTATCTTCGATTACATTACCAAGCCGGTGAAGAAGCGTGACGACTACCCCGAAATGCCTCCACAGAATTACCTCGACGAGGAAACACGGATGGCTGTGGCGAAGCATATGCTGGGCCGAACGCGTTAGTGTGTGATGCCGGTTTAGCGCCGTTTACGGGCTAAACCTGGTTTTCCTTGCTTTCATTGACCACTTTGTCGTATCGATTACGCAAGGTGGTTTTTTTTTCAATGTTTTCGAGCTGTGCCAAACGATCTGCGGGCTGTGCTTTATCCTTGCTCTTCTGTGCGGTTAAAGTTGTCGTTTCAGCGTCGACTACTGAGGCGTCATCTTCGCCAGGGCGAAACTGTAATAGCACGAAGGCCATTGCCCCATAGACAATGATGATTTTGGTGATAAGCGCGTAGACGACTGTTTCGGGATATTGTTGCTGTAAGTAATCTGCCACATCCTGATACAGCAACGATGTAATCAAGGCAAACAGCAAAACCGCAACAACCCGAAATAACTTCGATTTATACTTCCCCAAAAAGAACAGGATCGACGAATATTTGACGATGCGAAATAGAGACACAGCTATATACCGATATTAATGCCGAGTAGTAGCGCGACGATGCCAAAGCTCTTCCAGCCAACCCCTGACCAGATTTCTTTCTCCTTGTCAGCGACGAGATACTCAAGGTCTTCAGCGGAATAATCTGCTTCTTTGCGCCCCGCGTGAATAATGTCTTTGCGCACACGATCAACTGCCAGACTGCGCAGCTTTTGTCGCACCACTTTTGGTGCTCTAACTAGGGGTGGTTTTTTCTGGGTCATGGCGCCATCACTTATTTACAAGGTGTAACCGTAGCATAGTTTGAGTCGGGACACTTTGCTCTCTAACACCAGCTAGCCTCCTCGGTTGGATTGTTCAGCAACTCTTCTATATTACTGCTTAGAATTCGATAGCCCACATTGCCGTACAGTATTTGCCGCCCGTTGTTCAGCACCCAGGATGGGCTGCCTTTTATTGCGGTTTCTCTGCCGCTTTTCATATCTGTACTGAGGGCAGACATTGCTCTCCCATCCGTCAGGGCAGTGAGTACTTCTTCTCGATCAATGGGTAAGTCGTCGCACATGCCCAGTAAAATCTCTAGATCACCTATATCGGTAGCCTGAGTAAAAAATTGACGACGTATCATCGTAGCCATAGTGTCCATTTGAGATTCATTCGCTGCTATTGCTACAGCTTTGAGAAACAGGTGGGCTGTGATAGATGAATTGGGTCTGACCCGGGTCCAGATGTCTGGGTGAATTTCTGTGTGCTCGTAGGGTGCTGCGGCATGTTGTACGTGATCATGAAATTTATCAAAGCCGTCGAGCTCGCCCCATTGTGCTGGTATTTTGCTGCTCGCATTGCCAAAGATATCGACATAGCGGTGTTGAATTTTAATCTTGTCTCCCCACTGCTTGCGTAATTCTTCAAGTCTGGGTTGAGCTATCCACGCCCATACACATAGCACGTCGGTATAGTAGTCAATTAAGATTGGCGAGCTGCTGTTGTTCATACGCAGGGTTCCTTTTGATTCCGAGTTACTTTCAAGTTGTATTTATTTGTTTCTAAAATGGACATAGATCAAAAAATAGGCGTTACATATTTCCAATTTAGGCATAGACTATCAACGTAGTACCCATTTTAAAAACGGAGTGTGTAAAACATGTTAGAAAAAGAATTAGCCCAAGCTGCAAAATTAGCCGAGCAAGCCCAAAAGAAGGTAGATCAATTAAAGAAAAAATTGCTCTCCGACACTGAAAAGGCTCATACCAAAGCGAAGCGCGAACTCGGCGCTGCACGCAAAAAGCATAAGGCTGCAAACGCTCGACTTAAGAAGGCGCGCGGTGCATTTCGTACCAAGAAAACCTCTGCCAACCAGAAAAAGGTTGATGAGTTGATGAAGCAGGTGCAAGGTCTGGGCGATGCAATCGCTAGCATCACCAAAGCCGCATACGACTCGGCAGAAAAGTTGATGCCTATGAAGGCTGATGCACTTTTGGAAGAGCGTAAAGCAAAAGCGGCAGAGAAAGCTGCTGCTCTGGTAGAAAAGGCTGCTGCCCAACAGACTAAAGAGAAGGCTAGAAAAGCTGCGGCCAAGAAGAAGACTGCAGCCAAAAAAGCCGCGCCGAAGAAAAAAGCTGCGGTAAAGAAGAAGGCGGCACCGAAGAAGAAAGCCGCGCCTAAAAAGAAAGCAGCTCCAAAGCAAAAAGCTGCTGCAAAGAAAAAAGCACCAGCCAAACGCAAATAAGGCGTTTGATCGGCTGAAATAGCCACTGGCATTCCTTCTCCGGGGAATGCTGGGTGGCTTGCACTATTCGGGAACTACTCGAATAAGCTTGCCTTCCTCACTGTCTGTCAAAATATATAGATAGCCATCTGGTCCTGAGCGCACGTCTCTGATTCTTTCGTCGAGTTCAGTAAATAGTCTTTCCTCTGCCATTACCTTGCCGTTTTCCAGGTCGAGGCGGCGCACTTCCTTGTTGACCAGAGCGCCTAAGAAGAGATCTCCCTGCCACTGCGGAAATGCCTCGCCGTCGTACCAAGCGAGGCCGGAGGGAGCAATACTTGGTACCCAGGACCACTCCGGCTGTTCCATGCCGTCAAGTTCCTTGAATGGACTGACATGAGCACCGCTGTAATCTACGCCCAACGTGATAGCTGGCCAACCATAGTTATTACCGCTGCGCAAAAGGTTCAGCTCATCGCCGCCCTTTGGTCCGTGTTCATGTAGATAGACATTGCCAGTGTCTGTGTCCAGAGCCAGCCCCTGAGGATTACGGTGTCCGTAGGTCCACACTCTGGGACTGCCTTGCTGAAGAAAAGGGTTGTCGGGCGGGGGTGTTCCATCGGTGTTGATACGTAGGACTTTACCCAGTTCTGACTTTGGGTCCTGTGCATCTTCTCTGTATTCAAAGCCATCGCCGGTAGTAATCAGCAGCGTACCATCGGGCAGGAATTGCATGCGACCACCGTAGTGTACGGCTGTGTCTTTCGCAGTTTCAACCAGCAGAATCAGTTCCGAATTTTGTAATTTGTCTTCTCCCAGGGTGGCGCGTACAACGCCGGTACCGTTGGCGTGTGGGCCGCCATGCGCATATGAAAGATATATCTTCTTGTTGGATTCAAAATCCGGGTCCAGCACTATGTCAAAAAAGCCGCCTTGTGATTTCGCGTAGGTTTCCGGAACGCCTGCGATATTTTGTCGTTCACTGCCATCGGCTGATAGTTTCAGTAACTGCCCGCCGCGTTGGCTCACCAGAAATTCGCCGTCGGGAAGAAATGCTACTGACCATGGGTACTGCAGATTACTGGCCAGGGTTTCAAGTTTGTACCCGGCGGACCATGTGGGCGCGGCGAAGCTTATGGAGAGCGCAAAAATGCTCAGATATTGAGTCGCTCTTGCTCTCAGCGTTTGAAGTTGTGTCTTGCGCATAATACTGCCTCCCAATGTTGGCTTTATTATAGCCGTATGTGGGTGGCAAGATAGTCCCTGCTGGCTTGACAGAAGGGATGGTGCCGGTGGATATTACTTCAGTGATTCTATAAGGACGTTGTGGCCATGCTACGTGTATTGAAAGCTTTCTTCCCGGCGGTGCTACTCACCTATGTGTTGGCGAGTGTTTTTTCGACTCAACTAATTCTGGGTAATCTGCAGTCCATGGGGGTAGAAGTAAGCGCCATGGTGCGTATGGGTACGACTTTTCACGATCTGCTTGGTTTGACCTCAAGCTACCTTGTGTTGATTCTGCTCGCCTTTGTTATAGGTCTGCCGGTGGCGGCGGGTCTTGCCAGGTTTATGCCATCACATCGCTTAATTCTGTTCGTGCTGGCCGGTTTTGTCGCCATTGTCTCTCTGCATATCATTATGAAAGCTGTTCTGGGTCTCAATGGCATTGCGGCAGCGCGCACCCTGTCTGGTCTGGTTGCGCAGGGTGTGGCAGGAGCGATTGGTGGTTATCTTTACTTCCGCCTGTCTAGCCAGAAAACTGTGTAAAAATTAACCTGTAAATTTGACCGTTCAGGTACTTCATCTGCGAAGTTTGCATCGCGTATTCTATGCCTGAATAGCGAAACTCGGTTTCTGGAGAGCGGCCATGATCACAACACGTAAACATTTGGGTAGAGAGTCGGGAGCGATTGCCCGGATACTGCTGATTGCCTTGGCTATCGCGGTTATTGGCGGCGGTTGGTTCTATTTTGATGAGGACGCGGGTGCCGGTCTTAAAAAAGACGCCAAACTCAAAACCATGGAAATGATCGGCGAGATGGCGGTGAGCAAACTGTCCGGTATCCCTGATGACGGCGATGGTACTCATGGCAGCGCCGTAGATATGATTAAGCTGCCTATTGAGGTACGCAAGGTCACTGACAATGTGCATTATGCTACGGGCGTGGCTAATACCGTCATGGTTACCACCAGCGAGGGTAACGTGATATTCGATACCGGGCTGATAATTCAGGCAGCCAAACAATTACGTTTGCTCAAAGAGCAGGTGTCTGACGGGCCTGTCAGCGATGTGATACTAAGCCACTCTCACGCAGACCATGTGGGCGGTACAGCTTTGTGGCTGGATGAGGGCACAAAAATTGTTGCCCACCAGCAGTTCGAGGAAGAACTGCGCTATCTGGAAGAGTTAAAGCCCTACTTGTACGGGCGCAATCGCACCCTGTTTCCCTGGATGCCGGAAGAACCTGCCAATATTGGCATGCTTGAATATGGCAGTATTAAACCTGACATCACTGTAGATGATGACGATATCTATTCTTTTACTCTGGGTGGAATAGAGTTTCAGGTGATAGGAGCGCCGGGTGCGGAGGGAGCCGACAATATTGTGCTATGGCTGCCGCAACAAAAAATCCTGGTCTCTGGCGATTTTTTCGGTCCGCAGTTCCCCCAGTTCCCCAATATTTTTACTATGCGCGGCGAGAAGGTGCGCAAGCCTATGGAGTATGTGGCGTCACTGGATAAGCTGATTGCTCTGGAGCCTGAGATTGTTATACCCAGTCATTTGGGCCCTACGGTTGGCGCCGCTGAAATTCATGCCAATATGGTTCGCATCCGTGATGCGGTGAAATATGTGCACGACGAAACCGTTGCGGGAATGAATTCCGGCAAAGATGTGTATCAACTAATGAGGGAAATTAAGCTTCCCGCCAATCTGGATCTGGTACAAAACCACGGCCGTGTAGACTGGGCTGTGAAGAGTATCTGGGAGTATTACACCACCTGGTTCCACTACGACAGCACGACGGAGCTCTATCCTGTTCCTGCAAAAGATGTCTATGCAGATCTGGCCGCTGCGGCAGGTCCTGAAGCTTTGCACTCTCTGGCGCAAAACTATCTGCACAAGGATGAGCCGGTTAAAGCATTACATATCGTAGAGGTTGCCCTTAAGGGGTATCCGCAGGATCGCAAGGCACTCACTCTGCGACAGCAGGCCCTGCAGCGTTTGATGGAAAAAGCCGAGGCCGGCACGCGCAATGACTATGAAATTTACTGGTTGAAATCCAGACTGGCAGATACTCAGAAACGCCTTGAGGGTGTTCCCTAGAGCTGTGGTCACTTCTTGACAGGCCTACATCGATAAAACAATTTTTCCCATATGTTGGCCGCTTTTCATCAGCTCATGGGCTTGCTCCACTTCCTCTAGCGGAAATACCTGCTGTACCACAGGGTGAATAGCGCCGCTTTCCAGATGTGGGTAAACATGCTCCAAAATTTCTTTCACCATCACGGTTTTCTGCTCAAGGCTCTGGGCCCGCAATGTTGAACCAGTGAGCACGAGTCGTTTCATTAGCAGTGGTGCAAAATTAACTTCCGCGCTGAAACCGCGAATAAAGGCTATATTTACAATGCGCGCTTCCTCAGCGGCCACATTAAAGTTCTTTTGAATGAAGTCACCACCGGCCATGTCAAAGATGACATTGATTTTCCCGCTTACGCCCAGTTCTTCGAGTACGTCTTCAAATTGTTCGGTGTTGTAGTTGATGGCACGACTGGCTCCCATTGCCTCCAGCGCGCGACACTTTTCGTCGCTGCCTGCAGTGGTGTAGACCGTGGCGCCCAGCGCAACACAGGTCATGATAGCCACAGTGCCAATGCCACTGGCACCGCCATGTATGAGTATGTTCTCTCCCGCTTGTAGTTGCGCCCGCTGAAAAACGTTATGCCAAACTGTCAGCAATGCTTCGGGTAGCGCGGCAGCTTGCGCCATACTAAAACCTGTGGGAATGGGCAGGCACTGTCCTACGGGTGCGAGGGCGTAGCTGGCGTAGCCTCCGCCATGGGTCAGGGCGCAGATTTTGTCGCCTACCTTCCAGCTATCCACGCCACTTCCTATCGCAGCTACGGTTCCTGCTACTTCAAGGCCCATGATGGGCGATGCATCTTGCGGGGGTGGGTACAGGCCTATGCGTTGCAACAGGTCTGCTCGATTGATTCCACCTGTGGCCACTTCGATGAGCAGCTCTCCCGGACCTGGGTTTGGGGCTGCATCTTCCTCTATGTGGAGGCTGTGATCGTCTGGGTTTATCGCCACAAAACGGCGGCTTGATAGATTGCTCTGAGTCATATTGATTCCGGTGTGTGTAGCTTGTAATGGCGCTAGCTTAGCAGGAATCAAGGCGTGGCGGTGGGGTCAGTTTCAGCTTTTGCAGATGAGTTTTTCAAACATCAATCGCGCTTCTTCCAGCCGGGAAAATACCGGATAGTTACTGTCCAGCGACCAGCTGGTTGTCAGTGTGTTCAGAGTGCCCACGACCATAGTCGCGAGTATTTGCGGGGAGAAGTCTGTGCGCACATCGCCTGTCTCAACGCCGGCAGCAATGAGCCGCTCAAACCCTTCAATAGCCGACATGCCGATGACGCGCTGCTGTTCCTTGTCCTGGGCAAAGGCGACGGGCGCCATCAAAAACAGTTGTCTGTCTATGTCTTTGTAAGTGGAAAAATTCACCTCAATATAGTCGATCATGGACTCCAGGCGCGCTCGTGTCGAACTGTGATTTGCCATCATCTCCCGCAGCATTGGCCCGGACTGTGAGTAGAGTCGGCTGATGCCCATGCCGCCTATCAGGGCGTGCTTGTTGGCAAAATGTCCATAGAAGGTACGTCTGGCGACATCGGCTTCTACGCAAATTTGCTCAATGCTGGTCTCATCGATGCCTTCGCGCTGAAACAGTTTATAAGCGGCATCTTCGATGCGTGTCCGCAGTTCCTGTTTGCGTTTCTCTCGCCTGCCCGGTGGTGCCTCTGCCGTTTGCATGCATGCCTCGTAATCGATTTGAAGGGAGCATAATAAACTGTTGATTAAAAAATGTGTATACATATGTGCACGTATGCTCAAATGTGTGTATATTGTTGCAGTCTAATTACTGAGATGGGGATACACCTGTGTCCGAAATCGAGTCACAAGCAAGGCAAAGCGCAGATAGGGTTATTGTGGTTTCATCTGACTGCCATGCTGGGTTGCCTATTGCGCACTACAAGCCCTATGTCGAATCGAAGTACCACGAAATACTCGACATGGCTGTGCCCATTACTATCGAGATGTTGCAGAAGGCGGAGTCGAGCTTTCTCATCAAAGAAATTAACGACGAGTGGCGCGCTCCTATCAAGCAACAACTGACCGGTGCCTGGGATTACCAGGAGCGTATAAAGATGCTCGCTGGTGACGGTATTGCTGCCGAGGTCATTTTTCCCGACGGTATTACCGAGATGAACACGCCGCCCTTTGGTGCAGGTCTGGGTCTGTCTTCACGTGATATGGACCCTGAGCTGCAGTGGGCCGGTGCTATGGCACACAACCGCTGGCTTGCGCAGTTTTGCAGCAATAATCCCGTGCGCCATATCGGGGTGGCTTCCATACCACTGTTGTGGGATGTCGATAAGGCTATAGAGGCCGTGCGCTGGTGCGTTGATAATGGCCTGAGCTCCGTCATGATTCCCACTATGTGGGGCGAGCACGATGCCTATCATCATACAAAATATCATCCCTTCTGGGAGGTCTGCGAAGACCTGGGCGTGGTGATTCATTTTCATTCTGGCCCAGCACCCCATCCTGAATACTTTGGCAAAAATTTTCCGGTAGAGGACAAAAGCGATGAGCTTCCCGGCGCTATGGGTATGTATGTTTCGGAGGTGATGTGGTGGTTGTACAGGCCGCTTACATTTATGATTTGGGGTGGTGTGTTTGAGCAGTTTCCCCGCCTCAAAGTGGTTCTGACCGAGGGCGGTACTGTGTTCATGTTACCTCCCTGGTTGCGCCTGTTGGACCACAACTACACCGACGTGCAGTTTTCAGCCAAATTAGGCGATTTTCGCAGCCACCTTTCCATGTCTCCCAGCGAATATTTTGCGCGCAATATCAATATAGGCGCGTCCTGCATTCCACGTCGCGATATAGAGCTGCGTAATTTGATTGGCGTGGACAAAATGATGTGGGGTAGCGATTACCCTCATCCGGAGGGAACCTGGCCCAATACACGCAGTTATTTTTCCGAAGTATTTTCAGGTATGCCAGAGGCTGATGGGCGAAAGATTCTCGGTGAGAATGCCGTGGACTGGTATGGGCTGGATAGGGCAGCACTGCAGGGCATTGCTGACGAAATTGGCCCTGATCCTTCACTATTCGATTAATTTATTTCACACAAAACCGTTGGAGAATAATCATGGCAATTGTAGAAACGTGCCAGTCAAAAACTAATACCACACCTGACTTTCCCATGGGTTGGTTCTCAGTCTCCCGCAGCCACGAATTGGCTGTGGGTGAAGTGAAAGAAGTGCAGGCCTTTGACCGCGAGCTGGTTTTATATCGCACCCGGTCTGGTGTACCTGTATTACAGGATGCCTATTGCCCACATCTGGGCGCCAACCTGGCTGTAGAGGGGCGAGTGGTTGGGGAGTCTGTTCGCTGCCCATTTCATGGCTGGCGTTTCGGTACGGACGGCAAGTGCGTTGAAATACCCTATTGTGACGAAATTCCCGAGCGTGCTCGTATTCGCACCTGGCATGTGGAGGAGAAGAACGGTGAAATTTACGTTTGGTTTCACCCGGAAAACACAGCGCCACAATGGGGGCTTCCCGATCTCCCCGAGCTGGGGGACCCCAAATGGACGACGCCACGTTATACCGAATTTCTGGTGCCCGCCCATGTGCAGGACATTGCGGAGAATTCCTGTGACCCAATTCACTTTCAATATGTGCATCGCCAACCCGACGTGCCACCCTCAGAAGTTACTATCGAAGAGAACGGGCGCATCCTGCACTTGAACAGCGACATGTCGAATGCCGAGTTTCCCAGTCACCTGCACGCCACGGTCTACGGTCCGGGTTTTGCCCTGGTACGCAATACCTATGGGCCCAACGCCGAGATGATTATGTATAACAGTGCGCAACCGATAAATCCGAATGAAACACGTATGCGCTGGACGCTGATCGTCAATCGTGAAATTGAAGATCTGGCGGGCGACGATGTAATGCGTGGAATCATCGATGGCCTGTCCGACGATTATCCTATTTGGGCAAATAAAGTGCATAAGCATCGCCCGGTATTCTGTAAGGGTGACCAAACGTTGGTTACGTTTCGAAAGTGGGTAAGGCAGTTCTATCCACAGCAGAAGGAGGCTGTGTAATCATGCAGGACTTTACAGGAAAGGTGGCGGTGATAACCGGTGGCGCCAGTGGTGTTGGTCGTTCTCTAGCGTTCTCCCTGGGCAGGCGTGGTGCCAAGGTGGTCGTAGGTGACGTAGACCAAAATGCAATGGCAGAAACCCTGGAGGTATTGGGTAGTGAAGGTATTGCAGCAGTGGCGCAAGTTTGTGATGTAACCTCGGTAGAGAGCCTTACTCAGCTTGCTGAAAAAGCTGAAAGTGAATTTGGTGGCATTGACCTTGTGTTTGCCAACGCCGGCATTGGGGCGGGCGAGTCCGGTGCCATGTGGGATTACTCGCAAAAAGACTGGCAGTGGTGCTTCAACGTGAATGTCTGGGGTGTTATCAATACCATTACCGCGTTTATGCCAAGACTGACGGCAGCCAACAAAGAGGCACATTTTGTTGTGACCGGTTCGGGCAATGGGGCTTTTCTTGTCTTCCCCGATGCACCCATTTACACCGCGAGTAAGGCGGCAGTACACGCCATTACCGAAAACCTGCACTACCAGGTTCAGGCTGCCAACAGTCCGGTCAAAGTCAGCGCCCTGTTTCCGGGCCCTCACGTTGTAGACACAGGTCTTTTCAATTCCGGTCGAGTTCGACCAGAAGAATTGCAAAAAGAGGGTACGGGCAATGAGTCTGGAATCAATTGTGTGGATGACATGAAAGAGATGGCGGCGGAATTTGGCATTGAGCTGCAAACGACGCACCCGGATGAAGTGGCAGAAATGGCGGTTGAAGGGTTACAAAAGGACTCTTTCTGGCTGCTGGCAACAACCGAGGAGACCGACGAGAAAATAAAGGCGAGAGCCAGCATGATTCTTAATCGTGAAACCCCGGTCGCCAATATGGTCGGTGGCTAGACATCACTAATTTACAATAATAAAAAGTCAGGAGTAACACTATGTCGAATGATTCAGCACCACAGGGCAACACGGGCGATATTGTTAATTGGCCCATGCTTAAAATTGTCTACCGCACAGATCCGGAAAAAATTGCAGCTCTGCTGCCGCCCGGGATTGAGCCCGGAGCCAACCCCAACGTAAACGTGACTATCTACAATTTTCCTGTGCCTGACGAACCCGAGTTCGGCATTGTGACTACCATAGATGCGAACTACAACGGCATCGAGGGTGAATACACTATAGGCTATGGCATTGATCAGGAGTCAGCAATTTTTGGCAGTCAGGAAATAAACGGTCAACCAAAATATCCTTGTGAAGTAGATTTTTACCGTCTTGGGCCATCTGTGACAGCGCGCTGCACGCACCAAGGCTATACATTTGCAGAGTTCAAGGGAGTGTCTACCGGGCCGGCGGATAAGCTTGAAGACTTTGACCAGCACGAATGGTGGATCAAGGTTTCACGTGCCTGCGGCATGATGTCTGAAGGCTACGATTTTCCTCCACATGTAGTGCATGTGCGCAGCCGATATGGCACTGCATGGCGAGAAGAAGTGCAAGGTGAATTGCTACTGCGTGACAGCCCGTGGGACCCTCTCGCCACTGAGCTTCCCATGCGTGAGCAATTGTCTGCCCACCTCTGGTGGCCCACTTTCCTCGATCGTGAAATCAAGCTCGCCGGTAAGCTGGATCCGGATGGTTTTACACCGTTTGCAGATACTATTTCAGGCTCTCGCTGGCCTGGATTCAATGGTGGTCCAAAGCGCTAGTAAGTAAGTGCGTTGTCGATAGTTGGTCATCGCTTTTATCGATAACCCAGTCCGCTACTGATTGTACTTGTAACGATTAGCGGCATTGCGGTAGTGTCTCTATCCATATGGGTTTGGTGGATAGATGCGCTTACCCACATTCGAGCAATGTCTATAAAGGGTGCGAAACTATGAATAAAGTTGTAATGATCCTGCTGGCTCTTTTTCTTCCGCCTATTGCAGTATTTCTGAAAAATGGTGCAGGAAAAGACCTTATTATCAATATTGTTCTATGTCTTGTGTTTTTCCTCCCTGGCGTGGTTCACGCTTTGTGGTTGGTTACGAAGTAGCGTCGTAACCAGGCATACTTATGTCAACCAAGCTAGTGACTGAATCCGTAGAGAAAATCCTCGGTTTCATTGTTGAAATAGATCAACTAAAAACAGTGCTGCGAAAAACTCGCCCGGCGGGTCTGGATCGATATGAGAATTCTGCGGAACACAGTTGGCATGTGTGTATTTCCGCGCTCATGCTCAAGGACTTTGCAAACGATGACATAGATATCGATCGCGTTATAAAAATGCTGTTAATACACGACCTGGGTGAGATCGACGCTGGCGATACGATAATTTTTGCCGGTGAAACACCCGAGATAAAAGAGCGAGAGGCCGCTGGCCTGCGCAGATTATTCTCCATGCTTTCTGAAGACGCCGCACAGGAGTATCTGGCTTTGTGGTATGAGTTTGAGCAGGGTGAAACGGCTGATTCGCTTTATGCAAAGGCTATTGATCGTATTCCGCCCCTGTTGCAAAACCTCAACGCAGACTGTCACAGCTGGCGCGAAAATAATATTTCCCAAGAGCAAGTGTTGGCCGTTACCAGTCGAATCGCTAAAGGCAGTGAAGCGGTGTGGGCAGCACTGGAGCCAAGGGTGCAAGAGGCGACCCGAGTTCTTCAGGACTAAACTTAAAACCTGAATGTAGAAAATATTGTCCAATGCACAATAAACCATACCATGCTGGTGCGGTGAGCTATTAATGCGCCTGACCTGAACACAAAGTATTGGTAAAATTGTCAGCGCTAATCTCGTCACCTCAAGTGTAATTCTCACAAAAGGAAGTATCCATGGGACGTTTTGATGATCGTGTTGTTTTAATAACCGGTGCAGGTTCCGGCATTGGCAAGGCCTCTGCGCAGCGAATATCCAGCGAGGGCGGAATTGTGGTGTGTGTTGACATCAACACCGAACAAGTTGAAGCCGTGGCTAGTTCAATTGTAACCGGTGGTGGCGAGGCGCTGGCACTTACCTGTGATGTTTCCGATCAGGATTCGGTTAGGGCAACCGTGGCCACGGCCATCGAAAAATACGGCAAGCTCAATGCACTTTGTAATATTGCCGGCATGCTACGATTCGACAATACGCTTGATTTGTCACTGCAAGATTTTGATCGTGTGATGAGAGTAAATTGCTACGGTGTATTGATGATGTGCCAGGAAGCAATTCCGCATCTGCTTGAGACCAAGGGGTTTATCGTCAATATGGCTTCCACAGCGGCACTGGGATCTCACGCGTGGACAGCGGCCTATTCCGCTTCAAAGGGGGCGGTGTTGTCGCTAACCAAGTGCATAGCCATCGAGTACAGCTTGCTGGGGCTCAACTGTAACGCAATATGCCCCGGCGGAATCGAAACACCCATGGTGGCAGGGGCCAACTTACCCGAAGGTGCCGATGAGCGTTTGCTGACCAAGGTGATGTTACCCGATGGCTACTTTGCTCCGCCTGAGGATGTTGCAGGTGTTGTTGCTTTTCTCGCCAGTGACGATGCCAGTCATATCAAGGGAGATTTTTTGCGTGTTGATGGAGGGTTGATGACGTAGTGACAATGTGAAGCACGATAGGCCAGTCGCTCCCGTAGCTTGTGACCACGCGAGCGCGCCGTCATTGCCCTGATACACCCGACTGTTTATCAATAATAATAAAGTTTTGATCGGGTTCACTCCACTGCACGGTGACGCGGTCTCCCGGCGTTGGAAATCCCTCCAAATCATAACTGCCCGATAATCCCTTGGTAAAACCTGATCCACCAATACCGGCCACAGTAAACGTGACGTGACCGATTTCACGGTTATCGTGAAAGGTTTTCAGCGTGTGCGTACCCAGGGGCAGCAGTCCCCACGCCATCACCATGCCATAGCCGTTGTTCGCATCGCCGCATCTTTTTCGAGTATCTTCTCTCGATGATCCGTAGGCCACCGGGATTAATGGACCGTCATCAATGGAAATGGATATGGTCTTCGCATCACAGGCCCAACCACGAATGACACCCACGCCACTTTGAATAGAGCCCTCAGCGGGGGTTTCAATCGCGGCAAACATATTCCCCGGTAACACAGTCAGATCGAAAGTACCCAGATAGAATTGTTGATCAAAATCAGGCGACCCCTCATAAACCAAAAATTGATACTCGCCTGCATCGGTCAAATAGCCGATGGGAATCTGCGTGGTGATCTCTGGGGTACACAAAAATCCGTGTTCACCAAAATCTATCGCCACCTTGACCTCCCTATTCAGGTGGTCAATGGCGACCGCATTCGCGGTAGCACCGAAGGAGCATCCGATCGTGACGGAGAGCACCACGGGATCGGCTGTCGAGGGCCGTTCAGGTAGCGGGTAAATATCGCCTCCGCCACTGACTTTGAGCTGAGCCAATCGGGTGCGTATCGCATTGCCATCACCGGCCGCTGCGCCATTGCCCGTGTCATTCACTGCCATAGCACTGGGCTCAGAAATGATGGTATGTGTCACTCTGAGCTGGGGTGAAACTGTGGTTTCCTCCACATCGGTTGAGATAAACCTGTTGCCCTGCACCGTGACATTCTCTACATACCCGTGCCCTTTATCAGCATCAACCGTCGTGTCGGGGTCACAGTCAATGTCCGGAAGCTCGCGGTACCCCCCTGCGGCATAGGCACCGAGGAGTACATCGCCAAAATAGCTGCCTGACGCGGTATTGTTTCTGAGCAATATATGGGACGCTGTTGTGCAGTTTACTGCACCGATTTCAAAGGCCCAGGGTGTCCGGATGAGCGCATTATCGCGAACACTAATATGGTGCCCACCATCGACATAGATGCCTGCCACCCACGCGTGTTGATCACCAAAGGCCGGATTGGTGAGCGTACTCAGATTCTCGATACGATTATTCCCGATATACCCCCATCTTGCGGCATCGAATTCACCTGGAATCATTCGCCTCCCGACAGATTGCGTGGCAGCCGTGCCCTCTCCCCCCGTCGCAGCAATGGCCGTGTTATTAACCTCATGGACGTCATTGTCAGTGATCGCCCACTGCGCCACGTTGCCATTCACCGTGATGCTTGCACCGAATCCGGTACGCATGGCAGAGAGTTCGTTGCCCTCAATGATCAGGTTATGAATCCCCGAAGTGTCCTCCGCACCCCGGCCATACGCGGCAATCCCATAGGCATCACTTAAGCCGTCAAAATCACGAAAGGTGTTATTCAAAATAGCGATTTGGTAACTGTTCTCGCTATCAATCAAGATACCTCCCACGTTGTCTGATTGATGCCCCTGGAAGGTGAGCCCTTCGATAATGACTTGGTGCGTATTGGAGTTAATCTGAATGAACGGTCCATCGCCCTCGCTCTGCAGCACTACCCCATCGATTCCGAGTAACTTGGTGTTCGAGCGGGTGATTCGCAGGGGTAAGTCAGTCGGCGGCCGTCTAATCTCCACCACACAATAACCGTGTTCTCCCACGACGGCATCACACATGGCCAAGGCCTGGGGTATCGTGCCACTGGCTCTGACTGTATGGCTGACCTTAAAGGGCGTCATCCAATTCCGGGTCGTGAGGTTCGGCGATTCATCTGTTCCCCATTCCTGCGCCTGGGCCGTACTGAACCCTGTCAAAACCAGACCGAAAATCAACAGTGTTCTCATCATTTCTTATCCCTGTACTCACTATCACAACGAGCTTATTGTATACGGGCCTCGCTATCAATTCCGGCCCCGGTGTGTCAACGGCCTTTAATTCCGTTGAGACACAGGATTTCTCCGGAGCCGCTGTGATCTTTGGAAGTGTTACTGGTGAGTAAAGTGAAAGCCAGAAAATGAATAACGCTACAGTGGTAGCTCAGTCGTAAATTTTATTTCTTCCATTACAAAATTTGAAGTCACATCGAACAGATTGGCTTTAATGAGTTTCTGGTACAGCTTGTCGTAGTCGGGCATGTCCTTTACAACCGCTTTAATCAAGTAGTCCTGCTCGCCTCCCATCCTGTAGACCTCTAGTATTCCCGGAATTTCGCTAACCACAGACTTGAATTGTTTCGCCCACTTTTCATTGTGCTGGTTTGTTTTTATAGAAATAAATACGGTGAGAGATAAGTCGAGTGAGCTGGCGTTGAGCAGTGTCACCTCCTTTTTGATAACCCCTTCGCGTTGCAGTTTTTGAATTCTCCGCCAGCATGCGGATTTTGATATTCCCACTATCTCCGCGAGGTCGCCCACAGAGAGTGCGGCATCTCGCTGTAGGTGAGTGAGAATCATTGTGTCTGTCTTGTGCATCTTGGTATACCTGGTTTCTGCAGCGAATTAATTTCATTGACCGATACAATATACCGTAATATGAATAAATACCGAGACATATGATCGATAAATTCTCTTATCCCGCACCTATTAGAAACAATGTCTCCGCCGGATACGTCTATCATTGTCACATTCAAATCACGGATAGGCAGTGCAGTATGACAACGTTAATCGAGCACATTCGCAACTCAGTCATAGGGGATAAACATCCTATAAAGACCCCGTTTGGTGACAAGCCACTGGTCTATGCTGATTACACAGCCTCGGGGAGAGCGCTTACATTTATTGAAGACTATATTAGAAGCCAAGTGTTGCCCTTCTATGCCAACACTCACACCGAGACATCGTTTACCGGGGCGCAAACCACATTGTTGCGCGAGCAGGCGCGGCAGCAAATTCGCAGCGCGGTCAATGGCACTGAAGAGGACCAGGTCATATTCTGTGGTCCCGGAGCTACTGCCGCAATTAATAAGCTGATTGATATCCTCAATATTCGATTGCCGCGAGATCTGTCACAGCGCTATCAATTGGAACAAGCGATTCCGGCAGATGAGCGCCCCGTGGTTTTTCTCGGGCCATATGAGCATCACTCCAATGAGCTTCCCTGGCGTGAAAGTATCGCGGAAGTTGTGTCAGTGCCGCTCACCGAAAACGGGCAAATAGACGAGGCCTTCCTGCAAGATCAATTAGCTACTTTTACCCATCGCCCTTTGGTAATTGGTAGTTTTTCGGCTGCGTCTAACGTCACTGGCATTATGTCGGACGTAGGCCGTGTGACTGCTATTTTGAAGGAACATGGCGCACTCGCTTTTTGGGATTATGCAGCAGCTAGCCCCTATATTGGCATTGACGTAAATGGCGATGCACAGATTGATGCGGTCTTTATATCACCGCATAAATTTATTGGCGGTCCCGGTACCCCCGGTATTTTGATTGCCAAGAAATCTATCTTGAACAACACGATTCCCGCCACTGTTGGCGGCGGCACAGTGCTGTATGTGACGCCACAGGGGCACCAGTATCTGGACGATCACGAACGTCGGGAGGAGGGAGGCACACCTGCAATTGTGGAGTCCATCAGAGCGGGTCTGGTTTTTAAATTACAGCAAGAGGTAGGCATTGAGGAAATTGAACGCAGAGAACACGACTTTGTACAGCGCGCAATATCGCGCCTGAATTCCCTGCCCAATGTAGAGGTTTTGGGTGGTGTGGACGCGCAGCGTCTGTCCATTATGTCACTGCGTTTTATGCACGGTGAAAAGGATTTACACTATAACTTTGTGGTTGCCCTGATGAACGACTTGTTCGGTATTCAGCTTAGGGGTGGCTGTTCTTGTGCTGGCCCCTACGGGCATAGTTTGCTAGGCATGGACATGGTGCACAGCAAAGCCATTGAGACTGAAATTGGCAAAGGCAGTACTGTGCTGCGACCTGGCTGGGTTCGCTTAAACTTTAATTACTTTATCGATGAGCAGGAGTTTCAGTACTTGCTGCGAGCCATTGAGCTTGTGTCGGAACACGGTTGGCGTATGTTGCCTTACTACCAGTTCGATGATAGCTGTGGGGTGTGGAAATATCAGGGCCAAAACGAGCCTCTTCCCGGTAGCCTGTCAGGGCTGAGCTTTGCAGACTACTGCCTTAATAATGCGCAGCAGGCACCGGCTAAATTAAGTCTGGATGGCGTGTGCGACATGGCCGAAACTGAACTGCGCCGTGAAGGCCGTTGTGGTGATATCACACCCATGTTGTTGAGTAGCGAGAGCGAGCGTCTACGGTGGTTTGCTTTGCCTCAGGATGTTGCGCGAGACCTGGCCTAGTTGGACAGCAGGGCTAGTGTTTTCGCATCGTGCATTTATTTCAAACTGTGATAACGTTACGCAATTAATGAAGCCTTGTTTACTTAATTGGAGAAGCCGATGTCCATGTTTGTGCCCAAGCTGAAACACGCACTGTTCCTTAAGCTGCTGAATTTTATGGGCAAGCGTATGTCAGATGCCAGCTACATGGCGTTTGCCGGTTCCGGCAGTTCCCTGCACCTGTGTCGCCACATTTCCCGAACCGGGGTTACAAAGGTGCTGATTGTCACCGATAAGGTATTGCGTGAGTTGGGGGTGGTAGACAAAGTGGTTGAGGGCTTGCTGGCGGATGATGTTGACCTTGCGTACTACGACGGTGTGCAGCCCGATCCCACTTATGATCAGGTGGCAGAGGGTGTGAAAGCGCTTCAAGCGCATGGCAGTCAGGCAGTGCTTGCTATTGGTGGAGGTTCTGCGATTGATGCGGCGAAAATTATAGCAGCCAGCTCAAACAGCAGTGAGCCCCCACAAAGCTGGGTAGGCATGGGAAAAATAAAGCACGAATTTATGAAAATTTATGCCGTACCCACAACGGCCGGTACCGGTTCTGAAGCTACTCAGGGTGCCGTAATTTCCGACAGTCAGACACACGAGAAGGGCGTGATTGGTATGAAGGACCTGCTGCCTGTGGCGGTCGCCCTGGATCCCGAATTAGCCTTGGGATTGCCCCCGCATATCACCGCAGCCACGGGCATGGACGCTCTTACCCACGGCATTGAAGCCTACATTGGCGTGTGGGACCGAGGCACACGACTTGAGTATGCGAGCGCGGCGGTTAAGCTTGTATTCGAAAACTTGAAACTGGCATACGATGATGGCAGTAATCTATCCGCACGTGAGGGCTTGTCCATGGGCGCCTATTACGGCGGTATTGCTATTAACCAGGTCAATGTGGGTAATGTGCACGCTATCGCCCATCAGCTTGGGGCCAAATATGGTATCCCCCACGGTTTAGCCAATGCCATGGTACTTCCTGAAGTATTGGACTATTGTCGCGAGGAGGCGCAGGCCAGATTAGCAGAGCTTGCGGTGTTGGTCGGTGCTGGCAGCGAAGGAGAAGAGCCGTCCCAGCTCTCTTATAAGTTTATCCAAGCGGTACGTGACCTGCGCACTGAAGTCGGCATTGCCAGTCACTCGGAAAAAGTTCAGGCGGAAGATTTTGATGAGCTATGCAGCGCAGCAATTGCTGAGGGCTCAATGTACGCTGTGCCAAAGTTGTTAGACAAAGAGCATACAACCGAGATTCTGCACAAGCTACTGCCCTGAGTATTGTTAGCGGTTGTCCAGGCTTTCGAGCCAGTCGCAAACCTCGAGCATCAGTTTTTCAAAGCTGTCAGTAATACCCTCTGAGCAGGCAAAACCGTGCTGATCCTGGGCAAAGTGATGGTGTTTTACTGTCACCTTCGCTTGTTCTAATTTTTCTCCATAGGCGATTCCTTCGTCCCGCAATGGATCATTTTCCGCGGTAACAAGCAAGGTAGCTGGCAGAGACGAAAGGTTCATCGCGTGCAGAGGTGTGGCCCTGGGGGAAAAGCTTTCGCTGGTATTACCTATATAGGTGTCCCAGAACCAGCGCATCATATTATTTGATAGGGTGTAGCCTCTGCCCTTTTCTGTGTAGGAAGGATAGGGCGTTCGGTAGTGGTCGGCGACAGGATAAATTATGATTTCCCCTGCGAGTTTAGCGCGCTCTGCATCGCCCATGCCCAGGGCGCTACAGGTGGCCAGGTTAGCGCCAGCACTGTCACCGGCTAAAACCATGGTGCCATTGTTGGGGGCTAGCTCGCCAAGCTGATTGGCGAGCCACGTTGCACAGAACAGGCAGTCGTTGTGGGCAGCGGGGAAGGGATGCTCTGGGGCTAAGCGATAATCAACTGACACTACAGTGCAGTCGCTGCGTCTACACAGTTCCTGACAAAATGGTTGGTGTGTGCCCAGGTCACCGATTACCCAGCCACCACCGTGGAAAAAAACGATTAGTGGCTTATCGCTGCCATTGTTACTTGCATACATACGAACAGCCAGTGGCCCATCAGGGGAGGGAAGCTGAAGTACACTAAACTTGATGTCCGCTCTGGCAGAGGCTGATTTTCGCCATGCTCTGGCGCTGAGAAAGCGGTAAACCCAGCGCACTATAATGACCTTGATTTTGTTGAACATGCAAATGAGCCTTTGCCTATGGAGAGTGACAACTTTACTATTACACAGCGACTACGGGTACTGGAAATAACACACAGCGAAAGGTAACGCGACAATATGTCCGATGATCAAGTTGAAACAATAGCTCATATTCGCCAGACGGTAGGTAAAATCTGTGCTGCTTTTCCAGGCGAATACTGGCGTGAAAAGGACAGTAGCAAGCAATATCCCGCTGAGTTTGTGGCGGCACTGAGCGATGCTGGCTTACTGGCTTGCCTTATCCCTGAGGTATACGGGGGCAGCGGTCTACCTTTGGGGAGTGCCTGTGAAGTTTTAACCGCCATACACACTCATGGTTGTAATGCGGCGGCCTGCCACGCGCAGATGTACACCATGGGTACGTTACTGCGTCACGGTAGTGAGCAGCAAAAATCCAGTTATCTGCCAGGCATTGCTTCAGGAGAATTACGCCTGCAGGCATTTGGCGTTACCGAGCCTACCGCGGGCACCGACACCACCAGCATAAGTACTTTCGCCGTGCGCGATGGCGACAATTATATTGTGAATGGGCAAAAGGTATGGATATCCCGGGCAGAGCACTCCGACATAATGATTCTGCTGGCGCGAACAACACCCAAAGACGAGGTGAAGAAACGCTCCGATGGATTGTCTGTTTTTATCGTGGATATGAAACGGGCACAGCAGCAGGGTATGACCGTTAAACCCGTGTCTACGATGATCAATCACGCCACCACAGAAATATTTTTTGATGACGTGCCGGTTCCAGCGGCCAATCTCATTGGCAAAGAGGGTGAAGGGTTCAAGTATATATTGTCCGGTATGAACGCTGAGCGAATATTGATCGCTTCAGAGTGTATTGGTGATGCCCGCTGGTTTATTAAAACTGCCAGTGAGTATGCGACAAGCCGTCAGGTGTTTGGTCGCCCCATAGGTCAGAACCAGGGCGTGCAGTTTCCGATTGCGCGTGCTTATGCCCAAACTGAAGCGGCGGCTTTAATGGTGAAGCACGCTGCCGAATTATATGACGCGGGAGAGCCCTGTGGGGCGCAGGCCAATATGGCTAAAATGCTGGCATCTGAGGCTTCCTGGGCGGCCGGGGAAGCTTGCATGCAAACTCATGGCGGCTTCGGTCTTGCCACAGAATATGACGTGGAGAGAAAATGGCGGGAAACCAGGCTGTACCAGATTGCCCCGGTTTCAACCAATCTCATTTTGGCTTATCTTGGTGAACACGAGTTAGGGCTACCGCGCTCATACTAGCCATAAAAAGTGCAACAAATAAACGCGAGAGTTAACAGATGAAGCCTACAGCACATCACAGAGACCAATACTTCGAATACTCCCGGGCCATAATGATGTTTCAGGATATGGATATTTATGGTCATCTCAACAACAGCCTGCACAATCAATACTACGACAATGCCATCAACCGATATCTTTCGCTTGAAGGTGGTTTGTGTATGCACAGCAGTCCGGTAATCGGTCTCATAGTCAATTCGGGTTGCAACTACTTTTCAGAAGTCAGTTGGCCTGAGAATGAATATCTGGACGTGGGCGTGCGAGTGAATAAGCTGGGGCGCAGTTCGGTGCAATATGCCGCCGCCCTGTTTATTCCCGGTGAAGATCTCGCTCTGGCACAGGGCACTATGACACATGTCTGGGTAGACCGCGCGTCACGAGAGTCGGTACCTATTCCCGATGAGGTACGGGCGGCAATGCAGGAAATTCTCTATAGCGAGCAGTGAGAATGCTAGGTAAAGTCGCAGACGTCCGGTTTTTGTTCATACCAGTTCACGCCGTTTTCATCCTGCCGGCACAGAACCCTTCGGCGGCCCATCAGGCAATTGAGGTGGGCTAGTGTTTCGCCTGTGGCCATTCCGATAACGCTGTCGTCGATTTCCCTTTTGAACAACGCCGGAAAACAATCTATGGCCCGCTTGGGTTCTTCCAGGTGATTAAACAAGTTGTCCAGGTCTGTCTCGTGACCCTCGATAACCTGTGTCAGGCGCACATGCAGACCATAGAATGGTGCCTCGTGTGCGGGCAATACCAACACGTCATCGGGCAGTCTGTCACGTATACGGCCATTGGACCGCAACCATTCCTTCAACGGATCACCCTCGGGTTCAGTAGGGAACACGCTCACGTTAGGTGTGATTTTTGGTAAGACCTGGTCTCCGGAAATAAGCAGCTTTAGTGCAGGGCAGTAAAGCGAGACGTGCTCGGGGGAGTGACCAGCTCCGATAACAACTTGCCAGTAACGATTGTTTACACGAATGGTTTCACCCTCAACAAGACGTCTAAAGCTATCGGGCAGGGTAGAGATGGCCCTGCCAAAACCGCCAAATTTCTTGCGGTATTTGTCCAGTTGCTCCTCGTTATAACCAGCTGCCTGATAAAATCGAATAGCTACCTCTGGTGCATCTCTACCCGTGTCGCCAGCCATGGCGCGACACATAAGGAACTCCTCTCTAGACATCCATAGTTGGCAGGAAAAACGTTTGGTTATCCAGCCTGCAAGGCCTACATGGTCCGGGTGGAGGTGTGTGCAAATGACACGTTGCACAGGCTTTCCCTGCATAAATTCGCTAAAAACCTGCTCCCAGATTTCTCGTGCGTTAGGCAGGTTCAGGCAGGTGTCCACGACTGTCCAGCCGTCATCGTCTTCCAGTAACCATATGTTGATATGGTCCAGTGAAATCGGCATGGGAATACGCAGCCAGTATACGCCGTCTGCGATTTTCTCAGGTACACCGGGAGTTGGATTAACCTTTCTACCCCAGGGGTAGTTCAGGCCGCGAAAGAGTTCGGGGTTATCAGTTAGCATGCCCACTATGGTCGGTGTAATAGGCGCTGAAGTCCAGAGCTGGTTTTCGCTTTCAGTATGTCGTTGCCAGAGGGGTTCCTAGCCCACGCCGCGCTCAGAGCTTTTCCAGTACTGCGCGCGCACCGCCTTCTTGTCGGGCTTGCCTACAGCGGTTAGTGGTATAGCATCAACAAAGTCTATGGATTTAGGTGATTGTACAGAGCCTTTCGCTTCCTTCACCAACCGTTGCATGGCCTGGACCATCGCATCACTTGTTTCAAACCCAGGCTTGAGAACCACAACGGCCTTCACTGCCTCGCCCCATTGCTCGTCCGGTACGCCGATAACCACGACCTGACCCACGGCTTCATGGGTGGCGAGTACGTCTTCCACCTCACGTGGAAAGACGTTGAAGCCGCCGCTGACAATCATGTCTTTGGTGCGATCGACAATATAGAGAAAGCCATCGTCGTCCAGCTTGCCAATGTCGCCCGTATGCAACCATCCTCCCGCGAAAACTTCAGCGGTCTGCTCTGGCATGTCTTTGTAGCCTTTCATTACCAGCGGAGCACGCACACAGATTTCACCGGGCTCGCCCTGCACTACCGGGTTGTGATCTGTGTCCAGCAAGGCGAGGGTAACCCAGGGTGAGGGGCGACCGCAGGAGCTGAGACGCTGAGGTTTATTCAGGTCGTGATCTGCCCTGCGCAAGTTACTCAGTACCATAGGTGCTTCCGACTGGCCAAAGAACTGGTAGAAAATTTTCCCCCACTTCTCAATGCCCTCTTTTAGGCGAACAGGGCTCATGGGCGAGGCACCGTAAAACAGGGTTTCCATGCTGGACATATCGGCGGTGGCAGCGCGCGGAGAGTCCAGTAAAAAATACAACATAACCGGAACCAACATAGTGCAGGTAATTTTGTGTTGTTCCACCATGTCGAAAAAAGAGTCCGGGGTGAAACCCTGCATAACATAGAAGGCGCCGCCCTTTTGCAGAACGGGCACGAAAAATGCGGCGGCTGCGTGGGACAGTGGCGTCGGGATGAGCATGCGCAAGTCGTCGGGAAATTCCCATTCCGCCATTTGTATCTGCGACATATAAGCGATTGAGCGGTAAGTGCTGAGTACGCCCTTGGGTACGCCCGTAGTGCCGCCAGTAAAGGTCATAGAGGCGACGTCGTCGGGTTGAACATCGGGTGCCACCAGTGCTTGCGGGGTAAAGCTTGAGGCCAGAGCCAGGTAGTCTTCACCGCACTCGGTGGGGCCAAGCCCCAGCATGAGCAGATTTGATTCGGGTAATTTTTCTTGTAAGGCGGCATACAGTGCCGCTGCATGTTGTTCAAATATAGAGGCGTCAAACACCAGTGCGTCAATTTCTGCTGCCTGTAACACAAACAGATGGTCGTCCAGTGAGCCCAGTGGATGTAGTGGCGTGCCAATACATCCCGCTAATTGCATTGCGGCGATGTTGGATAGCACTTCCGGACGGTTGGCCGAGATGACAGCAACGCGGCTGCCTTTGCCCAGGCCTTTGGACTGCAATGCCTGTACCATCTGGCTGGTGGACTCACGCACGTCGCGATAGCTGGCGACCTTGTCCCCCAGGAACAGACAAGGTTCATCATCGTAGCGGTTCAGGCCATCGATAAGCAGGTGAGGCATAAGCGGCGGATTGTGCACAGTATCGGTTGTCATGGATTCTCCAAATGCGGTGATTTGTTCTATGATCGGATTTACCAGCATAACTTGTCCGATTGGAATGTGTATCCAGGCAGTATAAAAATGGATACTTAGTCCCTATTATTTAGATTCAGGTATCAGGAGATAAGAATGAAGATCGATGGCTCGTTGATGTTTGACCCGGTAAAAGTCGGCGAAATGGCACCTCAGTTGGAAGCGGCAGGTTTTGATGGCGCCTACACCTTTGAAGGTCAGAGTGACCCCTTTATCGCTTGCACCACAGCGGCAATGACGACGCAAAAAATGGAGCTAATGACATCTATTGCAGTGGCCTTTGCCCGCAACCCTATGAGTCTCGCCTATCTCGGCAATGACCTGCAGAATGTTTCCCGGGGCCGGTTTATATTGGGCCTGGGTTCGCAGATAAAAGCACATATTGAACGACGATTTTCCATGCCCTGGAGCAAACCAGCAGCGCGTATGCGTGAGATGGTGCAGGCGATACAAGCCATTTGGCACGCCTGGGAGACAGGAGAAAAATTAGAATTTGAGGGCGAGTTTTATACTCACACGCTTATGCCGCCGCTGCTTACTCCCCCTGTCAATCAGTATGGCGCCCCCAAAATCTACGTGGCGGGAGTTGGGCCGCTGATGACACAAGTGGCTGCGGAAGTGGGCGATGGTTATTTTATGCATCCGTTCAACACGGCTCGATCAATGGATGAGCTGTCGCTGGTGGCTGTGAACAAAGGGCTTGAGATAACAGGGAAATCCAGAGAGGAGTTCGATATTTCTGCGCAGATCATCACGGCTGCCGGGACGGATGAAGAGAGCCTGCAATCCGCTATTTTCTCCGCCAGAAGCCAGATCGCTTTTTACGCTTCCACCCCGGCCTATGCGCCAATTTTGCAATGCCATGGCTGGGAGGGTATACAGCCGGAAATTACCGCCCTGTCCAAGGCGGGAAAATGGATGGAAATGGGGCAGTTGATTACCGATGAGATGCTGAATACCTTTGCAGTGGTTGGTACGCCAGCAGAAGTGGGTGCTCAAATTGTCAGTCGATTCAAGGGCAAGGTCGATAGGGTGAGCCCAATCTTGTATCAACCCGATCTCAAACTGTTGACTCAGGTGCGAGAAGAAATAAGCGGGGCTTGCAGCGAGTAAAATTGCACTAGGCCAGCAGGGCTTGCCCCGGAATGGAATGTAGTAACTGCCGTGTGTATTCCTGTTGTGGGTTATCAAATAAGTCACGCCCTGTGCCTTGCTCAACAATTTCGCCTTTGTACAGCACCACAATACGATCGGCTATATGTTTTACCACCGCCAGATCGTGAGACACAAATAACATGGTCAGGCCGTATTCTTTACCCAGATCCAGCATCAGGTCGAGTATTTGTGCCTGAATGGTTACGTCCAACGCCGACACCGGCTCGTCTGCAACGATAAACTCCGGACGGGTAGACAGGGCGCGACCAATAGCGATGCGTTGTCGCTGACCGCCTGAGAATTCGTGGGGATATTTACGCACGAAATTACGTGCCAGCCCCACGTGATCCATAAGCTTTAATACGCCTTGTTCTACGCTGGCTTTTGTTTCGATGCCATGTAGCAGCAAAGGTTCGGCCAGAGTGTCATACACCGACATGCGTGGATTGAGCGAGGCGTAGGGATCCTGGAAAATCATCTGCATACGCCTACGCATATTTTTCAGGTCGCCACCTTCAAGAGAAGTAACGTCGGTGCCGTCAAAGTTTACTGTGCCAGATGTAATTGGCACCAGTCTCAAAATTGAGCGGCCAATCGTGGATTTGCCGCTGCCCGATTCGCCTACGAGTCCGAGGATTTCACCTTTGCGAATTTCCAGAGAGACATTGTTTACAGCCTTGACTGGCTCCTGATGTTTGCCCTGATCGAACCAGGTATTCAAATTGCTGACGGTAATTAAGGGCTGATGTAATTCTGGGTTAATAGTTTTGGTGCCACCGGGAATGGCTGAAAGAAGCTTCTTTGTGTAGGGGTGCTGTGCGTTATGGAAAATACCCTGGCGATCATTGTGTTCCACCACCTTGCCAGTTTTCATCACGATAATGTCATCGGCGATGTCGGCTACAACAGCGAGGTCATGACTAATAAATATTACCCCGATGTCACGTTTGGTTTGCAACTGCGCAATCAGTTTTAGTATTTGCGCCTGAATGGTGACATCCAGTGCTGTGGTGGGCTCGTCTGCTATGAGTAGCTTGGGTTCATTGATGAGCGCCATTGCTATCATTACGCGTTGGCGCATACCGCCGGAGAACTCGTGGGGATAGCTGTCGATGGTGGACCCCGGGTCGCGCAGGCCCACTTCTTCCAGCAGCTCTACTGCTCGTTGGCGAGCCTCTTTTTTGGAAATGCGCTTGTGGAAAACAATGGGTTCAATCAGCTGGTCGCCAATGGTCATGTAGGGGTTTAGACAGGTCATTGGGTCCTGGAATATCATGGCGATATCCCGTCCTCGAATTTGCTGTAGCTGCCGCTCTGACATCTGCAACAGGTCTTCCCCTTCAAATAGAGCCTGACCGCCTTCGACTTTTCCCGGGGGCCTGGGTATTAGCCCCAACAAGCTGTAGCAGGCCACCGACTTGCCTGAACCAGATTCGCCGATGATCGCTGTGATTTTTCCAGACTCTACGGTGAAACTTACATCGTCTACGGCTTTAACCTCTCCATTGCGGGTGTGAAAGCTTACTTGCAGGTTTTTTACTTCGAGTAGCGCCATGTCAAATACTCCTCTGACCTAATCTTTAGAGCTGCGCACATCGAGTGCGTCGCGCAGGCCATCGCCCAGGAAGTTAAGAGAAAACAGTGTCAGCGACAGCGCAAGGCCAGGAAAGATCAGCAACCAGGGAAACTCCTCCATGGTTTCGGCACCGTAGGAAATTAATAGCCCCCAGGATGTCTGCGGGGGCTGAACGCCCAAACCGAGAAAGCTTAAAAAAGCCTCCAACAGCATAACGCTGGGAATTGTCAGTGTGGTGTACACGATAATGGGACCCAAAGCGTTGGGAATAATGTGGCGGCGAATAATGGTGGCGGGGCCAAGACCTAAAGAGACTGCCGCTTCCACAAATTCCTGTTGCCGCAGTGACTGCACCTGGCTGCGCATAATGCGCGCCATGGTTAACCACTCCACCGCGCCAATCGCCAGAAAAAGTAACAATAGATTGCGCCCAAATACCACCATAAGCAGTACGATAAAGATCATAAAAGGTAGAGCGTACAGAATATCGACAAGGCGCATCATAGCGGCGTCTATCTTGCCTCCAGCGTAGCCTGCGATGGCTCCATAGGTAACTCCAATTAACAGCGCTACGGTGGTGGCGACAAAACCTACTGCCAGTGATATACGTCCGCCGTACATGATTAGCGTGAGTAAGTCGCGGCCAAAAATATCGGTGCCCAGCCAGTGCGCAGCAGAGGGTGGAGTTGCGCCCAAATCCAAATCCTGGGTTTCGTAACCGTAGGGCGCAATCCAGGGGGTTAAGAGTGCCACAATAATAAACAGAGTCAGCACTGCCAAGCCAAACAGAGCAAGACGATTTTTCTTCAGGCGTATCCAGGCATCCTTCCACAGGGAAGTGCCATGTTCAGCCGTGGCAATATCACTGATGGTTGTGTCGTTGCTCATTTATCGGCCCCCAAACTGTGCTCGCAAGCGGGGGTTCATCCACGCGGCGAGAATATCTGAGAGTAAATTGAACAGCACAATCAAGGTGGAGAGGAATACGGTAGAGCCCAGAATCATAGTGTAGTCGCGGTTAAAGGCGGCCTGCACAAAAAAGCGTCCCAGTCCGGGCACCTGAAAAATGGTTTCGACGACGAAGGAGCCTGTTAATAGCCCGGCGAATGCGGGGCCTAAAAATGCCACCACGGGTATCATGCCACCGCGCAGGGCGTGGCGGGTGACCACCTGCCATTCTGGCAGGCCCTTGGCGCGGGCGGTGCGAATATAATCTTGTGACATTACTTCCAGCATGCCGGCGCGACCCAGGCGTGCGATATAGGCTGCGTAAGCGGTGCCCAGTGTGATGCTGGGAAGTATTTTGTCGCCGGGAATGTCGCCCCAGCCGGCTACCGGCAACCACTCCAGGTAAATGCCGAACACCAATACCAGAAGAGGGCCAAACAGGAATGCGGGCATGCAAATTCCTATCATGGCTAAGGACATCGGGATGTAATCCTGTGCCGTATTGGGTTTGAGGGACGCTACTACGCCGGATATGCCGCCGAGGAAAAGCGCCACCAGTAGTGCATAAATTCCAAGCTCAGCGGTAACGGGCAAGCCCGCTGAAATGAGTTCATTGACATCTCTTCCGGGGTATTTAAATGAGGGGCCGAGGTCGCCTTTAGTCAGGTCACCAAGGTAGGCCAGATACTGTTGAGGCAAGGGGAGGTCAAGTCGATACTGCGCTTCCAATGCGGCCTTAACTTCCGGCATCACTGCTTTTTCACTATCAAAAGGGCCGCCGGGCGCCATCCTCACAAGGAAGAAGGTTACGGTGATAACAGCAAGAATGACCGGCACGGCCTGTAACAAGCGGATTCCGATAAATCGCCACATAGCCTATTCCCCTGTTCCAGTTTTTGTTTCCAGGTCTAGCCACACATATTTGAAATTTATTGAATCCATTAAATTGGACGGCACGCCGCGTACAGATGGGTTAATCAGGTGCTTACTGGTGTAGGTATAGACGGGGATGATGGGCATTTCCTTCATCAGCATTGTCTCGGCTTCAGTGAAAATGGCAAAGCGCTCTTCGCGGCTTTTTGCCTGGGGTGCTTTTCTCAAAATAAGGTCATCGTAGTGCGGGTCTGCGAAGCCGGTATTGTTATTACCACCACCGGTGAGGTATAGGTCGAGGAAATTGTTAGGGTCTACATAGTCGCCAATCCAGCCGCGTCGGGCAACTTGAAAATTCATCTGTGTCACTGAATCCAGGTATACCTTCCATTCCTGGTTGGCGATGGTCACCTCTATATCCAGAGCCTCTTTCCACATTTGCTGCAGAGCCACCGCTATTTTACGATGGCTCTCGCTGGTGTTATAAGTGATTTCCAGCCCGGGCCAGCCCTCGCCATTGGGGTAGCCTGCTTCTGCCAGCAGGGCTCTGGCTTTTTCCAGATCGTAACCGAATACCTTTGGCGGTTTGTAACCCAGGGCTCCAGGCGGAGTAATGGAATATGCGGGATATACCGATTTTTGCATGACAGTGGCAGCCAGAGTGTCCCGGTCTACGGCCATCGATAGCGCCTGTCGCACCCGCACATCGTCCACCGGAGGGACTTTGGTGTTGATCAGGAAAAAGTAGGTCCCAAGGTAGGGTGCCTGCACATAGGGGGTGTTTTCCATGGCCTGGTAGACGGGGATTTTCTCCAGTGGAATAACTTGGGTGTAGTGCAATTGGCCGGCGCGAAACATGCGCTCTTCACTGACAATATTTTCAGTGGGATAGAATACAATGCCATTTAGTTTGACCTTGTCAGCATCCCAATAGGTTGTGCTTTTCTCCATGACAATGCGCCGATTGAGGCGCCATTGCGATAGTTTGAACGCGCCGTTACTCACCATGTTTTCCACCCGCGTCCACTTGGTAAAGCGATCTGTGGATTTGCCGAATTTTTCAATGGTGGGCCGGTGTACGGCAAAGGTGCTGTAGTGATCCATGAGTTGGATGAAGTAGGGCGTTGGCTCGTTGAGCGTAACTTGCAGCGTGAGTTTGTCGAGGGCTTTCACCCCAAGTTGTTCAGGGTCGGCCAGATCGCCGGTGGCGTAGGCTTTGGCGTTTTTTACGGGAAAGAGCATGTAAGCATAGAGGTTTCCCATCGCTGGATTCAGTGCCCGCTGCCAAGACCACACATAGTCCTGGGCAGTCATGGGATCGCCATTGGACCACTTTGCCCGTGGATTAAGATGAAAGGTAATAATGCGTCCGTCTTCGCTGAAGTCCCAGCTTTCCGCTACGCCGGGTTCTGGCTCCAGAGTGTAGGGATTCTTTACCGCCAAACCCTCAAAAAGAGCACGAATGAGGTGGTTTTCAGGTACGCCAGTTACAACGTGGGGATCCAGGCCCTGGGGTTCGGAGCCGTTGCCGTAGTGCAATATGCCCTCACGGTTACCTGAGCTTACATTGGATTCTCCGCCACCGCAGGCGACCAGTGTGGAAAAAAATACAAGAACTACTAGCGTTTTTAATCTATTGAGAGGCATGGCTGGCGTGCAAATTATTATGATGCTGCAACTGTAGCCTATTATGTCTTATTTGTCAGAACTACCTGTAGTGGAGGCTACTTCAAGGGAGAAAAAACAGAGGCGGCTCGATAGTTTTGCTAAACTATAGCGGGTGCCATACGCAACTGCCCACGGAGCCTCAAAATGACAGACGGAAAATTCAATCAACCCCTTGGTGGCAACGAAATGCCGCGTTTTGCCGGGCACGCCAGCATGTTTCGTTTGCCCACGCAGCTGGATGCGCAGGGGCTGGATATTGCACTGATTGGAGTGCCATTGGATATTGGCACCAGTAATCGTGGAGGCAGTCGTTTTGGCCCCCGTGAAATTCGCTGTGAATCTGTGATGGTGCGTCCCTACGGAATGTATACGCGGGCAGCACCCTTCGACTCCTTTCAAGTGGCCGATATCGGTGATGTACCGCTCAATACTTTTAATCTTGCCAAGTCGATAGATATTATCGAGAAATTTTACGATGGGGTTTTATCCTGTGGAGCAAAGACAGTCTCCATGGGCGGCGATCACACGGTGGCTCTGCCTATATTGCGTGCGTTGGCTAAAGTTCATGGCCCGGTTGCACTGGTTCATGTGGACGCTCATGCCGACATCAACGACACCATGTTTGGAGAGAAGGTTTGCCACGGTACTATCTTCAGGCGGGCGGTGGAGGAAGAGTTGGTCAATCCGAATAAGATGTATCAGATTGGCTTGCGCACCACGGGCTATTCTGCAGAAGATTTCGATTGGTCCCGGGATCGTGGTGCCACGGTGGTGCCGGCAGAAGAATGTTGGCATAAATCCCTGACACCTTTGATGGGTCGTATACGCGAAGAAATTGGTGCGGAGACTCCAGTGTATCTCAGCTTCGATATTGACGGACTCGATCCATCGGTAGCACCGGGTACTGGCACACCCGAGCCGGGGGGGCTAACAAGCATACAGGGAATCGAGGTTATTCGGGGCTGCTGGGGCCTGAACCTGGTGGGTGCTGACCTGGTTGAGGTCTCCCCTCCTTACGACACCACAGGCAATACCTCACTGCTGGCTGCCAACCTCATTTTCGAGATGTTGTGCTCTTTTCCCGGCTGTGCGCGGCGGGAAGCGTGAAACTATGAGTGCAGCGGTTTCAGCAGTTCCGACAGGTGAAATAAAAAGCGTCGCAAAGCGTAAGAGAAGCTCTCGTGGTGAAGAAACGCGCTCCAGAATAAACCGCGCCACCCTGCAAATTATAAAACGCGACGGCATGCGTGGCGTGCGTCATCGCGCAGTAGCGAAAGAGGCGGGCGTACCGTTAGGTGCTACCACTTATCATTTCAAAAATATTGACGATCTTATTGTTAGCGCCTTCAGCTATTGGCGAGCGCAGCCTGCGGAGGGCTCCAATCCGTATGTGCAGCAAATTCTGGGTTTTCTCGAAAGCAGAGCGCCCGAGATGCTTAAGGCCCCCGCCGGCAGGGTCGCACTGGCGCGCGAAATCTATAAGTTCACAGTTGATTACGAAGTTGACCAGATAGAAAACTGCCGGGACAGCTGTATCGTGCAGTTGGCTTTCTATCATGAAAGTATTCACATCAAAGAGCTACAACAGCAGGTTTTTGACTACTGGCAAATTGAAGTGGACAATTTGATAGTGGCCTTTACAGCACTGGCATCACCTGATCCCGAGGCCGAGGCGCGCATCTGCCAAAGCCTGTTTCACCAGCTCGAACGCGAAGCCATGATGAAAGGCGGCGATTATGATCGCGACAAGCTAAAGGCTACGCTACACCGTTATGTGTGTCATGTTGTAGGCGTAGAATTTACTCTCGAAGAGGGTTAGATCTTCGAGGTATCTGGCAGTATGTAAAGCTCTACACGTCGGTTCTGTGCACGGCCACTTGTGGTGCCGTTGTTGGCAATGGGTTGCTCAAACCCTCTTCCTTCTGAAAACGCTCGCGATGACGATACGCCCTGTGTAGCAAGGTAACTGGCTACGCTTTGTGCGCGTCGCTCCGATAGGGTTTGGTTATACGCTTTGCTACCTGTGCTGTCTGTATGGCCTGTGACGCGCAGTGTCGTATCGTGATATTTCGCCAATACTTTTCCGACAGAATTTAAGACCGGGTAAAAGCTGCTGCGAAGATTGTAAGAATCAGTTTCGAAAGTAATATTGCCGGGCATTATTAATTTAATGGTGTCGCCCTCACGTGACACGCTCACCCCCGTGCCGCGCAGCTCTTCCCTTAGTTTTGCCTCCTGCACATCCATGTACGCGCCTACACCAGCACCTACAAGGCCGCAACCAAGGGCTGCATTTCGGGCGCTGTCTTTTGAGTCGAGGGCGCCAATAAGTCCACAGGCTACCGCCGCGCCGGCACCATAGGCGGCAGTTTTGCTCAGCTGCTCCTCACCGGTGTAAGGGTTTACGGTGCAGGCTGATACAACCATTGAAAGTGTGACAGCGGCAATTTTGGGCATCATTCGCATAGGGTGTTCCTTGTTGTGATATATCTTGTGGATTCGCTTTAGCTTAGACAGCAGCTTGCTTGGATTGTTCTAAGGTGGATTATAAGATTACTTTCCGTAGCTGAGATATCAATCATTGGATTGAGTTATATGAAGTCTTTCATGAAATATGTGATTTATCCATGTGGATACACGCGGATACAGAGCTCGTTGGTAGCGACAGTCTGCTAAATGGAACTCAGTTTTCTACTGAGATTTATCATCAGAGATTGATCTGTGTGTACCAAGCCTGTACTAGATCAATGTGTCGGTGCTTGTATCCATAAGGATATAAATGCCAACTGCAATCATAATCCAGGGCACAATTTTTTCAGCACGATGCTCAAGGCGTTGTGCGAGTCCTCGATGTCCGGAAATCAGATATGAAAGTCCGCCCCACAGTATAGCCATAGCCAGATAGCTGCACACAATGAGCAGCAGTGCCGAGCGTCCACTCTCAGCGAGAAGAGGCAGAAATACAGCCACACTATCGCCGCTGTTGCTGAACATGAGAATAAACGTGCTCCACCAGATTTTTGGCTCTGTGGTGTTTGCAAGAGACTCAAGTTCGTCGTCGGCGGTGTACACATCGCTCCAGCTTCGATAGAGCATGTGACAACCCAGCAACAGGGGTACTACGCCCAGGTAGCCGATGAGTCCCGGTCCTACCGTGCTCTCGGCGAGGACACCCAGCGTCGATACACAAATCACTGTGATCGCTGAACACAAAAAGCCGAGCAGTACCGCTGACCTGCGCCTGGCGTTGGCCCCCAGCAGGACTACCAATACCAGTAGGTTGTCCATATTGGTAGCGACAAAACCACCAGCTACCAGGCCCAATAAGGTGAAAACTTCTGTAGTGGAAAATGCCATTAACCAGACCTGTTTTTTCCAGTAAGTTAGCCAGCAGTAAATGCAGCATGCTGAGCCCGCGTTGGGCACTGCCCGTGCGTGAATCTGTTTCATTAGAGTGTCGAGCACACACCAGGCTAAAATTGTACCGGTTTTTACTCATGTTTTGCTTGGCTCTGGCGATTTAGTTCGCATTCTTTCAGTGTGTTTATGAGAATAGTTATCATGCGCCAGATCAACGCAATCTGTGTTTATATGTATAAAATTCGTCCATGAAAATAAAAAGTATGAGTCATATTATTTTTCGCCTCCGTCCTGTGGCCGCGTTCCTATGTGGCATAGCGGCGTCGGTATCTACTCCTGCTCTTTCGGCAGCTGGGGCGTTGCCTGTCGCGCTGGAGGAGATCGTTGTTACGGCCAGTAGAAATCAGCAGCGGGTTTTCGACAGCCCGGTATCCCTAAGTGTTATTAGTCAGGCAGAGTTACAGCGTTCTACAGCACCTACTCTGGCCGAGACGATGCGCGATATCCCCGGTGTGCAGGTGACGGACTCTGGCCAGCCAGGCTTGAGTCGCGTGAGATTACGCGGCGAAGAGTCCCGTCGTACCGCCATTCTAATTAATAGCCAGGAGGTCACTGATCACCACGAGGTGGGGACTCCACTGACCTTACACCCTGCATTGGTGGAGCGTATTGAAATTATTCGCGGTTCCGGTGCGGTGCTCTATGGATCGCGCGCACTTAGCGGCGTGGTGAACTTCTTTACCCGTAAAGGCGGAAGCGAGCCGATTCAGGCGACTATTTCTGGTGGCTACAATGGAGCCACTTCGGGATACAGTGCTTTCGCCAGTGTTTTCGGTAATGTTCAGGGCTTTGAATACCGCTTGGCCTGGTCGGAAAGTGATCACGACGAGCGCTCAACCCCAGAGGGCGAAATGCCCGATACTTCCTTTGAGAACGAGAGCGTATACTTTTTTGCCGGTAAGACTTTTGGCGATCACCGTCTGGAATACACCTACGAAGATTTTGAATCCAGCAGTGATATTTTTGTCGAAGAAGAAGTGAAAAACAGTTTTCCCCTCACCGATTTCACTTTGTCCACGCCTAAGCGTGATCGTGAAAAACATGGTGTTTTCTACAACTGGTACATGGACAATAGTTGGCTGAAAAGTGTAGAGGCCAACGCCTACCGTCAAGTTAGTGACCGGCATTTCTATAGTTATGTTGAAACCATCTGGTACCAGCGTGACATTAATACCATAGGCGATTTGACTACAGATGGGGCGCTTACGCAGCTGAACTTTCAGCCGCTTGGTAATCATGAGTTGATACTGGGGCTGCAGTACCTCAATGACGAGGTCGACCAGAATCGGCATGTGGACACCCTGTCATGGACGCCGCCAGTTGCGCCCTCCGGTATCGAGGAAATTCGCGATCAAGCCAGTATAGAAACATGGGCATGGTTTGCTCAGGATCAATGGCAACTTAGTGATCGCGTCGCACTAACCGGTGGTGTTCGACAGTATTATGTCGATGGTGATTTGGGCTATACCGACCGAGAGGATGTTTCCGCAGGGAGTTTGGACAGCGATAGTGAAGTGATAGGCTCTTTGGGGCTTGTCTGGGATCAATCAAACGATCTTCACTTGCGTGCCAGTGTGTCGCAGGGCTACGTTTACCCCTCGTTGCTGCAGTTGGCGACAGGTGCTTATGCAGGATCCGGTTTCATTAACCCTGATCCAAATCTGAAGCCCGAAACCTCTGTAAACTATGAGGTGGGTATGCGCCTGCAGCGTGCTGGCTTCAGCCTCGATGCTACCGCATTTTATACTGAGTCTGAAGATTATATTGATCATCAGAGTTGCTCTGTGGAAGATAACTGTTCCGGCAGGCGAGATCGAATATATGTGAATATCGGTGAATCACGTGCTCATGGCGTTGAGTTGTTTCTCGCTTATGCCAATGGGCCGTTTGGATTGCAGCCCTACACCAACCTTACCTGGATGGAGCGGCGCAATGAGTTTGATGAGTTCTCAACTTGGGATACGGGCATTCCCGCTTTGAGTGGCCGGGCCGGTTTGCGCTGGGAGGGTGCAGCTGCTTCCATTCCAGTGCTGTGGACAGACTTCTATTTACGAGGAGAATCCAGCTCAGACCTTGAGGAACCGGGATCTGCGAGATCCAGCCTGAATAAGAAAGACAGTTGGCTGACCGTAAATCTCGCTACAGGAATAGAACTTGGAGAAAAGAGGCAATATCAACTCTCGTTGGAATTGGTGAATCTCACCGATAAGAGTTATATAGCCTCAACAGAAAACTTGTATGGAGTAGAGCGCAGTATCGCAGCAAGATTTACTGCGGACTGGTAGTTAAGTAATCAGCCAAAAATAGAGGGTGTAAGATGAAAATTATTCTTCGTGTATGTGCAATAGCCAGTGTACTTGTTCTAGGTGCCTGCGATACCGGGCCTAAAGGCTCGGTAGGCTTCAGTCTTCCTGATGGTGATGTGGAGCAGGGCAAAGCAAATTACATTGCCCTCGGGTGCAACAGCTGTCATGTGAACGACCAGGTGCCCCAGCTAGACAGCGCAGAGCCTGCAGTTATATCGGTAACGCTGGGAGGGGAGACAACACACATCAAAACCTATGGTGAGCTAGTAACCTCTGTCATAAACCCGTCTCACCGTGTCTCCCGACGGCAGTCGCTGGACGTGGCCACGAAAAGCGGTGACTCCAGGATGACTAACCTTAATGACGTGATGACTGTTACCCAGCTTATTGACCTTGTGGCATTCGTGCAGTCCAGCTACACCTTGTCGCCCTTCAGTAGTTCAAAATACCCGGTTTACTGGATTCCAGAATCTGCAAAGGCTAGTAAAGAGTAAGCCTGGCTCAGCGTGCAGGGGAATCTACTGGCAGTAGTGTGAAGAGTGCGCTGCTTCACACTGCTGTGTGCTGTCCGCCTAAAACGCTACCCAGGCGTCAAAAATTTCTGCTAGAGTCGGAGTAATTTAGACAATCGAGCGTTTAAATCTCTCTCTAGTTCGCGCTCGTGGTATTTTCGGCTATTAATTCGAGACTTATACCGGAGCAATATAAGTATGATCTTTACCTCGCGGACCCTGTGCGCAATCTTCCTTGTTACTGTTCTTACAGCTTGTGGGGGAGACTCTCCCGAAGAATATATTGCGCGTGCAAAGCAATTTATTGCCGAGTCAAGCTATGACGCTGCTACGATCGAGTTAAAAAATGCGCTGCAGGTTGACAGTAAATCTGCAGAGGCGCGCTGGTTGCTGGGTAAGTCCTATCTGGATTCCGGCGATATTTTGTCGGCAGAGAAAGAATTGGAACGTTCCCTGACTCTGGGCTGGTCCCGTGACGATGTCTTGCCGGCTATGGCGAGTGTGATGATGGCAACGGGCAAGTTTGCCGAGATTGATAAACTGGATGGTACCGGGCTGACGCCGCAGTCCGAGGCCAGCCTCACGGCCACCAAGGCCATGGCGGCTATGGCGCTGGGTAAAAACCGCAAAGCCAAGAAGCTGATTGAACACGCGCTCTCGAAGGCACCTGAGTCATCAGATGCCCTTTTGGCGAAGGCGAAAATACTAGCCAGTCAGGGAGATTTGCCTGGCGCGGATGCTGTATTGGATAAGTTGCTATTACTACATCCAGAGAGCGGGCAGGGATGGGAGTTGTTGGGTGATCTGCGCATGGGTCAGCAGAAGCTTGACGAGTCCGAAGTAGCCTACAGTCACGCTATCGAGTTTATGCAAAATAACTACGGTAGCCTGTTTAAGCGCGCTCTGTTGTATCTGCGTCTGGAAAATTATGACGCGGCTCAGGCCGACACCAATAAATTGCTCGCTATCGCTCCGCAACACCCGCGTCCAAATTACATTCAGGGCCTGCTGGAGTTCCGCGCGGGGAATTACCCCGAAACCATCACGGCCTTGTCCCTGGCTGAACCTGCCGCAGAACAGTTTCCGCTTGTGCTATTTTTCCTCGCCAGCGCTCAGCTTATTGAGGGGCATATCGATCAGGCATCCGTGCAGGCAGTGGCTTTTAATAATTTGGTGCCAGAGAGTATTCGGGGGCGTACCCTATTGGCCACCATCCGCTTGCAACAAGGGGACGTTGAGGAAGTTCAGGATTTACTAGGGCCGGTGCTGGCAGCGAATCCGGATAACGTCGGTGCGCTGAATCTTATGGCCAATGCGCTGTTGCGCGATGGAAGAATAAACGAAGGTATTACGCTATTGTCGCGGGTGGCCGAGTTGCAACCCGACTCGCCCGTCGCTCAGGTACGACTTGGGGCGGGACTGTTGCTGGATGGCAACACAGATGATGCCGCCCAGCATATGGAAAGTGCCCTGGAGTTGGCCCCTGAATTCCAGCAAGCCGATATTCTCCTGGTAATGAATCATCTGCAGAAAAAGGACTACGAGGCGGCAATAGATGCTGCCCAAGCCTACAAAAGCCGCCACTTGGCCAGTGTCACTCCATACAATTTACTTGGACGCGTGTACCTTGAATCTGGTCGTCAGGACGACGCAGTGGCATCATTTAAGAAAGCACTTGCCATTGATGCGGCCGATCCTGCTGCCAACCACAATCTTGCTCAGCTAGCGGTCCTTGATGGAGACTTAGCTACTGCTCGCAGGTACTACGACACCATTCTGGACGGACGCGAAAACTTCCTTCCTGCTCTTATGCAGCTTGCCTTGCTGGATGCCCGTGAAAACAAGGGTGAGGAGTTGGTCGCGCATCTGGAGCAGGCCATAGCGGCCCATCCTGCCAATCTTCAGCCACGTTTGCTCATGGCACGTTATCAGCTCAGCCAAGGGCGATCCGATAAAGTGGCCTCGGTGTTTTCAGACCTGGATCCTGTGCAGCAAAAGTCCCCTCAGGTATTGCAGTTGATGGCAATGGCGCTGCTTTCCGGAAACGAAAATGAGGAGGCCCAATACACTTTGGAGCAATTGGCTGAGTCTGTGCCAGACACGGCGCCACTTCACCAGATGATGGCCAATGCTGCCGCTGGTTCAGGCGACAACAAGCGCGCTGAACGCGAACTGAACAAAGCACTTGAGTTGGACGAAAACTATTTGCCGGCCAGATTGGCTTTGGCCCGCATGGCGCTTTCACGGGGACAGGTCGATGAGTATCAGAAGCATGTAGCGAAATTGCGTGAACTGGCTCCAGACAATGCGGATGTTCTATTGTTGCAAGCCTCAGCTGCTGCCCGTAACGGTGAACACGACGCTGCAATCTCACTCGCACAAAAGGCATATACCGAGCTGCCCGTAAGGGCAACGCTGCTGGCCCTGGCCTCACATAAAAGTGCCGCTGGAGACCCATCGGGCGCACTGGCTTTATACAAGCAATGGATAGACGACAACCCCGGGGACGTTCCGGTACGTTTGGTTATTGCAGATACGCTGAATCGGGAAAACAAAATAGCCGATGCCGTTTCATATTATGAGCAAGTTATACGAATGGAACCTGACAATATTACTGCTCTTAATAATCTGGCTTGGCATATTCGCGAGGAAAATCCGGCCAAGGCATTGAAAGCTATCCGCCATGCCAGCACCTTAGCCCCAGACTCACCGGATGTTCTCGATACTCTGGCTATGGTTGAGTATGCCAACAAAGAATATGTGCCCGCTCAGCGGAGCATCAATAGGGCTCTGGATAAAACCCCAGATAATGCGACGCTCATTTACCACAAAGCTATGATTCTCGTAGCGGCGGATAATAGTGCCGCGGCAGAACAAATTCTCGATAGCCTCATTGAAAGTGGAGCCGACTTCCCCGAATTGATTCAGGCAGAGGCACTTCTGCATGAGCTTAGATAGCTAGGTGTATTGGCCCTTTCCCAAGTCGGTTGGGGGTCAGCTAAGTCTTGTCCTGATAGATAAGTACCAGCACAACTAGCAGTACCGCCAGCCATAGAAAAGACAGGATTTTCCAAAAAAACACTGTGTTCCCTTCTGCTTTATCCACCTGACTATTTTTGAGGAATTCAGGATTGGGGTGCTGTAGATCCGCCATCAACTCATCGAGTGAGGCGTAACGCTCAGCCGGATTGTTCTTACATCCTTTTTCAAGCGCCTTGTCGAACCACAGAGGGATTATTTCCCGGTGATTGTAACTGGGCACGTATTCAAGGGCGTAAAAGTCCTCCAGCGTTTTGCAGCGTTCCATGCGCCTGCCAAAAGGCAGCTGTCCTCCGGTGAACATTTCGTATGCAATAACCGCTAAAGAGTAGATGTCTCCCTTGATAAAAGTGTTAATGCCAAAGCGGTAGGAGGGGTCGGCATAATCGAGAGTGCCCAGCGCGATTTCTTCCTCAAAGGGGTTAAATATTTCCTGTAAGCCCGGAGCATACACGGCACCAAAATCGACAATTTTGATGTTGCCATCCGGCAGTAGCATGATGTTGCCGGGCTTGAGATCCTGGTGTACAACCTGCTCAGCATGCATCGCCTGCAGACCATCGGCAATTTTCAAGATGATATCGGCCACGATGCTGGGTCTGGGTTCGGGATTTTGCTCTATCCATTTCTGCAAAGTAATGCCGGGTACTTTTTCCATTAAATAGTAGAGGAAGTGTTTACTGCCCGGCGCTGACGGCATTATACGAACTACGCTGGGGTGGTGAATGCGGCTGCCAATCCACTCTTCTGCAATGAAGCGCTCTATGTACGCAGGGTCATCATCATAGGTGGCCGAAGGTGTTTTCATGACCAGTTCTTCGCCAGTTTCCACATTGCGCACAAAGTAGAGTTGGCTACGTTCGCTGGCCCACAATTCCTGTAGCACTTCGTAGCCGTCTATTTTTAGGCCCGGGCGCAGTTCAGGGGGGAAAGGGAGTTTGGTGAGTCGCTCACTAAAGTCGCTTTTTTCTTCGACACCCAGATTATCAATGCGCAGTATGGCGCAGCTGATGTTGTCATCACTGCCTGCCGCTAATGCCTGCTCCACCATTGTTTTACACGCTTTATCGAGATCCTCCTGCCCCTGTTCAATGACAGCTCGAATCTGCTCATCATCGAGAAAATCGTGAACACCGTCGCTATCGAGATAAAAAATATCCCCTTTATTGATCTCGACAGTACTGGCATCTATGTTCAGGGTAGTGTCCATGCCCATTGCACGGATAAGATAATTTTTCTCGTTGGAGATGCTTGCTACGTGGTCCCGGGTGAGCTGTTTGAATGTGCCGTCCGCCGCAGACAAGCGATAAATTCGGCTGTCACCCACATGAAATAAATAGGCCAGGCGTGACTTGATAACAACCATGCTCAAGGTGCAGATGTAACCCCGGGCTTCATTCGGCATTTCCCGCCCAAGATCGTACAGCTCGCTATTGAGAGTCGTCAGGGTTTTTTGTACTGCGTGTTTAACGCTCCAAAGTTCAGGCGTCTTGAAATAGTTATCGAGTATGGCTTCAACGGATCGGTGCGCGGCTTCTTTTCCGGCCTCGGCGGAGCTCACTCCATCGGCAACAACAGCTACTGCACCTTTGGTGGTGAGAAGCGCTGCATCGGGAACACGAAAACCAATGGCATCTTCGTTAATAGATTTCTTGTTACCAGCATCGGTGTGTGTAGCGATGCTGGCTTTGAAGGATCTAGAGCGTTCCATCTGTCAGCCCTCGAGTGTATCCGGCTCTATACGAGCCGGATAATCTGGATTATGTTACGTCGATTAGCTGTACTGTGCCATCGTCCATCACTTCTGCAATTTTCCCTTCGGGTTCCTCCAGGAATAGCACCAGAAGAAAGATGAAAGCGGCAGAGGCGCCAATCAACATAAAGAAAGTGCTGTAATCGACGAATGATAAAATAGTCAGGTAGGTCACTGCACCAACATTGCCGTAAGCGCCGGTCATGCCCGCAATCTGCCCGGTCATTCTGCGCTGCACCAGAGGCACCATGGCAAATACAGCGCCTTCTCCGGCCTGTACAAAGAACGAACATGACATAGTGGCGATTACTGCCATGGGAATCCACCAGGCGCCGTTAATTTGGCTGAGTAGGAAGTAACCCAGTCCCAAGCCACAGATCAGAACCATCAAGGTTTTGCGTCGGCCAAAATTGTCACTCATCCAGCCACCACTGGGTCTAGCCACCAGATTCATAAAGGCGAAGCCTGATGCCAGTAATCCGGCTTTCACAGGGCTTAGGCCATCAAACGTTTCCAGAAAGAACAGGGGTAGCATGGACACAACCGCTAACTCTGAGCCAAAGGTGGCGAAGTAAGACCAGTTGAGAATTGCGACCTGCTTGAACTTGTAGCGCTGCATCTGGGGCACACCCTCGTTCAGGTGTTCGTGATTAACCTTCCAGATTGCCCATGCTTGATAGAAATAAAGCGCTGCCAGCCCAATATAGATAATGTCGCAGGCAGCATTGCCCAGAAGACCGAGGTTGGCGGGTGACAGCTTCCATGTGAGTACCGCAAGTGCCACGTACATGGGAATGTTCATGCCCAATAAAAGCCAGAAGTCACCCCAGCTTGATACTTCCAGACCACCAGACTTTTTGGGTTTGAAGTAAGTGGACCCCTTTGGAGTGTCAGTCACGTTGAAGAAGTAAATAACGCCGTAGATAGCCGCTATTACACCGGTGCCTCCAATGGCGTAGCGCCAACCGTCGTCACCACCAATCATCAGCGCAATGATGGGTAGACTCATGGCGCCTGCGGCAGAACCAAAATTACCCCAGCCACCGTAGATGCCTTCAGCCAGTCCAACTTGTTTGGCGGGAAACCACTCGCCTACCATGCGGATGCCGATGACAAAGCCGGCTCCGACGAAGCCAAGTAAGAAACGGAACAGCGCTAGCTGTTCATAATCCTGAGCTGTGGCAAACAATACGCAGATTGCGCCCGAGACGATCAATAGACTGCTGAAAACGTGCCTGGGACCGTACTTGTCCACCAGAATGCCGATGACTATTCGCGCCGGAATGGTCATGGCCACGTTGAGGATCATCAGCGCTTTAACCTGCTGGGTACTCAAATCGAAGGCTTCTTTGATAACAGCCAACATAGGGGCGTGGCTAAACCAGACGACAAAGGTCAGAAAGAATGCGAACCAGGTGAAGTGCAGTATTTTGATCTTGGGATCTTTGAAATCCAGTAAATTAACTCTACTTTCTGACATTATTAAAACTCCATGAGATTTTTCTGGAGGCACTATATTTTCTCCACCTGATAGTCGTGTTGATATAGATCATGCGCCGCGCTTTAACGCGCCGGAACAGTATCCATCTCTACTCCCAAAGTAGTAGTTGTGTGGTTGTATTAAATGTATGGATATCAGAGACTTGCGGTATTCTTGTCAGTGCTGCTCTCTGTGCTGGCTCCTTTCGGAGTATTTGGGGGTAGACCTTACTTAAGCACTTACTTTTTCTGTTCTACCATCCAGATAGCGGCTTCAACGCGGGAGCGTAGGTTCAGCTTTTTCAGGAGATTTTTGACGTGAACCTTAACGGTTGATTCGGCGATATCAAGCTTGCGACCAATCAGTTTATTGCTGAGCCCCTCGGCGATGTACTTGATTATCTGAAGCTCGCGACGTGTAAGCGAGTTCAGGTCGGGGCCAAGTGATTTTTGCTGTTCCCGAAACGACAGGGCCAGTACTTCATTGAGTTCATCGCTGATCACCATTTTTCCATCGCAGGCCCGGCGAATGCTTTCGATTAATTCCTCGGGTTCGGTATCCTTGAGTAAATAGCCATCCGCCCCGGACTTCAAGGCTGTAACTACATCGTTGCTATCATCGGACACCGAAAACACGACCACGCGAGATTTTACATTAGCCTCTCGTAGAGTCACCAGGGTTTCTATGCCATCCATGCCTTTCATGCTGAGATCCAGAAGAATCAGGTCAGGGGTCAGCTCCTTAGCGAGAACCACGGCATCTTTGCCATTGGCGGCTTCACCAATGACTTTTATGTCGATCTCCAGATCCAGAAGCTGACGCACGCCCTTTCGCAGCAGCGGGTGATCGTCAACCAGTAGAACCGTATGTGTTGTTTGTGTCATATGTTTTTATGTCTCGGCTAGGCCGCGTTAGGTTTGAGGGGGAGCTTCAGTTCAATTCGTGTTCCGCCGTTGACTGCGCTGGTGCAGGCTAGTTCTCCATTGAGTTGTTGTGCCCGTTCACGCATTGTATAAATACCATAGTGGTGTTGCTTCTCGGGATTCTCGGACATGCCTACACCATTGTCTTCAACCGAAAAAATCGCTTCACCGTCTGCGCCCAGCTCGCAGCTCAGGTGTATAGTTTCTGCCATGGAGTGTTTGATGGCATTGCTGAGCGCTTCACGCATAATATGCAGTATATGAATATCCTGATTGGCGCTCAGTGAGTAGCTTTCCAGACAGTAGGTTAAGCTTACGCGGGCGTCGCTCTGCTGATTAAACTCACTGACCGCGTGCTCTAGTGCAGAGCGCAAGTCAGGGGAGTCCAGTTGTATTCGAAAAGTCACTAACAGCTCGCGCAGATGCTTGTAAGCGGCGTTAAGCCCTTGTTGCAGATCATTGATTGCGCCTTCGAGCTGATCTGTAGGCAGGCCCCGCTCGATCATTTTTTTGAGTCTGGCGACCTCCAATTTCATGTAGGATAAAGACTGGGCCAATGAGTCGTGTAATTCCCGTGCGATGGTAGAGCGCTCTTCATGCAAGATGACGCGTCGTTCCTGATTCAGGGTGTGGTGGAACGCAAAGGCAGTAGAAAGTGTCTCGGCTACTGTCTTCAGTAATTGCTGGCGCCAGACATCCAGTTCGCCCCCGCTGTGTGTGCGAGCGTAGAGAGAGCCATACTTTTCATCTCTGTTTTTCAGGGGCAGCATAAATTCGCCCTGTGCCGGGTGCAAAGAGTGTCCCGGGTTCATGCCGCAGTTTTCCGGCGAGATGGCCTCAATGTCATCCAGGGTAGAAATAAGCACATACTCCGGGTAACCGGGGTCAAACTTTATAAAAAGGTGGATTCGCTCAACGTCGATGAGTTTTTTGAGATCGGCCAGAAAGACCTTCAGTACTGGCAGGTCGTTGGGACTGGAAGCGATTTCTCTGGATGTTTTGTAAAGGAAGTTGAGAGCGAGGTTAGATTTACGCAACTCCTCGGTCCTCTCGGATACCTGTTGTTCGAGATTGTAGTACTGTGATTCCAGGCTGGCGGTCATGTCGTTGAAGGTATGGCTGAGTAGCCCTAATTCGTTGGAGCTGGAGTAGTCGATGCGATGGTCGAAGTTTCCGCGTTCAACTTTTTTTGCAGCCTGTACCAGCGCGCGCAATGGGACGACAAAATTACTGTCTGCCTTCATCACGAAAAAAACCAGAATGAACAAGATGAGGAAGATACTCACGCCCTCGGTCATACCTAAAAGTTCGTTTTTTCCCTCTGCGTTCCGTTGCAGATATAGCACCATCTGGTCAACGCCATCGACATAGCTGGCGAGATGGTTGTTGTAGTGCTGGCGTACATCCGGCCAGTCTATTACCTGCTGCCTGTCGTTGTTTAGTGGCAGCAAAGGCAGCATGGCGCTTTCCCAGTTACTTACCACCTCTGCGTAGCTGTGTTGCAATGGCGTGTTGCCTGATTGTTCTACCAACTGGGCAATACCCGATTTGTACAGGGTGTCGGTGAAAGATGTTACCTCTATTTGCAGCGCTTGCTGCGGGTTGGCAAGCTCTCCCTCGCTGGCACGAGATAATATATTTGCAATGCGGTAGGACTGCATGCGTAGTGAGCCAGCCTGGTTTATTGCCCTCGCGTCGTCCTGGGAGTCCAGTGTTACATACACCGCCAATGCCATGCTGGCCAGAGCCATTCCCGCGATAAGTAGCATCGCCATCAAGATCTGGAAAATGACTGAAGTGTAAATCTCTTTACTTAAAAGGGGCATCACTTACCTGAGAGTTTGTGGCTACTACCAATGACCGCAATGGATTCCAAGCGGCTTAAAATTGGTCTGTGTTTGATTGTATCTCATTGTACTTAAAGAGTTTTTAGATAAATACCGAACTACTACTTTGGGAGTAGTTTACGATTCTACGACTTTGGCTTAGCAATGGCCAATTGACATGGATCAAAGCTTTGCAAGCTCATAGGTTTAAGTTAGCACTCCCAAACCAGAGTCCGCTCATGACGAACGCAAAACGACAGCAGAGGTTATCGCTCACATCCAGCACAGTGGCTTTTGCCATCTGTTTTGCGGTGTGGACTTTATTCTCTATTCTCGGTGTTGAGATTCGCAGTCAGCTGGGCTTGAACTACACTCAGTTTGCCTTGTTACTGGTAGCTCCTATTCTCACAGGCGCTTTGGCCAGACTCCCCGCAGGTATCCTCGCTGACATTTACGGCGGCAGGCGTATCATGTTTTGGCAAATGTTGGCGGTGGGTGTTGTCTTACTGTTTTTCCCCTTCGCCAATAGTTATACCTGGTATCTGGTTTTCGGCATGGTTATCGGTTTGGCTGGTGCGACCTTTGCGGCTGGCATCACCTTTGTCTCTGCCTGGCATGGGAAGTCCAGACAGGGCACAGCCATGGGCATTTTCGGCGCGGGTGATTTAGGTGCGGCCATTACTAACCTGGTGGCCCCCATTGCCATTATCAGTTTTGGTAGCAGCACGGTTCCAGTGATATACGGTGTTGTGATGCTGATTGCCGCTTTCGGCTTCCTTATGGTGAGTAGCGAAGATCCGCTGCATCAGAGTCAGTCTAAAATTGATCGCCCGCTGCCTGACGAGCTAAAGCCGTTGGGTGAACTTCGAGTGTGGCGTTTTGGGCTGTACTATTTTTTTGTGTTTGGCGGCTTTCTGGCACTCACTTTGTGGTTGCCTCAATATTACGTTGAGCAATACGGGCTGGATTTGAAGACAGCCTCATTTGCAACATTGCTGTTTACCGTACCAGCAGCATTGGTACGCGCACTGGGCGGTTGGTTTGCCGACTATTATGGCGCCAGAACTATCAATTGGCTGGTTTTCTGGATTTGTATCGTCTGCCTGTTTTTCCTCTCCTACCCGCCAACCACTATGACAATTCACGGTATTGACCGGGATTTGTCTCTGCATATTTATACGCCTATTTGGCTTTTTATTGGGCTGTTGTTTGTTATGGGCGTTGCCATGGGTTTTGGCAAGGCCAGTGTTTATCGCCTTATCTACGATTATTACCCCGAGCATGTGGGCGCCGTGGGTGGTGCCGTGGGTCTTATCGGAGCGCTGGGGGGTGTTGTTTTGCTGATCCTATTTGGCTTGGCGATTGACCTGACCGGAATAAGTACATCCTGTTTTATGTTGCTCTACGGCTTTTTGGCCGGCTGCATGATTCTGATGCACTACGCAATTAAACGAGATCAGTTCCGCGAGCGCCTGGCGCAAGCACAAGCTGATGAATTTTTATCTCTTTAACTTAAGGAAAAAGAGGATCAACCATGTCTGATATTAGAGAGTGGGATGTCGAGAACGAAGAGTTCTGGGAATCCAAAGGCAAGAAAATTGCCAATCGCAACCTGTGGATTTCGATCCCCAGTCTGCTGTGCGGCTTTGCCGTGTGGCTGTACTGGGGTGTTATCACGGTGCAGATGCTTAACCTGGGCTTCCCTTTCGCGAAGTCTGAACTGTTTACGCTAATGGCTATTGCCGGTTTGACCGGTGCTACTTTGCGTATCCCGAGTAGCTTTTTTATTCGCCTGAACGGTGGGCGAAATACTTTGTTCTTCACCACGGCGCTGTTGATGATTCCCGCGCTGGGCGCCGGTATTGCACTGAGCGACCAGAATACACCCTTGTGGGT
>JADGEN010000060.1 GCA_016744355.1 Halieaceae bacterium
CTGTATTGCAGGTTCAGAAAGTAACTTGTCTACGGTCTGCTGTTGAGATGCTTTATCGCTGTAATAGATATCCATCTGAAGATGGGGTTGCCTGTCAACGGCGACTGAGGAATGCTGCCGAATTCGTTCAATTCTGTTGGTATATTCACCATTGACGAGAAAAACGCTCAGCAGACTTCCGGCAACAATTGCCAGCAGTACGATCAGTGCGTTTATCTTTCCTGCGATTGTCATGAATTAGAACTTCCGATTCAGATGAATTTACTGTGCCCAAAAACATCACGGTGCTTCCGATCACCGTAATTGAGCAATCTATATCATAGGTGCGGCGGCTGTTCATAATAGAATTTGTGCATTCGTGGAAGTAATTACTCTACGCTACGTACAGCACCATATTCGTGATAGCATTTCTTCCATGCAGAACTACACGCCTCAATTAGAAATGATGCCTTCGAATAATCATGGCTTAGACTATCGCGATGTGCCGCCATGGTACCTTGCGCCTCGGGCGCAGGTTTTTATCCTGGTATTCCTGATTGTTGCTGCAATCGGACTTGTGTACACCTTCCTTCAACCTTCAGTATTTCAAAGCAGAGCCAGTGTGCTGATGGCAGCACTCACAGCAGTGGATCAAAGTAGTGGCGATGCAGATATAGAGCATGTGGCCATTCAACGTCGCATTTTGCTTGGGAGTGAGCTCGTAACCAGTACTCAAAACTTGTTGATTGAGCGTGGATATGCTGCTTCGAATGAGTCTGAAGTCGGCAAGATGCTCGACGTCGAACCGGTGATCGATACGAATCTAGTGGAGATGGTAGCGCAAGGTACAGATGCTTCACTTCTGCCGATAGCCATTGACACATGGATAGAGGTCTATCTGGCGGCCCGAGCGGCCGATATTGCTCAGTCACTCGGTGATACACACGATATTATCAGCGAAGAAGTCAGTGGTTTGGAGCAAAAAATTGAAATTGGCCGAGAGGAGTTGGCGCAGTTCAGGGCTCAGAATAATATCGTATCTGCGGAGCGGGCTGAGAATGAATCTTTGTCTCGACTTAACGGAATAAATGACTCCTTGAATAAAGCACTTGACGACGAAGTTCGTGCCCAGTCAGAGCTTGATGCTATACAAGAGGCTCTCTCAAGAGGCGATACGGTAGTTCCTGATCGGGATCAGTCAGCTCTATCTCAGCTAGAGATAGAGTTACAGCAGCTTAAACTACAATTGGCGGAGCTCGATCAACGCTACACCAGAGAGTATCTCGCTCGTCAACCGTCCTTGAGTGTTTTACCCGGTCAAATCGAAGAATTAGATGCAGAAATAAGTAGAAGAGGTAAGGCGGGAGGAAAGGTAGTACTGGATGAAGCGCTGCGCGAGTATGCCGCGGCCCAGAGAACAGTAGTTAATATCCGCAAGCAATATGAAGAACACAAATTAGAAGTTGAGGCGTTTACTCAAATATTTTTGGTGCATCAATCCAGAGTGAGCGATCTGGAAGACCTGGAGGCCTTACTGAGAGAAAGTCGGACCAGATTGGTGCAGCTGGAGACCAGTCAGGTTCAGCGATATCCTCAAGTCACCGTTATAGCTTCAGCCTCACTTGCGCAGCGTATCGGTCCCAATTACCTACTGAATACATTATTAACATTCGCAATAGCATTGTTTACTGCTGTTTTTGGGGCTTGGCTACGAACATTCTTGGGGCATCAAAAGCCCGACGTTCCGCCAATTACTGTTACGGGGGTTCGCGTTTATCCGGGTGAGGGGGTGGATGAATTGGCCTACCAGCAAGCAACAAATGCAGCGCTGGAAAAACACACTCAGGCGCTGGAGAATAAACCCGAGGATGAAGCCCCTGATGCAATGGAAACCGACCCGGAACAGAAGTAGCGATTTGGTTGTTCTTTGCCCGATTCTGCGATTATTAGAGTTACCGAGGGTTTACTAGCTGCCATTTTGGTCAGCACCTAGAGTGCTTAGCTCAGCTTTTCTGCCGTACCTCCATCAAAGTCCGGCGTGGCCTCCATGGCAACAATAGATATCGGATCGATATGTATAATTATCTCGGCGTTGGGGTAGCTTTGCTGAATATTGAGTTCCACTTCATCCGAGATGCGGTGTGCCTGCAGTAATTTGAGTTCGTCGTCCAGCTCCAGGTGTAACTGGATAAATGTGGCAGTACCCGAGCGCCGAGACCTGAGGTCGTGCATGCCCCGAACCTCGTTATGCGCCGTAACAATTTGTTTGATTTTGGCTCTGTCCTCGTCGGGGAGTTCCTTGTCCATCAAGTGGTCCAGGGCCTCGCTAATGATCCCCCAGACGCTCCACAGGATGTAAAGCGCTATACCCCCGGCAAACAAGGCGTCAAAGCCAGGCCAGCCCTCCACTGACAACCACAAGGCCAGGATTACACTGGCATTGACCAGGACATCTGTACGGTAATGCAGTGCGTCAGCCTTGATGGCGGTGGAGTTGGTTTTGGCGATGACCCGCTTCTGAAAGCTCAGCAGGACGAGAGTGAGTGCAATCGAGAATACCATCACCCAGATGCCCAGGGCGTAGGATTGAACCGGCTCCGGGTTCATTAGCCTGCGGCCAGACTCCAAAAGCAGAAATGCGGCAGAGCCTGTTATGAAAGCAGATTGGCCCAGACCGGCTATGGCTTCAGCTTTGCCGTGCCCAAAACGATGCTCCTTGTCGGCAGGAGAGAGCGCATGACGTACGGCGAATAAATTGATCAGCGATGCGAAGGCATCTAGCGTAGAGTCGACCAATGTGGCCAGGAGGCTTACTGACCCCGACATGCCCCAGGCCGCGAGTTTGGCCACAATCAGAATCAGCGCTACGGATATAGAGGCATAAGTGGCGAGTTTCATCAGTCGCGCAGTTTCCTGCGGCGTGATAGTAGTATTCGTTGTGGGCTGTCGATTCATAGTGGCTACCGGAAAAAATGCAGTTTAATGAAATTTCCTTGGCGTGGCACTAACTATGTGAAAATCAGCAAGGAAAGCCTACAGTGCGTTTGTATGAATTTTCTCCAGCTTTGCGTAGAATCAGGTGATGCTCCCAAACAGGTCGAACAATGCCGCTAGTGTAAACCCGTCATCTTCTGCAGAAGGCGGCATAGAAGGGTATGTGCTGGACAATATGGAAGGTGCGGTGGATCAGGCCTCTTTTCTGGCGAAGCTGGATATCCCTATTGCCATTATAGGCCCGCATGGAACAGGCAAGATGTATGTTGCCAAAATTGTTCATCAGGAGTCCGGACGCGCTGCGGATAAAATTGTGCCGATAGATTGTCGTGCATTTCGCAATCGTGATGATGCCATCCGGGCGATACAGCGCGAACTAAAGAACTCTGAAGGTAAGACTCTGGTGTTTAAGTCACCTCATTTGATGAGCGCCGATGCACAGCTCAAGCTCGCGAGGCAGATCGCATCTCGTACTTTGGCCGATGTGAGCCCACCGAGGTATCTGCCCAACGCAAAGCTGGTGGCGCTGTTCCCCGATACCTTGGAACACCTTATATTGTACGGCAGTCTGACAGAGAAGCTGGCGAGTGTATTCGCAGGTTACCCAATCCATGTTCCGCCCATCAAAGACAGAAAGCAGGCTGTGCTGCGCTGGGCAGACAAAATATTGGGGCAAGAGTGCGAGAAACGTGACAAGCATTTCAAAGGCTTTACTGAGGATGCCGAGCAGGCAATGCTTGAGCATAATTGGCTGGGGAACATCAGTGAGATGCGACAACGTATTGGCCAGGCGATGGACGTAGCCGAAAAAGAGTGGATTACGCCAGTTGATTTGGGGATATTTAAAAGCAAGCCCGCGGTTGAATTGGCCGCCAAACCTGTTCCAGAGTCTTTTCTTGAGAGCAGCGAAAAACCTGCGTCATCGGATGAAATTTATACTCCAACCGCGCTGGAGCAACTGGATGTCGCACTTGGCGTTGCAGTGAACAACATGCTTGAGGCGGAAAAACTTGAGCCTTTGGGTGCGTGGCTGGTCGATTGTATTGTACTTGCTGCCAGGGAGAGGTTTCACGGTAGTTTGCGCGGCACTGCCGATTTTTTGCATACCAACCCCCGAAATATTTCCCGCTGGATTCCACAAATAGATCAGCGAGCTGCTGTGCGTGAAAGCAACGTTACCTGGGGCGAATCTCGGCGACTGATTAGTGAGTGGATAAAAGAAACCTCCTCCTCGGTGCAAGCGCCGTTGGAATTGAGCCAGAACATGCTCCTGTCCCATCTGGAAAAGTTGGAAGGTAAAATGCGAGTAGCCAGCAGAGCGAAAGTGATGGATATGTCTATTCCTACCTACCAAAAGAGAGTGAAGAATAGCGATGGGTAAGGAAGCAGAAAAATCAGAGAGTTTAGTTTCCGAGGCATCAACGAGCGAAGACCTACGGAAAACTATTGAAGAATATTCCCTGGAATTCGAAAGAGTTCATGAGGACGAACTGCCTGTGAGTCTGGGGTTTTCTGCGCGGCTCAATATGCTCTGGGATTTGGCCGATGTAGTTCCTTCTCAGATCGAGGGTAGAACGCTCGCTATTCTGGGTATCAATAATCGGTGGCGCGAGTCTGATGTCAGGAAGTGGCTGCAAAGAGATGTCGTGCCACCCCGTCTGGATTTCCACAATATGGTTAGGTTTCTTGTTGGGCAGCTACAAGATGACCACAATGTACAGCGCTGGGAAGCATTTCTTTTGTATGGCTCGCCTATCGTTTCTTCGCCAGTGAAGCATGTTATGTACCGTGAAGATCAAGCGAGAAGAGATATTGCTACGATGATCTTTGCGCAGATAACCGATAAGTACGAAATTCCGCCTTCTGCGTATGAGGCGGACGAAGTTTTTCAGCGCTGCCTGACTTTTATGCATAAGTTCAATATTTACGAGCTCCGAGACTTCCAGTCTGGACATATGGAGCCTTTTAAAAACTATATGTTCCCCCGGGAATAATTTTTCAAAAGTTGATGTCTTCGCTTTTATCTCTTGGTAATTCCCTTAGTTAGTTTCTAGTTACGCCAGTAAAGTCTTTGCCATAGCTTGTACAGAGTTATTTGTAGTTTTCTGCAGATAATTGCTGCTTCGTAGGGAAACGGACCAATCAAGCATTAGGCGTTCTTTGTCCCGCTCTTCAAAAAGTTGACTTTCTCTAGATAACTCCAGTTTTTTCTTGAATGAAGCTTGCGCCCTAGAAATACTGTGAGGGTAAATTTTGTGAAGCAACGCACAAGTTAGACCACACAGAGGGCGGAATAAAATGGAACAGAAAGCAGAGCAGGATATCTCGGGGGTAAAAATTGCAGTCGTCGATGATGCGAGAACTATCCGAATGATGATGTCACACACCTTAAAAGGCATGGGCTGTGAGGTCGAGTGTGCAGAGGATGGTTACAAAGCGCTGGGAATGTTGCGACGCTTTAAGCCTGATTTAATTTTTCTGGATATAACTATGCCTGAACTGGATGGTTACCAGACCTGTACCTTGATTCGCAATGCAGAGGGCACCAAGAACACGCCAGTGATAATGCTCTCATCTTCCGATGGAATATTTGATATTGCGAAAGGGCAGGCCCGTGGGGCCACCGCTCATGTAACAAAAATTCCTAGTGAAGCTGTTCTGAGGCAGCTGATCAGCACGCACACAAAAATTCGTGCGGTTGCTTAGGTTATGAGCTCTCTGACACTACAATCATTTGATCAACTTGATCAGAGCTATGCAGTTGGTGCTGTACCACCACCTACATTTGAAAATACTGAAATGCATTGGGTGGGTACGTCGCTGGGCGTTGCTGGCGTACCGCTTCTACTAGGCGAAGGCGAGTTGGAAGAAATCATTGAGACACCCACCTCCACTGTAATCCCTGGTACCAAGCACTGGGTTATAGGTGTGGCTTCTCATAAAGGCGGTCTGCTTCCGATTATTAGTGGCGATGAGCTTTTTAGAAAAGTCGCTTACACGGGCAGGGCCAGAGAATATTGCATGGTGATACGCCGTCCGGGTTTTCATTTCGCTATTACGCTCAGCCAAGTTGAACGGGACATGAAATTCCCGGTTGCGCTGCGCGATATGAAACACGACGTGGATCCCGATTTTTCAGACTATTGTCTGGGTGGATTTCCCCACCGGGAAAAATTTCTGGCAGTTTTGGATATAGATAAATTACTTGTGGAAAGTGGCCTGGCAGACGCCTCGGCTGTGAACACTGTTTTAACCGAGGAATGTAACAATGACTAAATCAAATAAGAAAGGCTCCAGTTCCATTTGGGTGGGACTTATGACCGTAGCTATTCTTGCCTGCTTGGGCGGAATTGGTTACACATTCTATATGGTGCAGCAGGAGGCGAGTGAAGACGGTGAGTCTCGTATGGTGGCTGATGAGCTGCGAATTTTGTCTCAAACAGTCTCCCTCCATGCTAGAGAAACAGAGCAGGGACAGACCGCAACATTTGCCGAGCTGGAAAAAAACCTGCAAGAGTTTAGTGGTTTGATGGCTAAGCTGCAGCCCATTGGCCTTGATACCGAATTGAGCGATATTCAGGCTAAATGGTTGCCGGTAGAGCAGTCTGCGAAAACCCTGGTAGAAGCGGGCCCCGGTATCGTGTTTACACATGGCGTTTCCGAAGAGTTAGAGCAAAACATCAAGCCAATGCAAAGCGAGTTTGCACAGGTTGTTGATATTCTTCGCGATGAATCTGTCTCGTCCGACACTATTGTCGCAGCCCAGAAAACACTGTGGCTCACTGAGCGTATTGCGCGAAACATTGAGAAAATACTTGTCGGTGGTTCGGAAAGTCAATTAGCCGCAGATGAATTTCGCTCAGATACCGCAGACTTTGGACGCATTATTGATGCGCTTAAAAATGGCAACAAGGTGATGGGCGTTCAGCGCTTAAGAGATGGCGATGCCATTGAGTCAATCAACCTTGCGGCGGGTTTGTTCTCTGTAGTATCAACTTCCATCGAACAAATTGAAGGTGCATCTGTAGAACTTCGCAATGCGGCTTTGGCGAGACAGGAAATTGTTGAGTCCAACGCAGCCCTGGTAGATGCAGTAGCAGCACTTGCTCCCGCGATTGATAAGCTGACTAATACACGAATGGGCGATAGGGGTGTGTTGATGGCTCTGTTTGGCGCACCTGGTGTGTTGGCGGTAGGGCTGTTGGTTTCTATGTACCGGGGTCAGCGCAGACGCGTCCTTTATACAGAGCAGGGTGTATCAGAAATTAATAGCGCCTTGGTGAAAATTGCAGAAGGTGATTTGACCGTCACGGTTCCCGAAGACAACAGTGTTACCCAGGAAATTGCCAGAGAGATTAATACTTCAACCGAGCGCCAGCGTGAGCTGATTCGCAATATTCGAACACCTTTTAGGGTGTCGGTTGAAGAAATTGGCAACATTGGTAAAACCGCAACAGATCAGGTGGACAAAGGTAGGGAGTTGACCCGGTCTGTTGTTGAATCTACAACTGCGGCGACTGAAATGGTACGCACCAGTGAGGAGATTAAAACCTCAACAGCAGAAGCTGCCAGAACTTCCGAGCGTAACAGTGCCAGGGTGGCACGTGGATACGAGCTGACAAAAGACATGTCCAAGGCATCAGCCGACGTGCGAGAGTCAGTACAGGAAACATCCAAGTCTGCCAAGCGTCAGGGTGAGCTGATTCAGTCGGTAACTACTGCGGCAGAGTATATTCAGGCTTTGAACACCAAGATATCGGTTGTCGCGATCAACACACGTATTGAGGCCGAGAAAGCCGGAGAGCATGGACGTCCCTTCCTCGGTATTGCCGAAGCGATTGGTGACTTGCTGCGTGAAGCGGAGGAAGAGGGTCGCAAGATTATTTCAGAAGTGCGCATGTTGCAAAGCATGTCTGCCGATAACCTCAGCAGCATGGAGAACACGGTGGGAACAGTTGTAACGATTCTTGAGTATATCGATCGTCTTGATAGCTCATTGGAGGATATCAACGAAGGGTCTGCGGCGATCACAGCCATCGTTACCTCGGTGGATGATGCTGCAGGGCAGTCTGCCGATAGCGCTCAGCACATGAACAATTCGATGTCGGAGATTCGCGATCGCAACCTGGAGATTAGTGAGTTCAGTGAGAATACCCAGGGTGGTGTAGGCAGTCTGCAATCGTCTATGCGCGATGTGGCCGAAAACCTCAGCCAGTTCAAGATTGAGACTGATAATACTGGTGGGAGTTCTGATAGCACTGAGAACGCGTTGCGTAGCTCGGCTGCTCAGAAAGTATACAAAGAAGATGAAATGTCCGCGCTGGAGTCAACTGACGAGGAAAGGCTGTCAGTATGAAGCCCGGCGCTGGAAAAGTTGTTCGAGTGAACAATTTGGGCATGCAGAGGGTAGTAACCCCGGGCGTGCATGCATTAAAAAATATTGGAGGTAACATCTAGTGGCTACAAAAACTGATATCGTTTCTCTCAAGTGGGTTTCTGGCTTGATGAACAAGCAAGCCGAGAACGCGGAGATGGCCCTGGTAGAGTACAGTAAAGACACCAGCCAGAAGAAACCTCTTCTACAGTGCATGTGGGCTATTCACCAGATCACCTCAACGCTTCGTGCGCTGGGAATGAAGAAAGGTGAAATGCTTACCATCGAGATGGAGCGCAGCCTTAACTTTTTATATAAAGATAAAGTTATCGGTGAACGTAGAAAATTGACGATGGGTGGTCTTATGCAGGCATTGAAGGTTTTGCCTGCCTACTTGGCGCATACGCAAAATGTGCGTCAGGATACGGGGCAGGGCCTGGAACAGTACGTCAACGATTTGCGTCGCTGGGTGGGTGAGCGTCCGCGTCCCCAGGCTTTCTTTTTTCATATGGATATTTCCGGAAATGCTGGAATAACCCCGGAAGCGACTCCCGCTACCGATGAAGAAATAAAGAGTCGTGCAAACGTTATGCTGGCTTTGTATTTGCAAATGGCCAAGTCGGCGTTACGTAAGCGAAACGTAGCTGAAAGCATGAAGACAGTTGCCAGGATCTCTCGCAAAATGCAGACCTTGTTTGCTGGCACAGAGCCTGAGCGCTTCTGGCTAACTCAGGTAGGCCTTTGTGAGGGTATTGCCGGTGGATTGATTGCTCCTGACGAGTGTATTGCGCAGATATTCAAAACAGGCGCGTTTCTAATTAAATATGCGCGTGAGAACGGCTCTGAAATCGATGCGTCTGTCGATTACAAGGAATCCCTGGAACAGATGCTTTATTACATCGCATCCTGCAAATCCAAGCCGGTTCATATAGCTAACATTCGAAACGTCTTTGGTATCAATGATGAAACGCTAGCATCTGCTAATAGTGGCCTGGTTCATATTGATGCGCTTGTTATTGCATTAAGTAGTGCCCTTGAGCAACTCAATGGAGTCATTGATAACCTGGGCTCAGACGACATGAATATGATGGCGGATGATGAAGGCCAGAAAGGCGAAGCAGCGCTTGAAGGTCTGGAAAATGCGCAGATACGTCTTAGCGCAGCGGGCCAGGGTGCTCATGCAGATTCATTAGTGGGAGTGCAAGAGAAACTAGGAAAGCTCTATGAGGGAGAGTTCTCGGAAAACTCTGAGCGTAAGCAGAACAGTATCAGTGAGATCGTGCGCGGTATTGTGGATGTCAAACTCGATCTGGAGTACAAGCTCGAGTACGGACTGTGTAGTTCATTTTCAAGTCAAGAATTTGAACTGAGAGAGAGCGTTGTCGCGGCCACATTTACTCAAATGTCATTGGTTGAAAACCATCTGCATGTGATTCTCAGGCGTAAGGCACTGGCGGCGGCACTGGTGAAGAAGCCGTTCAGCGAAGAGAGCGTTTGTCAGCTGACGCAAGCTTTGCACAGGTACTTGAACAAAACAGACCAGGGTCACGACGCTTTACGTAAGGCGATCTGGGATGCAGACAATGGTGAAGCGGATATCGATCTTTTGTACTCCCTGGCTCAAGAATTTATAGAGCAACAATCTGACGAGCCAGAGCGAAATGCGATTAATCTTTCTCTGCAGCTTCTTGGTGAAATTACTGGAGCTCTTGGCTTTGCCGGAATGGAGCGCGAAGGCGCAGTAATTGATAAATGTCGTGAGTGGTTGTCGGCGGCTAGCAAAGCAGGAAGCGTTCGCGAAGATGATTCTTTCCGCGGCTTTGCCGATGCTTTTGCTCAGATCGAGCTACATTTACAACGCTCAATTATAGATCCGTTAGATGATACTTCTCATATGATGGCGCTTGCAGAGCAGCGTGCTGATGAGCTTGTTAATTCGATAGAAGATCTTTCCACTGGGGCTTCTGTAGCGACTTCTATAGAAGTCGCTCCTAAGAACTATGTCAGCGATGGGGTTATTCCCGCAGAATTCAGAGAGGTATTTATTGAAGAGTCGGTAGATATCGCGGCTGAGCTCGAAGGCCTAATGAAAACCTGGCTGGAGAACCCCGTTGTCGGTAGCACTCTGCAGGATATTCGTCGTCATTTCCATACGTTTAAGGGTAATGGGCGCGCTGTAGGTGCTAACACTCTGGGCGAGCTTGGATGGGCGGCTCAGGACCTGCTCGATCGTGTTATCGATGGAGATATGGAACCAAATGATAAACTGAAAACCTTGCTTGGCGATGTGGTTCGCGCACTTCCAGGACTGATCGATTCTTTCGGCAATATCGAAGGCTTTAACCTCTCAATGACCCGTGAACTCACTAACAGATGCTTTTTGTTAGCAAATTCATGTGGCGAAGATATGGCCGAGGGCTTGCAGAACTTTGATTCATCTGCGCCTTCAAGCCAACCTGTACAAGATATAAACGCCAGCCAGACTATCGGACAATAAAATAAATCGGCGTCAATCAGGATACTGGAGAACAATCGTGCAACTAGAAAAAGACCAAACTGCATTAAGCCCTGAGCCCGCAGAAAACACTCAGGACAAGGACACGGAATGGCTTCTCGAGCAGGATATGTCGGAGCCTGAAGAGAATCTGTTTACCGTTGATAATGATGACGATATTGATACCGCGTTGTCTGCCTATGAGACTGAGATAGCTGGACGCCCAATGTTTCGGGGGCATGGTCAGGGAGATGATCTTTCATCAATGGTGGAGGAGGAAATCGTCGTCACAGATGTAGGCGGTGGTAACGACATATACGCCTCTTCAGCCAGTAGTAGTGCTATGTCTGCGAAGTCGGATACACCTAGGACGGTTGATCATTCCAGCGCCCGCAGAAGCACGAACCAAGGGTTGACTACAGAAGTCGTCGATGGAGCAGATATCCTGTCTTTGACTGATGACGACGACATGGGCGACCACAATCTCGTATTGATGTCGAGTAAACCCGAATCCAAAATTGAATCCGTAGCAGAGCGTGCTTCAAACTTAACCACCGAAACTGTCGTGGATATGGCGTTAGAGCTAGAGGTAGTCGAAGAAGTGCCGGTTACTCTGGATCTGGATACTGAGCTGGATTTAAGCGCTCATGTAGATAGCAGCGTGGACTTGGAACTTTCGCCTGAGATGGTCGATGCTTCTGGTTTTGATCTGGGCTCGGAGCTCGAGTTTGATGATGAGTTAGATCTTACACAAGATTTCAATAATGACTCCGAACTGGAATTCAGTGGTTTGGAAATTGATGATGCACTGGACGAGGAAATCGATTTTGATTTGGGTTCCGGGTTCAATGAAGCTTCAACGAATATTCCAGAGATGGAGTTCGAAGAAGAGCTGGACCTGTCAGTAGACCTAGGCACCGCAGACTCTGTCATGACTGATGCCATCGAGAACGCCGATGCTTCCGATATGATATTGGAGGAAATGCTAGAGCAGAGTTCAGAATTGCAGGCCGAGGATGAATTGAAGCTGGAGATTGAGCTCGAGTTGCAGGCTGAAGAAGAGCAGGTCGAAGTAGAGCTGGAGCTGCAGACTGAGGACGAGGAGGCTGATGTTGAACTGGAGCTGCAGACTGAGGACGAGGAGGCTGATGTTGAACTAGTGCTGGGGCAGCAGGCTGAAGACAGTCAGGAGATTGAATCTGTTCTGGAGTACATTAGTCACGTTCCAGCCCCCAGCGACGAAGATGAGTTTGATAGTTACTTACTGGGTGGCCAGGAGCTCGAAGGTGCGAACGCTGAGTCGGATGTTCTTGAAGTAGCACACACTGACGGTATGTCGTCGGTAGATACCGATGTAGATGTTTCTATCGATTACCATGAAGATTTTCATAGTATTGATGGCTTTGACGACAATGCAGCGTCTGACTTTACGGGCGTTATAGCGCAGGTTATGGAAGAGGTGACTACAGCAGTTCACCAGCGTCTCCAGGTGCTAGAGATAGAGAGCGAAAAAATTCAAGTCGAGGCAATGCTGGGTAGTGATATTGCGTCAATTATTGAATGCGTCAACGATGGTTTTACTCCTATCGTTGACATACGTTCAGATCTTCCGGCGGTGCTGCGCCAACTGGGGCAATCGCAGGTCGATGCAATCTACGTGCGAATTTCGCATCCTGACATCACCGGTAACTGGAACAATTTATTTGACGAGAACTTTATACCGCCAGGCTCCGAAAGTGAGCATACGCTTAAAGAAGTCACTGAAGACGCCGCTCCCCAGCCTTTTGAGGCTTTTGATCTCGACGAGTTCAATTTCGAGGAATCAGAGGAGCCGTTGGGAGAAATATTGTCAACGCAGGACTTTGGTGATGATCTCGATCCCTATGCTGAGCTATCGAGTGACGACCCTCTTGCATCGATTGATTTCGCTGCGCTGGATGATAGCGATAGTGATTCTTCCGACTATCAACCATATGCAGGCACAAGTGCAAAAGCTGTCGAAGAAGAGGCTGGGAATACGGCGAGAGAAGAAGATGTAAGTAAGGGCGACCTCAGTGCAGAGAGCGACCTTTCCTGGTGTCTGCCAGAAGGGATTAAATTTACCTCTAGTAATCGTGGCAGCGCCGAACTGTTCGTTGAATTTCTTGATGTGTTCTTTGAGGAAGGCGCCTCCGAACTTGAACACCTTGAGGATAGTATTGGTGGTTGGGAAGCAGGCGGTAGCGATGCTGTGCCTGATACCGTCACTCACACACTTCATACATTAAAAGGAATTGCCAAGGGTGTAGGTCTGCATTGCTTCGGGACACTGATTCATAATTATGAGACTTTGCTCGAGCGTTTGTCCTTGCACTCAACGGATCAGGGCAGAGTCGGATACTTCCGCATTGTAAATGCCTGGTTGGACGCAGTTGTTAAGGGCTTCGAGTCTATCGAAGCTACTCGCTCAGACATTAGTAGTGAGCTACCAGTAGGAGCTTCCAGTGGTGAGGAGCAAAGTAAGGATGAGCAGAGCTTAGAGCTTGAAGTATCAGCTGACACTGAGCAAGAGAGTAAAGCAACTGAAACCGGCAAGAAAGTATCGCAAATCGTTACAGCTTCTGAAGTGAAACCGCAGTTCACCCTGGAAAGCGATAAGCAGTTGGCGGACCAGGGTGCGCAAGCACTGGGCGCCAAGCAAAGTATCCGCATGACGTCTGAAGCGTTGGATAATTTGCTCAACCTGACCAATCAGGCGCAGCAACTTGGCGTCCGCTCTTCTGAAAATACAGTCAGAAGTAAACGCGCTGCATCAGAATCGTTGGCCCGTTTGTCGGCGGTTAGAGCGCATATCGTAAAAATTGCCGATCGTGCATTAAGTAATGTGAGTAGTAAGGAGAAGCACAGCGCGTCGGAACTGGATGCTCTGGAGATGGATCAGTACTCCGAGTTGCAAGAGGCGGCTAATATCCTACGTGAGAGTGTCGAGGATCTGGATGATCTGATTCGAGATTCCAGTCGCCATGTTTCTACGGCTGAGGCTCTGCTGAAACAGCAATCTTCTGTGATTTCATCGTTGGGTTCTTCTATACAGGCCGTTAGAGTTGTACCGGTAGCGCGATTGTTTCCGGGTTTACGACGTATTGTGCGAACGGTTGCGGCAGATCTTGGGAAGGATGTTTCCTTTAAAGTACTGAAGCAGGTTGGAACACTGGATAGAGATAACCATGCACGATGCCAGGTTATTCTCGAGCATATGGTTCGTAATGCTATGGACCATGGTATCGAGTCCCCCGAGCAGCGTGAGGCGCAAGGGAAGCCGGTATCCGGAACAATTAGTGTCGATGTAAACAAAAGGGGTGCTGACTATATTATTACCCTGGCCGATGACGGCAAAGGTGTCGACCCTGCATTGATGCGCGAAACAGCTTATCAGAAAGGTCTGGATATCGATGTTGATGCACTGACTGACGAAGAAGCGGTACGACTCATATTCCACAAGGGCTTTTCAACGGCCTCCACAGTAAGCGAGATATCCGGTCGCGGTGTGGGCATGGACATCGTGCTCAGCGAGCTACAGCAGATTGGTGGTGATGTTGAAATTGAGTCCATCGTTGGCGAAGGTACCAAGTTCCATATTCGTATTCCTCCCAACGTCTCGGTAAATGGTGCCCTGTTGGTGTCTGCCGGTGAGCGCTCTTATGCCATTCCATTGGACGGTTTGATTGCCGTTGACTATGTGCATGTTGACAGTTTTTTTGACGCTGTTGCAGAAGACAAAACATTGTCACTGTTTGGCGTGGACTGTGAGCCGGCTTATCTGGGAACCCTGTGTAATGGGGAAAGTTTACCCGAGCGCTCAGCGTGGCCCAATAGTGTTCCCGTTCTTATCGCCGGGTCGGAAGGCCGCCATATGGCTATTGCCGTCGATGATGTGAAGCAGGCCCTCGAATTGGTTATCCGCTCTCTGGGTGTGCAGTTTTCCGGTGTACCAGGTGTTGCGGGTGCAACCACAACTGCGGATGGTCAGGCTGTTGTCGCTTTGGATCTTAATGCGCTTGTGAAAGGTGCCGGGCTAGAGGAAATGACACCACTGTCAGTGGAGCAGGAAGTCACTGAACAGGCGCTTGTTCTGGTTGTCGATGATTCACGTACCCAGCGCATGGTTTCAACCAGTCAGTTCGATACTATAGGTGTGGAAACAATTACGGCAGAGAATGGCATGGTTGCGATTGACTTGCTCAATACCACGCAAAGGCTGCCGGATGTGATATTGCTCGATGTTGAAATGCCGGTTAAAGATGGTATTCAAACCTTACGCGAAATTCGAAAATCGACTAGATACAGTGATATTCCGGTCATCATGGTTACCTCCCGTACGGGTGCCAAGCACCGCGCACTAGCCGATGAGGCCGGGTGTGATGGGTATATGGGTAAGCCGTTTAACTTCCCGGTACTGGTAGAGCAAATTAACCAGCTTACCGGACATAATCTTCAAATAGACTAAGGGTGTGGCATGAACGAAAACTATACAATTGAAAGTGATTCTCGATGGTGTGTGTTGCTGCCTTGCTCAACGGAAGAGACCTGGGCGGTTCCACAGAAATGCCTCGCTGAAATAGTGACATTGCCCGCGGAGGGATCATCACCTCCCACACAGTTGTTTTGGAGAGGACGGGATGTACCCATACTGGATCTCGACGCGGATAGTGTGGCGCCCTGGCGGGATAGTCGAGCTTCTACCGGCCTGATAGCGGTAATACTGGGCCTCAAAGGTGGTGCTTGGGATTATTATGGCGTTGCATTGCGCGGTGGTGGTTTGACGATGAAAGACCTATCCCGCGAGGATATTGAGGATGTGCCAGAGCTGGTATCTGAAGGTTCCAGTTCTGCATTTCGTATGAATGGCGAAGTTTTTCAGGTTCCAGATATGGCCAGCCTTCCCGGACGTCAGGGTTCCGAGCGTTCCGCGGCCTGATGTCGCGTTTTCCCCCATCCACATTGATCGGCACAAGGAAGTAGTTTAAGTGAATCAATTGCAGCTGAACGAGCTCGTTCACCGAATAGAGGGTTGTTTTGGTGACGAGTTGCCCGTTAAGGGCGAACCCGTGAGCCAGTTAGAGCAGGAGGTTCTGGATCGACTGTTACGTGACGAAGTTTACCAGGCTCACGTGCAAGATCAGTTCAATAGGCAGGTTATTCGAGATTACCTGGTCAATGCTGTCGTTTTGGACTGCATCACTGATGAGAATTTTTCCAAACTATCGTACCTGGCGCAGAGTATTGAGGGAAGGTCCTCTTTGTCGTTGTATATGCTGATGTCTTCGGTAGATGCAGCTAATGAATTGCTGTCCCAGATTGATCCTGAAGGCTTGAAAGAGATGCGTCCCCAGCATGGTTCACCTCCGCATATGGTGATTGTTAGCGGCGGATAGTGTCAAAACCTGTTGCTGGAAACCAAAAATATGTCTCTTTTTGTTTGAGTTTTCACCAAAACTCATAAAAAAATGCAAAAAAAAGGTATGTCAAAGCCTTATTTTATTATTTAACTAAAAATATGGCATTTTCGGCATTGCCTCACGTGAGTGATGCGAATATAAATAAGCCTCACTCACACGGGGCGAAACAAAATGCTAACAATAACACCTACCGCAGTTCTCGATACTGACCCAATGGACGGACTTGAAGTATTTGCCGTCATCGAAGGAAAGAAAGTCTTTTTACCCTCTGACGCAAAGTATGTGATGCAGGATCGACGTGGCCTGTGGTTCTACAGCGCGCGCAAGCCACGCCCAAAAGAGGGTGACTGGACTCCGAACAAGACCAGTATCTCCTGCCGTGGAGATCGCGGATATGTGCGCTGCCTCAAAACCGAGACCAAGCAAGAATGGTTGGAGACGTGCCAGCGTACTGTGCGGGTAATTCGGGAAGCTGGCGGCAAGCGCCGCCGTGTAGAAGGCTAGAGCTGAACAGTTCTAGCGTTTGCTTTCTCTTAGGCGCTTCGTTCAATGTATGCGATGGCGTCCTGATCGGGGTTCGAAGCAACTACGATCCAGCTATCCAGCTCCAGTAGTTGTTCCATCATTATCTCAACCAAATCGTTTTCCAAAGCCTGGTAGGCTTCCTGCCAGGCATCTATGTGCGCCACCATGGCGCAGCGCTGGCGTAGTGGCATCGCATCGGGTAAGTTCGTGGGGTCCAGAGTCTGGTTTTTAAATCCTGCGCTGAGTACGGCAGAAACTACCTCGTTGTCCTTGCTATCTTTCAGTTCGCCTTCAAATCGCCTAAGAGGCATTTCCAGTCTATCTCTCTGCGGGAAGTCCGGGTCCGAAATAATGTTATGTATCCAAATTGGGAGCTGCGTCGCTAGTATTTCTCGAGCCTCAGTTGGTGGGAGTTCATCAAGGGAGCTACAGTTCATACTTGGAACAACTCTGCATAATGAGAGGTCGTTACGTGTGGTGAAGCCATACTTTTGAAACTCCGTCATGCGGGCTCCGACTAGGGCTATATGGCATAGGTAAAATTCGGACATGGTGTATTCCTTTACGGGTTATTCAGTCAGGATAAAGCTGACTGGAATGGGAATGATCAGCTTGTCGCCGTCTTCTTCGCTGTACTCCGATCTGGCAACCTGGTCAATTTCCTGCACAGGCTTTTCTGAGAATGCTTTGTTGGCTGCCTTTACCGCCGACTTGTCCAGCATAGGGTGGCCAGAAGAGACGGCGATGCTTACATCAAGTAGTTCACCTTCCTTGCCGACGCTGAGGTCAAGTTCCAGTGTGCCTTGAATATTTCGCCGAACAGCAGCTCTGGGGTAGCGAATCTCTGCATAGACGCTGCGCAGAACGCTTGTATTGAATACCGCGAGGCGTTGAGAGTATTCCATGGCGTCGATTATCTCGCTGGCCTTGGCATCTTCCATTACTGGTTGAATCATCTCTTGCGTGGGTGCTGCAGATGCTAATAAAACGGGCTCTAGAGTGAGAGCTGTCTGTACTTCTGATGGCTCCTGCGCAGTGATAATAGTTGTGTCTGTCAGTGCTTCTTGCAGTTCAGTGGATGACGATGCCAAATCCGTTGATACTGCGTTTTCTGCGCTCAATGGAGCGGCTGCAGACGCGATTGTTGGGACTGTGCTGTCAGCCGCTTCGGAAGTGACTGCTACGGCTACTGCGACGGGTGTAGAAATATTTATTGCTACTGCATCCTCTTTCTCAGACCAGGCTTCAATTGCCGCAATACGTTCGCTGGACACAGTGTGCGCCTCGTACACTGGCAGCATTGTAGGATTGAGCTCGGGAGCTAGAATACTGGAACGAAATGCTGTGGAAGGCCCTCGTTCGCCGATCCAGCCCATAAGAAAATAGTTGGATACCTGTCGGTCGGTTGTGCTGGCTAATTTTTGGCCGTCCAGTATGGCGACGACTGTATTGTCCTTGTTGAGGCGAATTTCCAGGGAGTCTCCTGCGTATAGGCTTCCTTTTACTGCTGCCATTATATCTTCGACAAACTCAGAGATAGTCTTGGATGGGGCGGTTCCTGTGGCGAGTTCGCCCTGGAGTAATACACTACCCATAAGGCTTCTGATACTGGTCCGACGTGCCACCACTCGATACTCCATGGCCTTTGGACCGTCCGCTGCCACTACATCCTCGGGCACCGGAATGAGTTCGTCGTAGTGCAGGGCGCCAATGTAGATGTTCCGTCCCGTATCTTGATGCATGGCGAGCCCGACCAGACGAACACCTTCTATAGCAGAAAACGCCAAATTAGTGGCCAGTAAAGCACAGACTCCTGCGCTGATGATTAATGCCTTTCGTATTCTGTAATCTTTCATGGGTCTCACAATCTGGTGAATATCTGTGAGGTACAGCTTTGCAAACTCAATACTTGTTAGGCAACGAAAAACCGGAGAAAAGTGCAGAAAAGGAGGGGAAGACCATTATACGGTCGATTTTAGTGGTACCAGTGGGCGGACTCGAACCGCCACTCCCGTGAAGGAACCGGATTTTGAATCCGGCGTGTCTACCAATTTCACCACACTGGCCTTACTAAAAACGAACTCTGTAGCGTGACTTTAGGGTAAATGACGGTTTTCTTGCGAAAACTGTCTACCACAACACCACACTGGCCTTACTAAAGTACTTTTACAAGCTGAAGCTTGCCGAGCGCGGCGATTATAGCAATCGCTAGCCAAAGTTCAATAATTTTCCTTAACCTAAACTCGATATGAGGGTACACTTCGCGCCAGTTGAAGCTCTAGGAGCTTTGTTTGGTAACCTGTGCCCGGAGTTGGGTGCTTTATCTGAGTATCTGGAGAGAAAAGATCATGGCCATGAAATTGGTAAAGAAGACAGACGAATACAGTATTTACAAGCGCAAAGATGGTCGTCACGCTATACAGGAT
>JADGEN010000061.1 GCA_016744355.1 Halieaceae bacterium
GGGCACGTGCTACTCGAAGGCTTGCCGGGTACGGCAAAAACTCGCTCGATTAAAACACTATCGCAAGTGTTAAAGGCCGATCTAGGGCGCATACAGTTCACTCCCGACCTGCTGCCTTCTGATGTGACCGGCAATGAAATTTATCAGGACAACGACGGCGTACACGAGTTGAAATTTCAGGAGGGGCCATTGTTCAACGAGCTAATTCTCGCCGATGAGATCAACCGCGCTCCAGCCAAGGTCCAGTCTGCACTGCTGGAAGCTATGGAGGAGCGTCAAATTACCGTGGCCGGAAAGACTTACACCCTACCCCCCTTGTTTATGGTTCTGGCCACCCAGAACCCCATCGAACAAGAGGGAACCTATCCGCTACCCGAAGCTCAAATGGACAGATTCCTGATGAAAATTTCAGTGGACTACCCAGATGCGGCCGCCGAATTGAGCATCATAAAGCTGTTGCAAAAAGAGGAAGGCAAAGCGAAAAAAGAACTACAGATGATTTCACAGGAGCATATTTTTGCCGCAAGGACTGACATACAGACAATGTCGGTATCACCCGCCGTGGAACAATACATTGTCGATTTAGTTGTAGCCACCCGCCATCCCGGACGCTTCAGCGAGAACCTGGAGCGCTGGATAGAAATTGGTTCCAGCCCACGAGCGAGCATTTCTCTACATCGCAGCTGTCGTGCGAGTGCATGGCTCGCCGGGCGCGACTTCGTCATTCCAGAAGATGTACAAAGTGTTATTCACAGCGTGATGCGCCATCGAATGATACTCAGCTACCATGCTCTTGCCGATCAGGTGACACCCGACACAGTCATCGATGAGATCGTCAATCAGGTAGCAGTGGGTTAATCGAGTATGACTGTAGAGCAGTCACAAGGTGTCTACATCGACCTGGCCTCACTGATGCGCCTGAAATATAACGCTAGAGGTTTCAGCTACCTGCCGCACCAACCCGTTCGCTCTTTGCTAAGCGGGCGGAAACGATCCAGGCTGCGCGGTCGAGGTCTGGACTTCGATGAGCTGCGTCACTATCGCCCTGGAGACGACATACGCACCATGGACTGGCGGGTAACTAATCGAACCGGAAAGCCCCACGTGCGGGTTTACACCGAGGAGCGCGACCGTCCGGTAATCATTGTGGTCGACCAGCGCCTGCCCATGTTCTTTGGTAGCGAAATAAAAATGAAATCTTATGTCGCCGCAGAAATAGCAGCCCTCACCGCCTGGCGTGTAATGAACTCGGGGGACCGGGTCGGCGCCATCTTATTTAATGACACTCGCTCAGTTAAAGTTAAGCCCTCACGCAGCGATAAAAAAACCATAAACTGGCTGGGCGACCTGGTCAAAATGAACAACGACCTCAGCGTCACACCCGACCATGACAGCAACCCAGGCGCCCTAACCGATGCCCTCCTGTTACTGGAACGCAGTGTAGGTCATGACTACCTGGTGTTATTGATTTCAGATTTCTATGGCTGGGACGAAAAGTCCATGGGAGTAATACAACGCATTAATCAACACAACGATATTATCTGCTCACTGGTATATGACCCGCTGGAACAAAGCATCTCAAACGCACACAGCCTGATCATTAGCGACGGCAGCTACCAGCTGGAGGTCGACCCTTCCCAGCACAATATTGGGGACCGGTTTGAGGCCAGTTTCAAAAGCTCTGTAACTCAAGTCACCGAAGATTTGAGGCAACACAATATTCCTGTTTTAACGACTGATACGGTTGTTCCTGTGACCGATCAGCTCAGGCAAAAATTGGGCGGCCAGAGGATTCTGCAATGAGCGCACCACCGCTCCCGGAGATTTTTGGAAATTACACTCTGCAAGATTTTGTTGAAGTAATTTCCCCCGATAGTATTAGCTGGCTGCCGCAGACTGCCGGCTGGCGCTGGCTTGCTGCTGGTTTTCTGCTGCTTGCTCTGCGTTATGCCTGGCGCACAGCATGCCACTGGTACCGCAATCGCTACCGGCGCGAAGCGGTCAAACAATTGCATGAGATGTCGAATAATTATGACTCACCGGAGTTTTTGACCGATCTGAATCGGGTGCTGAAAATTACCGCGCTTGTGGCTTACTCCCGAAAAAAAGTAGCCCGCCTGTCCGGCGAACATTGGGTCAACTTCCTCAATCGACAGTGTGACACCCCACCCTTTAGTGGAGAGCTGGGCCTGCTATTGGCAACGGCCACCTACCGCCAACAGCCCATGCAGCAGTCACTGCAAGAGCAATTACTTGAGGCGGGGCTCGCCTGGGTAGAGAAGCACCGAGGGCCGGAACTTGTTTGAACTGAGTCACCCCTGGGCGCTTGCATTACTGGTATTGCCGCTACTGATGCGGCTTGTGCCTGCCTATAAAGAGAGCCGCGACTCAGTGAAAGTCCCATTTTTTAATACGCTGGTTGAGCTAAGCGAAGAGCGACCCCAAGAGGGTGCAATGCTATTGCAGCGCGATCGAATACAGTATTTCCTTGTGGCCTTCATGTGGCTATGTCTGGTTATTGCCGCAGCCAAACCACAGTGGGTGGGAGAGCCCATCGAGCAACAAAAGTCCGGACGCGACTTAATGGTAGCTGTCGATTTGTCAGGCTCCATGCAAACCCAGGACTTTACCCTGCCAGATAACAGCACCGTAGACCGTCTTGAGGCAGTCAAATACGTGTTGGCCGAACTCGCACAAAAACGTAAATCTGATCGCCTGGGTTTGATCGTTTTCGGCAGCGCTGCTTACTTGCAAACACCGTTTACCGAAGACCACCTGGTATGGGAAAAACTACTCACCGAAACCGAGATCGGTATGGCGGGGCAGAGCACCGTATTTGGCGATGCCATTGGTCTGTCTATCAAGCTCTTCAATGACGGCGGCTCTGACAACCGTGTCTTAATTATACTGACTGATGGCAACGACACAGGCAGCATCGTACCACCCATTGATGCAGCCAAGGTCGCAGCCGCCAATGACATCCGAATCTACACCATTGCCATTGGTGACCCCGCCTCCATCGGCGAAGAAGCCATGGACATCAAAACCATAAAGCGGGTGTCTGAAGTCACCGGTGGACAAAACTTTGAAGCACTGAATCGAGACGAACTACTGGCCGCTTATCGGGCAATTGGACAATTGGAGCCGGAGCTGTACGAGACGATTAGTTTCCGCCCAAAACTTAGCCTGCATTATGTACCCATTGCTATTGCTGCGGGACTCTACTTGCTATATCACGCGTGGAGCGCATTAAGTGTATGGCTGCGGAGAAAAAAACAGCATGCTGCCTGATCTAAATGCATTGGAGTATTTTCACTTTCTGCGACCAGCCTGGGGGCTGCTGGTAATCCCCTGGATACTTGTATTTTCCATGCTGAACAAAATGGAGTCTGGCAAGGACATGTTTGGCGGCATCATCGCCCCACACCTACTGGAACATTTGCGTCTCAATCAATTTCAAAACCGCTGGGCAAATCCCCGTAATTTTACCAAAGTGATTTTTTTCATTTTGCTGATAGTGTTGATGGGCCCCAGCTGGCGGCAGCAACCTTCGCCGCTGATACAAGATGATGCCACACTGGTTATCTTATTAGACGCCTCGTCATCCATGACCCAACGTGACATACAGCCCAGTCGCCTGGCCCGCGCAAAGCAAAAAATCAGCGACTTACTGGCTCTACGGCCTGACAAAAAAGCCGCATTGGTTGTGTATTCCGGTAGCGCGCACACCGTACTCACGCTCACAGCCGACCAAAGCATTCTCACCCAATACCTGGCGGCGATAAAACCAGTCATCATGCCTAGATCGGGTAAATTTCCCGAATACGCTTTAGCCAACGTGGATGAAATATTACGCCAGTCCTCCTCACCAGCCACTGTGCTACTCATTACCGATGGTTTGGGCAGCGACAGCGACAAGGCCTTTGCGTCGTACTTCGCCGAGAAGCCTCATCAACTTTTGATCCTGGGCGTCGGCACAGATGGCAGTGCTTCAGAAGAGACTATGGGGGACGACATCATTCCCCTTGAGAAAGATTCTCTGGAGTCTCTGGCCGAACATTCAAATGGCCGCTATATCGAACTGAGCATTAATAGTAGTGACGTGGAGAAAATCGACAGGCTGGTTGACAGCCGATATCGGGTCGCTGAAGACAGCGCACTGCCCTGGCTAGATAGCGGCTACCCGCTAGTGTTTCCGGCAATGGCCCTGTTTCTAATGTGGTTCCGCCGGGGCTGGACAATAAGTTGGATATGGATACTCACACCCTTGTTGTTACTACATCAACCGCCACCAGTGTACGCGCAGACCACTGTAACGACGGCAAGTGAAGACCACTGGTTTGCAGACTTGTGGCTGACCGGCGATCAGCAGGGGCGCCTGCTTATGCAGCGCGGCGAATACCGCGAAGCCGCCAGGCGCTTTGTCGACCCAATGTGGAAAGGGATGTCCTATTACTACGCAGAAGAATTTATGCAAGCTGCCGAGTATTTCTCTCGCAGCGACAGTAACGATGCCCTATTCAATGAAGCCAACGCCCGCGCCCAGGCACGAGATTATGTGCGCGCAGTCACTCGCTATGACCGACTGCTTGCTAGAGCTCCCGATTTCCCGGGAGCCGCCAGTAATCGCGCACAGGTACAAGAGATCATTGATGAAACCAATCGCTTGAGTGAGAGCCAGCAAGAGGAGGCAGGTGTTGGTAGCGAGGATCTGGAACCCGGAGGAGATGACGCAATCCCCGCCCAGGGCGCTGATGAAATGCAGCTGAAGGAGGTTGAGCTAGTACAACTTACGGCAGACCAAATTTTGCAGGATCCTGCGACCAGTGAGATGTGGTTGCGCAGTGTGCAACACGATCCTGCAACTTTCCTCGCGATCAAATTTACTATGCAATTAGCGCTTCAAAAAGACGCCCCCATCAAACAGGACAGCGAGCAGTGAGCGGGATGATACTAAAAGAATGGCCAGTATCCGCTGCCCTGCTAGTGTTTTTTCTGCTGCCCAACTGGTCCTGGAGCGCCTCACTGGCTCAATTACAGTCGGAAAAACACATAGAGATAAGCGCACAGCTGATTCCCTTCACAGATATTGTGGTCGGACAACGGGCAGAGCTGATTATAAACATCGCCACCGACCGCTGGTTTACCGGTGGCACCCGCCTGGAGATTCCCGAGGTAGATGGCCTGGTCATTATTCAAACCAATAACTTTGCCAGCAACTCCAGCGAAAACCGCAAGGGTCAAAACTGGGTTGTACAGAGATGGTCGCTGGATGTATTTCCCCAGCGCAGCGGCACATTCACGATTCCGCCTATCGACGCGAGGCTAAGCATCAACGACGAAACAGCTGGTGATGTAAAAGGTACACTGCGTAGCCCTTCACTAAAGTTTCAGTCTAGCGTGCCCGAGGCTCTCTCCAAGGCGCAGCATTGGGTAGCATCGCCTGACTATAAAGTAAGCCAGAGTTTTGACCGTGAGCTAACAGGTCTTAAAACCGGTGACGCCATTGAACGCACTATTGTATTTGAAGCCACTGATGTCATGGCCATGATGCTCCCGGGCTGGCAACAGGAAGCTATGCCAGGGCTCGCCGCCTATCCGCAGCCGCCTTCACTGACCAACAGTACTAACCGCGGAAGCATGAACGCCAAACGCACTGAGCACATTACCTATATCGTAGAAGAGACTGGCCAATACCAATTGCCCGCACGGGATTACTATTGGTGGGACACCCGCAAAGGAGAGCTACAGATACGTTTTTTGCCCGCCGTGGATATCAGCGTGGGAGAAACTGGTGAAATGAACATCAACGAGGACCAGCGTAGAATGCTGGCTGATGTAAATCCTCGAAAACTGTTGATTTACAGCGCTCTACTTGCGGTCCTCATCGGGCTGTGCTGGTTCATTTACAAGCACCTTCCCCGTGTACCCCTGGCCCGGATTATCGGCCCGATCAAACGTGGCTGGCAACTCCTGAATCGGATGCGAAAACCAGCCCTGCCGGCCACACTCAACCCCGGTAGTAGCGCTGGGGAGTAAAGGGCATGCGCGTGACCGTAACCGGTAGCTGTTTGCCGCGCACATCAACAAACAGAGCAGTGCCTGGCTCGCCCAGCTCACGCTTGATATAAGCCATAGCGATAGGGCGACCAATGCTGGCTCCGTAGCCGGCAGAACATATTTGACCCACCTGCTCCCCATCGCCATTAAACACCAACTGTCCATCACGCACCGGCCTCTTCCCCTCCACACTCAGGCCAACCCGGCGGAGCGCAGGTTTGTTTTCTATGTGATTAAAAATAATATCCGCGCCGGGAAAGCCTCCGGGGCGCTCTCCATCCGCTCTGCGTGCCTTGCTGATAGACCACAGCAACCCCGCTTGAACAGGATCGATTGTCGTGGATAGCTCGTGACCATACAGACATAAGCCCACTTCCAGGCGCAGGGAATCCCTAGCGCCCAGCCCGATTGGTTCAACCTGCTCGAAACTTAGAATTGAGCGCGCCAGAGCGTCGGCGTGGGCACCCGGTACAGATATCTCATAGCCGTCTTCACCGGTATAGCCTGAGCAGGTCACATAAACTTCAACGCCATTGATAGTACTGTGACAACCTTGCAAAAACACGAGCTGCGCCGCTTCAGGGCACAGAGTTTTCATGACTTCCCGGGCTGCTGGCCCCTGTAGCGCCAACAGGGCCTGGTCGGGCAAAACAGTCATCACCTGGCCCGTTAGATGTTCTTGTAGGTGAGAAATATCCTGCGCCTTGCAAGCTGCATTCACCACCAGGAAAAACTGATCCTCACCCCAGCGGGTAATAATCAGGTCATCCAGAACACCCCCACTCTCGTTAGTGAGTAAAGCGTAAGTTTGGCGGTCTATTCCCAGGCTCTCAATATCGACCGGCACCAGGCTCTCCAGCATTGCTGCCGCGCCTTGACCTTCAATCAGCACCTGGCCCATATGAGATACATCAAACAGGCCGGCTGACTCACGAGTCTGCAGATGCTCTTTGATTATCCCCATGGGATATTGAACCGGCATATCGTAACCGGCAAAGGGAACCATTTTGGCTCCGAGTTCACGATGTAAACCGTCCAGCGGTGTGGTTAAAAGTGTCATCCGGTTTCCCCTGAAAGTGGTCAAAATGTTAGGGTACGCAGAGTAAACCTATAAAGGAAATTTATCAGGGACAAATTGCGCAATCGATCGATTAGAAAAGGTAGTAACAGGCTTGGGTGAAGTAATTCAGAGGTATCACGCTTCCCAGTGCCAACCGAAGAATTACTTCACCCAAGCCTGTTACGGCATCCCTACCTTTCAAACCAGCTATTTAAAGGGAGTCCACTATCAAATCACCACAGACCATCAGTTTGATAGGCATGCCCGGCGCCGGAAAAAGCACCGTTGGTGTATTACTAGCCAAGCTGTCCGGCCTCGCCTTTCGCGATACCGACCTGGACATACAAGTTCACGCCCATACCACCCTGGAGGAAATCCTGCAGCGAGATGGCTATGTACGGCTGAGGCAGATTGAAGAGGAAATCCTCTTGCAGATCCCTCTTGACCACAGCGTCATATCAACGGGTGGTAGCGTGGTATATAGCGAGGCAGCCATGGCGCGCCTTGCAGCAGCCGGCCCTATTGTATACCTGCAAACAGACTTTAAAACCCTGGAAAAGCGTGTCGCTGGCGCACCCAACCGCGGAATTGCCAGCAGCACGCAGCAGAGCTTTGCTGATATCTATGCGGAACGCACCCCACTCTATCTGCGGCACGCGGATCTAACGCTAGACACTGTAAATGTGAGTGCTGAACAAATCGCGATAGCCGTGCTAAAGCAATTAACAGCAGACTGACCGGCTCCCGTCCGGACGTGTCCGGCGGTCGGCGTATACAAACCAAAAACGCTTAGCCACTGCAGCTGTGATCAAGCATAAGCCCCAGCCTTATTGATAGAACAGCTCGCAACTTTCATTTGGCACAAGTTTTGCTACCTAGATAGTTGCGACCCGCACCGATATAAATCGGATACAAGGACGTTGCAAACCTTGTGGGCAGGCCAGGGAAGGCAGCGGGTCGCACCTTTTCGTCATGTTTTTTAATGGCCAACAGTTACGGAAATTTTTATTGACTCGGTAAAACCCTTGGGAGATATTTGCCTTGAGTAGCTTGTAATAAGTCACTGGGAGTTGATTTATGAGAGAGCGAAGTACAGAACCCGCTGTGGAAGAACCGCTAGACGATATATTCGAGCCGGCATTAAGTGAACTGGTTGATGAAGATCTCGTTGAACTACTACCAGCGTCTTCGACAATGCGTAGCTTGACTGAAAAAAGGCGACGCGCCGAGGAGCGACTGGAAGCAAAGCGACTGCGTGACGAACTGGGAGATTACGATCTGCAGCTGGATGATTTTTAGTCCTGCCCCAGCCTAACTTTCAACCACGGCACTGCAATGCCGCAGCGCTCGGGTTAATCATCCGTCGAATCGTATAACTGACAAACCCAAGGATGACATTCAGCTGACCATTAAGCATCCCGGCGGTATTGGAAAAATATTATTTGTGGCTGACGGAGGCAGCTGGCTAAAGGGCGTTATAGACTCGAACGCAAACGAGACAAGCCTGCACTACCCGCCTCAATAAGGCCCAATTCTGTAATAAGCCCGGTTACCAGTTCTGCTGGCGTAATATCGAAAGCGGGATTGTGTCCACGGCTCCCGGTACCACCCAAACGCACCCGGCGAAAAGTCTCCGCCTCATCCATACCGCTGATTGACAACAGCTCTCCACTGTCGCGCACTTCAATAGGAATGTCTGCGCCTGTATTGCAACACCAATCGATGGTAGAGGTCGGCAGTGCAGTGTAAAAAGGGATGCTGTTAGCCTTTGCTGATAGTGCCTTTAAATAAGTGCCAATTTTATTACACACGTCACCATTGGCAGCGGTTCTATCGCTGCCGACAATCACGCAGTCGACCATGCCCTGCTGCATTAAGTGGCCACAGCTATTGTCCGCTACAACCGTGTAGGGAACACCGGCTCGCTGCAATTCCCAGGCGGTTAGAAAAGCGCCCTGATTACGCGGACGGGTCTCCGATACCCACACGTGAACAGGTATACCTGCTTCGTGCGCTTTGTAAATCGGTGCCAGCGCAGTTCCCCACTCGATAGTAGCCAACCACCCCGCATTGCAATGAGTCATTACCTGCAACTGTTCAGCCCCACGATCAAGTAACAAATCCTGCAGTATGCTCCGCCCAAACTCGCCAATTCGTGAGCAGCTGTCGATATCCTGTTCGCGCAAAAAGCGAGCACATTCGAAAGCTGCCGCCGCCCGTTTGGAATCCTCCAGAGGCAGAACATGAGACGCAACCGTTTCAAGTGCCCACTGCAAATTTACCGCCGTGGGCCTGGTAGCAAGCAAGGCCTCTTTGGCAGAATGGAAACCCCCGGTAGTAGAATCACTGAGCAGCGCCGTCGCCAGACCAAAAGCAGCCGTAATTCCAATCAGGGGAGCACCGCGAACCCGCATAGTGCTAATGGATTCGCAGTAGGCTTCCAGAGAGTCAAGGCCCAACCATTCAAGCCTGTGGGGCAGCAGAGTCTGGTCGATGATATCGACCCCGCTACGATGGGAATTCAGGCGCAGGCTACATAAATCAGTCATAGATCAGGGGCTGGCAAGCTCCTCCTGACTGGTCTCGTGCTGCCATTCGAACACGTTCATTTCAATAAAGATAAAAGCAAAAAGCCATAGGCAGGCGTCCCAAAAGTCGAGAAAGCTACCCTTCAGGCCCCAGTACACGGCGGCGAAAAAAAGAATCGAGTAAACCAACAGTTTAAAAAATTTGTTAATGCCCATTATTTTTTCCGACAGGGTTCCGCGCAGTTGCAGACGAACTTCAATCTCCAACACGAGAACCACGCCAATCCATGCGGCAGAATTCAATATATCGGTCCAGGCGAGGTACTGCGCGGCGCGCAGGGTCTCGGTATCGGCGACAATATCGAAACCATTAATGCGCAACAACTCCGGGCCCAAACTTAAACAGCTGGTCGTATCCACGGGAACATATTCGTCCATATCGACCAGCATTGAAAAGTTCTGCCCCACCAGCGAGCATCCATCGACCCCGGTCAAAGGGGCAACGTTATAAAGTGTGGTCAGCTCAGCATAATAACCGCTGAACGCATAAGCCACTGCAACATAACAAAGGGCGCGCAGACCGTGTAAGGTCCACTTCAGCCAACCGTGCAGCTTGCTGTCATCCAGCACGGAAGTTTCCAATTCAAACAGCAACAGTAATAACACCCACGCCGCAGTATCGATGGTTGCCGAAAAGCTCTGGATAATCTGCCCCGGCTCTATACCCCCGGCAAAGGTAAAATCCAACGCCAGCAACTCTTCTTGTAGAAAAAGATACACATTAAGACTGAGCAGAGCATAGGTAGCATATTTAACAAAGGTAAATGCCCGGTAGCGAGCATCGCTGCCAAACAGGCTGTTATTAACGGGTTCCATAATTGTGCCTCAAACCTGTAGCAACAGGTGTTCTCTTTCCCAGGCGCTAACGACCTGGTTGAACGCCTCAAATTCGTGAAGCTTCACAGCGGTATAAGCACTGAGAAACCGTTCTCCAAACATTTCTTCAATTTCCGGACTGTCGCGAAGGTGGCGCAGCCCCTCTTCCAGACTTCTGGCCACTTCCACTTTATCCTCATTGGCGGTGCCCATGTGGGGCTGGGTTGCCTGTAATTGTTTTTTCATACCCAGGTAGCCACTAGCCAGGGTTGCTGCGAAAGCCAGATAGGGGTTTACGTCAGCGCCGGGGAAGCGGTTCTCCACTCGGGTAGCGGGGCCAGGTCCACTGGGTACCCGGAAGGCCGTAGTACGATTATCATAGCCCCAATCCATGCTAACCGGTGCGGAAATGCGCGGGGCCAGACGTCTGTAGGAGTTCACATTCGACGCGTATAGGCTGATGAGTTCGGGCGTGTAATGCTGTAGACCGGCGATATAACTCAGAAATGCTGGCGTGTGCTCGCCGCTCTTATCGATAAATATATTTGCCCCACCGTCCCTCTCCACAACGCTCTGGTGGATATGCATGGCGCTACCCGGCTCGCTTTGCATGGGCTTAGCCATAAATGTGGCATAGATACCGTGCTTATGAGCCGCCTCTCGCACCGTACGCTTAAATGTAAAAACCTGGTCTGCCAAACTCAGCGCATCACCATGGACAAAATTAATCTCCATTTGGGCCGCGCCATTTTCGTGGATAATAGTATCCACATCCAACTTTTGCGCTCTAGCATAGCTGTACATATCAGCGACAAAATCATCGAACTCTGCCATCGCATCGATACTGAAGGACAGACGCGAAGACTCAGCTCGCCCCGAACGTCCAATGGGTGGCTGTAATTCATCTGCAGAATTAGTATTTCTTGCCGCCAGATAAAACTCCATTTCGGGAGCAACAACAGGGCGAAGTCCATCCTCCTCGTACAAATTGAGTATGCGACGCAGAATATTGCGGGTGGACAGCGGGTGAGGCTCGCCGTCCATAGTGAAACAGTTGTGGATAATCTGAGCTGTTGGCTTGCTCGCCCATGGCACAATACGCAGAGTGTCAGGGTCGGGCAGAAGAATCATATCGGTGTCTGTTGGCTCAACAAAGTCCCAATGGGTATCGGAATATTCCCCGGTCACGGTTTGAATGAGCACGGCCTCGGGTAGCCTGGCCTCACTCTGGCCGAGAAATTGCTCTACAGGAACAAACTTTCCACGTGCAGTGCCCGAAATATCCGGGATCAAACACTCTACTTCACTTATCTGGTTCTGGGTTAACCAATGGGCGATATCGGCCCGGTCGGAACTCATAAGCTTCTCAGTTCAATGGGGAGCTTTGAGTATCGCAGTACAGAGAACGCCTATTCAAGCCCCATGGCTATGGCCTAACCCTATAGTGGTATCCTTGCGCTGCGTACCAAACAGTTATAGTTGCGGCATGACAGACCAACATTCCAGGCAAAACACGAGAAGCGGGAGCGATGGCGAGCATGTCGATTCCTGGTATGCGGCATCTGCGGACCAGAGCATGGTGTTCCCTACACTACAGGGTGATCACAACACCGATGTATGCATCATTGGCGGTGGTTTCACGGGGCTATCAGCCGCCATTCACCTGCGCGAGCGAGGCTATAGTGTCACTTTGCTCGAGGCAAACAGACTGGCCTGGGGAGCCTCCGGGCGCAACGGTGGCCATGTCGGTGTCGGCCAGCGCGTCGACCAGGACCGACTGGAAACCATGGTCGGAATGGAGCATGCAAAGCAACTGTGGGAAATTGGCCTGGAAGCCAATGACACCGTCGTCGGCCTTATTGAGCGATTCAATATTGACTGCGAGTTAAAGCAGGGAAACCTGCACGTGGCCTCCAAAGCCGGTGAGAACGACGAACTGCGCGAGTATGCCGAGCACTTACAACGCCACTACAACCACACTGAAGTATCTTACGTAGAGCCCGCAGAAGTGGCCCAAATGACCAGTGGCCAAGGCTTTCATGGCGGCCTTCTAGATAATATAAGTAAGCACTTACACCCACTAAAGTATGCACAGGGACTGGCTAAGGCCGCATTGTCTCTGGGCGCACAGCTGTATGAACACAGTCGTGTATTGTCTTACTCTGAGGGCGGGAATGTAACCGTTAACACCGCTGACAGCACTGTTACTGCTCGCTATCTGGTGCTGGCCTGCAATGGCTATCTTGAGAAACTGGAGCCTCGCACCGCCGGGCGAATCATGCCTATCAACAACTTTATGATAGCCACCGAACCTTTACCAGAAGTACTCGCCAGACGCTTAATCCGCGATGACACCTCCATGTCTGACACCCTGTTTGTAATCAACTATTGGAAGTTATCCGCAGACAATCGACTATTATTTGGGGGCGGAGAAAATTACACACGTAGATTCCCGAACGACATCAAGGCCTTCGTGCGCAAATATATGCTGCAAATATATCCGGAACTGACTGACACCAGAATTGATTACGGTTGGGGCGGAACCCTGGCAGTGACAATGAACCGCATGCCCGATTTTGGCCGCCTTTCAGCGCAGGTCTTCTATGCCCATGGCTACTCTGGCCATGGCGTCCCCACCGCCACCATGGCAGGTAAATTGTTAGCAGAAGTTATATCTGGCTCCGCTGAGCGATTCGATATCATGGCGAACATTCCCATTCGACCATTCCCGGGGGGCACCTTGCTGCGCTGGCCCGGCCTGGTGGCAGGCATGCTGTTTTACAGTTTGCGCGACAGAATGGGTCGATAATGCGTGCGATAACGGTTCAGAGATAGTTCCCCGCAACGTAAATTTTACCAATTTAATCAGTGCCCCTGCGCCATTCACGAAGGTACATTGCCTATACGCGGACTATGAATCTGTGAACTACGTCACATTTCGTGAGCAGGAAAAATCAAAAAAACACAAAAGGTCTAAACATGAAACCATTTACCCCCAGGAAACTGGCTCTGGCAATTTCCGCACAAATTGCTCTCACTGCAGGCTTTAGCTCTGTCGTGTACGCCCAGGACGACGCAGCTTTGGAAGAAGTTGTTGTAACAGGTACACGCCGTGCAGCCCGTTCGGTCTTCGATTCAGCGGTGCCCATCGATGTTATTGGTGGTGACGAGTTCCGCAACCAGGGCGCTAGCGACATGTCCACGCTGATTCGCAACGCTGTACCTTCATATAACGTAAACAGCCAGCCAATCAGTGACGCGGCGACTGTTATACGCCCCGCAAACATGCGCGGCCTGGCATCCGACCACACTTTGGTGTTGGTAAATGGCAAGCGCCGTCATCGCGCCAGTGTCATTTCATGGTTGGGCAACGGTGTTAACGATGGTGCACAGGGTCCCGATATTTCAGTTATTCCTTCTATTGCCTTGAAGCAGGTAGAAGTACTTCGCGACGGCGCTGCGGCACAGTATGGCTCTGACGCGATTGCAGGCGTAATCAACTTTATCCTCAAGGATGACTCTGAAGGCGGAAGCATAGAAGCCAAATACGGCGAATACTCCGAAGAGGGCGAGAGCCTGTACGCCATCTCCGGTAACATCGGCTTACCCTTTACTTCAGATGGTTTCATTAACGCTAGTTTCGAATACGGCGAAGCGGACGCGACAGACCGCAGCGTTCAGCGTGACGATGCTGCAGCATTGATTGCAGGTGGTAACACAGACGTTGCCAACCCCGCTCAAGTCTGGGGTAACCCCGACATCTCCGACGACCTCAAGACATTTGTTAACTTGGGTCTGTCTCTGAACGACAACATGGAAGCATACGCATTTGGTAACTATGCATCCAAAACGGTTGAAGGTGGTTTCTACTTCCGTAACCCTGACACCCGCTCGGCTGTATTCGCCAATGGCGATGGCAACCGCCTGGTAGGCGATGAAACCGGTGATATGTCAGGTAACTGCCCAACTGACTTGGATCCCAGCGATGCGGATGGCCTGGCAGCTGTAATAGCCGACCCGAATTGCTTCGTGTTCAACGAGAAATTCCCCGGCGGTTTTACCCCGACTTTTGGTGCTGACACTGAAGACTTCTCTTTGGTAGGTGGTACTCGCGGTACTACCGATGGCGGCATATACTGGGACGTAAGCGCAGGATTTGGCTACAACGAAGCTGACTTCTTCATCTACGACACTGTAAACGCCTCTTTGGGATCAGCGAGCCCCACATCATTTGATCCAGGCAAATACTCACAGCTGGAAAAGAACTTCAACATCGATCTGTCTTACCCTCTGCCTGTGAGCTTTCTTGCTTCAGACTTGAACATTGCCGGTGGCTTTGAGTGGCGTGATGAAGAGTTCGAAATTGGTATCGGCGACGAAGCTTCCTGGTCAAACGGCCCCTTGGCCGATCAGGGCTTCTCTACAGGCTCAAACGGTTTCGCAGGGTTTGGACCTCTGTCACAGGGTGACTGGAACCGTTCTAACGTCGCTCTGTACGTAGACTTGGAAGCTGACGTTACTGACAGCTTGCTGGTTGCTGTTGCTGTTCGCTGGGAAGACTTCGACGATTTCGGCACCACTACCAATGGCAAGATCTCCGCACATTGGCAAATTGTTGATTCTTTCGCTCTGCGTGGCGCATATAGCACCGGTTTCCGCGCACCAACGCCAGGACAGTCCAATGCGTTCAACGTATCGACTGAATTCAATCTGACAACCAATGAGCTGGAAAACAACGGTACCATTCCTTCAAATAGCCCTGTTGCAGCGCTGCGTGGCGGACAGGACCTCGAGCCAGAAGAGTCAGAGAGCTTGTCTTTCGGTGCGATCTGGCAGTGGGAAAACCTCAGTGTAACGGTTGATTACTACAACATTGAGATGACTGATCGTCTGGGTGTTTCGCAGAACTTTGAGCTGACCGAAGAAGAGATTCAGGCGCTTATTGACGCAGGTGTTTCCGGCGCCAACAGTCTCTCTACTTTCCGCTTCTTTACCAATGGTATTGAGACTGAGACTGAAGGCTTCGACGTCGTCGCAACCTACAATCTGGATTCAAGCATCGGAATCACTGACTTCAGTGTTGCCTATAACCATAACGAGACAGACGTAACTAAAGCAGACCCAGCTATCATCGATGACCAACGTGTCAAGGAGATGCAGGAAGCGCTTCCAGAGACTCGTTACAACGTCTCAGCTGTTCACATGATGAACGACTGGCGCTTTATCGCCCGTTACAGCTACTTTGATGATTGGTATGACGGTGATGATGACGCGAGTTACGACGGCTACGGTGTAGTTGACGCAGAAGTAGCTTACACCTTCAGCGATGCGGGTTTGAGTGTTATCCTGGGTGCAAATAACTTGCTGGACGAAACTCCAGACAAGAACCCTAACGCTGCAAGTGGTGTTGGTAACAAGTTCAGCCAGTTCTCTCCAGGCGGATTCAACGGCCAGTTTGCTTACATGAGAGTTGTGTACGACTTCTAAGCTTTTAGCTAGTCGCGTAAAACAAAAAAACGGGAGCTTCGGCTCCCGTTTTTTTTCTGTATCACCAAAATTAACTGAACGTAGTAACTACTCGTCTCGAGAACTTAGATACTGACCCAGTGTCATCCGTTTGTTTAAACAAAGGAGGCTTAGGTTGGACTGAGATCAAATGCAATACAAATACGGTCTTCATCAGACTGAAAAGGCAAAGTTCGATGAAACAAGGATGACGGAAACAGCACGATATCACCCACTTCAACTGGCAACACACATGAGGGGAAATTATCATGCAAGGTGGGGAAGTCATCTCCATGCAAACTAAATTCAATATTCCCTTCCTCACCCTTACCTTTATCACTGGGCAAGGCCAAGTATAATACCCCGCTTATCCAACCTGTTTCGTGAATATGGGAAGACAAATGCCCTCCCTGACGCATACCAATATACCAGGCACTTTCGAAGCTAAGCTTATGGGGAAAAGCCTGAATCAACTCACACTGTTGCTGGGAAAAGCGCTCGTAGTATGTAGCCAAATGGTTTTTTACTAGAGTGGCCAGTTCTATGACCGGTGATTCCTTGCGAGTGAACAAATTTCCCGAGGACTGAATTCCATTCACCAAGCGTCCCTGTTTACGCGAGCTGATTTCACTGAGGTCAAACAACTCTAATAGACTATATCTGAGCTGCGAATTCTCTCTTGCCAAAGACTCGATACGCTCATGGTAAATAAAATCAAGCGGGTGCTTACAAAAATTATAGCTATTTTCGCGATTGAAATTAGTCGCGTAATGCCCCACCAAAGCCGCTATCAGCGGCGACCTGTTCTGCTTTGCCAATAGAGGGGGTAAACGCCGCTCGAAGGCTTCAAACTGTCCGGTTTTATAACAGCAAAATAGAGAGCGAGCATCCCAATCTCCAATTTTAGCTCGATCAAAGTGGGGGGCTGCCTCAGCAAACTCCCCCGCTTCATACAATGCATTACCAAGATTATAATGCGCTGGAGAATAATCCGGGGCTGCCTCCAGAGCTTGATAATAGCTAGTGATAGCTCCATCCAAGTCACCCTTATCCCGCAGTGCATTGCCCAAATTGCTGTGAGCTTGTGCATAGTCGGGACGCAAGCTTATTGCCAGCCGATAGGCGTGTACGGCATTTTCCAAATGGCCTAGCGTTGCTTCAGAGCGGCCAAGATTATAGTGCGCCTCCACAAAGTTAGGGTTTAACTCTATTACATGACGATAATTTTCTGCCGCCTCATCATGCCGCTCAAGTTGCTGCTGAATATTGGCCAAGTTATAGAGTGCCGGCAGCGACTGCCCATCAATACACAGCGCCTTCTTGTATGTCTCAACTGCCGCAGGTAGATCATCGAATTCTTTGTGCATCGCAGCAAGCTGTAGGGAATAGTTGATATTCCCGTTATCCAGCTTCAGGGCTTCGCATAACAGCGAGATAGCTAACTCAAGTTGGCCCTGATGGTGGCTTATTAGAGCCAAATTAGCGTAGGCCTCCGGCATATTTGCACCAGAGCGAACCAGAGTAAGATAGGCGTCTTTTGCCGACTGAAGATTACCATTCTCCTGATCCGCTATGGCGCTTTTGAGAATCGAAATCTGTCTGGGCGATGGCAAGGGTGTTATCGGGGAGTCAGTCAAGTTGCTATTCCAAGTGCCACATTGATCAGAGTACTAAGAATATACTGTCCTCTACGTGTGCGACACAAACTATTTCATATCGGAAGGGGCTGACACCAGAATTCATTTAGGCTGGGGAGGAACCCTGACAGTGACAATGAATCGTAGGCGCGATTCTGGTCACCTTTCAGCGCCGGCCTACTATAGTCACAGCTTCTCTGGTAATTACGGCGGTTGGCTTCACACCCGTGGGTTATTCATTGTTAGAATAAGCATCTGTCTATGCATAATCGTGAGCCATACAAAGGGTGTCTGTGATTTCTCAAAACAAACTGATTCACGTCAGTAGCAGCTGGCAACAGCAACTGCGGGATAGCCTCACTACAGCAGAGCAGTTGTTGCATAGGCTTAATTTGAATGCGGAAGAGGCAGGATTTTCCGCACAGGCCAGCGCCGAATTCAGTCTTAAAGTTCCGTTGGCTTTTGTTAGCCGCATGCGCTCCGGCGACCCGAAAGATCCGCTATTATTGCAAGTCCTTGCCAATGCACAGGAGTTGCAACAAACCCCGGGTTACGACCATGACCCGGTGGGTGAAACTGGCACCAACAACCCGCAGCGCGGCATTATCCACAAGTACCATGGCCGCGCCCTGTTAATCGTAAGTGGCGGCTGCGCCGTCAATTGCCGCTACTGTTTTCGCCGTCACTTCCCTTATGGCGACAACCAGAATAGCCGGAAGCAATGGCGAGAAGCCCTGCTCTACATCCGCTCCGACAGCAGTCTCGAAGAAGTGATATTAAGCGGCGGAGACCCTCTGGTTGCCACTGACAGTCAGCTGGTTGAACTAGTCGCCGAAATAGCCAGCATAGAGCATGTGCGCCGGCTGCGCATCCACACCAGGTTACCCATTGTCATACCAGATCGCATTACTGATGCCTTGCTTGACGCTATTAGCCACCCGCAACTGCAAACTATCATGGTCGTGCATTGCAATCATCCCAACGAAATAGACCATTCCGTCCGCATTGCCATGTCTGAATTAAAGCGACGTGATATCACTTTGCTAAACCAGAGCGTGTTGCTAGGGGGTGTAAACGACGATGCCGACACCCTTATCGCACTGAGTGACAAATTATTTTCCGCAGGCGCACTGCCTTATTACTTGCATCTGCTCGACAAAGTTCACGGTGCCGCACACTTTGATATACCCGAAGAACGAGCAGCTTTGCTAGTTGGTGAAATGGCGTCCCGCCTTCCAGGCTACCTGGTGCCAAAACTCGCAAGGGAAGTCGCTGGGGC
>JADGEN010000062.1 GCA_016744355.1 Halieaceae bacterium
GCATACAGGTGCCCGATGTTCTCAAACCTTATATGGGCGGCACTGAAGTGGTAAAGGCTATAAGCTAAGGCGCGATTTTGGACTATTTACCTGTATATCTAAACCTGAAAGAGTCAAATGTCTTGCTTGTCGGGGGTGGCAAGGTAGGCACGCGAAAAGCCCGTCTCATTCTAAGGTCTGGTGCCAATCTCACGGTTCTCGCACCTGAGATCACCAGCGAGTTGCAGGATTTGTTGAAACAAGCCGGTGGCACCTGGATAACAGACTCTTACAACGAGCCATCGTTATCCTCCACAACAATTCCGGCTTTAATCGTAGCGGCCACACCCGATCGAAGTGTTAATGAAAAGGTTTCCGCAGACGCAAAGATTAAAGGCATCCCGGTCAATGTGGTGGACTCACCGGACCTGTGCACCTTTATATTTCCTTCCATTGTTGATCGTTCACCATTGATTGTGGCAATTTCCAGCAGCGGCCGCAGTCCGGTCCTTGCACGCCTGCTGCGACGAAAAATTGAAGCTATGGTTCCCGCTGCCTATGGCACTCTGGCCGACTTCGCCGGACGCATGCGAACCCTGGTAAAACAAAGGATTCCACAGGAGACAGCCAGACGCCTGTTTTGGGAACAGGCTGTAGAGGGCACGATTGGTGAGTTGGTAATGGCCGGACGCGAAAAGAAGGCTCAGGTTCAATTACAGCACCAACTGGAGAACCAAAGCGAACAACCCTGCGGAGAGGTGTATCTAATTGGTGCGGGGCCAGGAGACCCCGACCTGATGACATTTAAAGCAGTTCGCCTGCTTCAAAGTGCCGATGTTGTACTGCACGACCGTCTCGTTTCAGATGTCATTGTCGATATGGCCAGACGTGATGCGCAGAGAATTTATGTTGGTAAAGCCAGAGCCGATCACGCGGTTCCACAACGCAAGATCAATCAGCTACTGGTCGATCTTGCGTTGCAGGGCAAGCGGGTGGTGAGACTAAAAGGGGGCGACCCATTTATCTTTGGCCGGGGTGGGGAAGAGATCGAATTGCTGGCCAAACATAATATTCCATTCCAGGTAGTACCAGGGATTACAGCGGCAAGTGGAGCTGCCTGTTATTCAGGCATCCCACTTACGCACAGAGATTATGCCCAGTCAGTACGCTTTGTCACAGGCCATTTAAAGGACGGCAGCGTCGATCACGACTGGAGTCAGTTTCAGAATACCACTGAGACGCTGGTGTTCTATATGGGACTGGCGGGTCTGCCGCTAATTTGCGAACAACTACAATCCCACGGCAGATCGCCTGACACGCCGATAGCACTGGTCGAGCGAGGCACTTTGGTAGAACAACGCGTGCTTACGGGTACTCTGGGTACCATGGCAGCCGTCGTTGAAAGAGAAAAACCCACAGCGCCCACATTAATTATCGTGGGCGACGTGGTGCGTTTACACGCGAGCCTTTCCTGGTTTGGTGAACCCTAGCTCAGGCAAGCCCGACATCAATTAGTATTACTTGGTGTCCGCAATGCGTTGCTGCTTTAACAGCATTGTGTCTATCAGTACGTTGCCTGCCTCAGTGAGAAGCACATCGGGCGTTTCTTCTTCATCGTCTTCATCTGTCTGCCCACCGGCGGCACTTGAATCCTCTTCGTCCTCCTCGTCGTGTTCCTCCCAGGTGAGCAGTAGCTCTTCACCCTTGGATGAGCGCAGCTTGTTTTCGATACTGAGCGCTTGCGCCTCGCGGTTTTCACGTTCGGCGATTCTCGCCTTTTCATTCAGAGGTAATTCGTTAATCTCCCTAACTTCACGTGCGAGGCCCACTTGCTCCTCCAAATAAATAAAGTCGGGGTTAGTGGCGCTGCGGCTTTCAAATAGCTCAGTTACCTTGGGCAATATTGTTGTCATATCCTGATAGCGACGATGACGTACGGGGTTGATCTGGTCCCAGTTTAGAGCGTGATCCAGCGCGCTCTCGCCAATCTCTTCTGTGTCGTAAATAGTTGGAAAGTTGATATCGGGCACAACGCCCCGATGCTGCGTGCTTTCACCTGAAATGCGATAAAATTTCGACTCTGTTATTTTCAGCTGGCCCTCAGGCAGTGGCGAAAGAGTCTGCACCGTACCCTTACCGAAGGATTGAGCACCAACAATAAGGCCTCGGTCATAGTCCTGTATTGCTCCGGCAAAAATTTCTGAAGCAGAAGCGCTAAGACGATTAATCAGTACAACCAAAGGACCTTCGTAGTACGGTGTGCGTAGCCTTTTGCCATCTCGCCACACTCGACGAGATGAATGACGAATCTGTACCGTCGGGCCGTATTCAATAAACAAGCCAGTGAGTTCATTGGCTTCCTGTAGTGAACCTCCGCCGTTGTTGCGCAGATCGACAACAATGCCATCGACACCGTCTGCGACTAATTCATCAAGCAACTTTTTAACATCGCGTGTTGTACTTTTGTAGTCTTCATCACCGCGGCGCATGGCCTCGAAGTCGATGTAAAAAGCGGGGATATCAATAACGCCCACTCTTCTGGTTTCATCTCCTGCAGGAATCTCAAGAATTTCTTTTTGCGCACTTTGTTCTTCCAGTTTTACCTTGTTGCGCACGATGGTGATGATGTTTCGACTGTCGGCCGACTTTGACTTCGCAGGTATTACTTGCAGCCGCACGGTAGAGTCTTTGGGCCCGCGTATAAGCTCAACGACTTCATCCAAACGCCAGCCGACTACATCGACCATTTCACCATCTTCACCCTGGCCGACAGCGATAATTTTGTCTGCGGGGCGCAGTTCACCTTGTTTGTCGGCGGGCCCTTTGGCGACCAGGCGGGCCACTTTGGTATTTTCATCTTCTATTTGCAGAACCGCACCAATACCCTCAAGCGAGAGGCTCATATTGATATTAAAGTTCTCGGAACGCCTGGGGGAGAAATAGTTGCTGTGGGGGTCGTAGAGCTCAGTTAGGGCGTTGGCGTAAATCTGAAAAACATCCTGTGAATTGTACTGTTTTACTCGCTTGAGCTGATTCTTGTATCGCTTGACGAGTGTAGGCGCTATCTCTTCTTCTTCCTTTTCGGCAAGTTTCAGGCTCAACACCTGATTTTTGAGTGTTTTTCTCCAGCGCTCATCCAGTTCTTGAGAAGACTTCGCCCAGACTCGATCTTCCACGTCCAGGGCAATGGACTCCTCCACGGTGAAGTCCATTGTTTCAACGTCGACGGGCAGACTTTCAATCAGGCCCTCCAAACGATGCTCAAGTCGTTGTTGGAACAGGGCGAATATTTCGTAGCCCGCATCCAGATTGCCTTTTCTGGAGTCATCGTCCAGCTGGACCCGATATTTTTCAAAAGATGCTACATCTGCCTCGGTAAAAAACATTTTACTGCCATCGAGACTGTCGACGTAGCTATCCAGGTGTTGGGAGGAGAGGGCATCATCGTAGCTTAGCTTGGCATAATGGCGCTGCTCCAGCTGCTCAATTAATTGCACCACAGTTTCGCTTTGGGTGTCGCTGTACTCAATAACAGCCCAGCTGTGCCAGGAGGCGAGTGACAGAACAAGGCCAGCGGTAAAACGTGCGAATATACTCAATTGCTTCTCACTTCAATTAGGTGTGATGGCAGTTTAGCAGACTTACTTGCATAACCGACTCAATTACGACCATTTGTATAGCGGTTAGTTCCGAATCAGCGTAAGTGCATTACTCTTGGGCTTCGCAAATAGTGTCTATGCCGCATGTAATGGCGGTGACATCGGTATAGCCCAGACGCTGTAGCTGTTCGGCAGCCAGGACAGCACGAGCGCCACTGGCACAGTGGATATAAATGGCTTGTTCAGGGTCTTTAAACTTCTCTAACACCTTCATTTCCACCACACCCCGGGGGATATTCGCCGCGCCACTATGCGCTTTCGCCTGAACCTCTGCAGGCTCTCGTACGTCGATTAGAACCCCCCCTTTGCGTTTGCATTCAGGCAGTGCTGAAGCCGCGTCCAGCAAGCGTAGTTCTGTTTTTACCTTGGCCAGTAGTTCGGGTACTGTCATTAGCATGAGATATTCTCCTTGGAAAAAGCTTAATCTTACTACAACTCAAAAGACCACTTACACAGTGGAGCGGCGTAAGAAGCGCAAAAAGTGAGCTTTTAGACGAAAATTTCGCCTGTTTCAGAGCGGATCTGTTTCTGTTGCGCCTGCCACAAGCTCGCATAATGCCCACCACAGTCGATAAGTTCATTGTGACTGCCTTGCTCCACAATCTCGCCATGTTCCAGTACAACGATATTGTCGGCGTCAACGATGGTAGAAAGACGGTGGGCTATAACAAGGCTGGTGTGGTTTTGTGCGATGCTTCGCAATGCTTCGAGTATCGCCTGCTCGGATTTGGTGTCCAGTGAGGAGGTGGCCTCATCAAACACCAGTATAGGGGAACCCTTTAAAATGGTGCGGGCAATGGACACTCGCTGCTTCTCGCCACCGGACAGCTTTAAGCCGCGCTCTCCCACCAGAGTGGCGCCCCCTTCGGGCAGACGTTTGATTAGATCATCCAGGAAGGCCATGCGTATAGCATCCTCAACTTCCTCGTCAGTCGCGGTGGGGCGCCCGTAGCGAACGTTCTCCATGATACTGTCGTTAAACAACACAGTGTCCTGTGGCACGATACCAACGGCCTGCCGCAGGGAGTGTTGAGTGTACTGACTGACATTCTGGTCATCGATGAGAACTGCGCCACTTGTGGTGTCGTAGAAACGAAACAGCAATTTGACCAGCGTAGATTTCCCCGCGCCACTGGCACCCACTACAGCGACCTTTTTGCCCGGTTCGATGGAAAAACTTATGTTCTTGAGAATCTGCCGGTCGGGTTTGTAATCAAAACACACATTCTCAAAACGAATACCTGCATTCCTTACCACCAAATCTGTAGCGCCTTCGCGATCGGTAATACGTGGATTGACATCCAGCAGTTCAAACATCTTTTCGATGTTGACCATGGAGTTCCTGATTTCGCGATACACCATACCGAGAAACCCCAGAGGCATAAAGAGTTGAATCATAAACTGGTTGATCAATACGAAATCACCCAGAGTGAGCGTACCGTCGCGCACCTGCATAGCAGCGAGCCCTATCATGCAGGTTTGAGCAATGGCAATGACGACAGCCTGTCCACCATTGAGGGTAAACAAAGACAGGCGATTTTTACGCCGCGCAAGTTCCCACTCCTCTAATAGCTTGTCATAGCGCTGGGCCTCAAACTCTTCATTGGTAAAGTATTTAACTGTTTCAAAGTTAAGAAGACTATCTACCGCACGGGTATTGCTGGAGTTATCTGCCTCCCGTAGCTGTCGCACAAACTGGGTTCGCCACTCTGTGGCCTTAAAAGAGAACAAGCCATAGCTGAACACCGCCACGGCAACGATGACTGCAAATGAAGGGCCATAGTTAAACAGCAGTATTGCAACAACCATAGCAATTTCAAACACGGTGGGTGCAATATTGAATATAAAAAAGCGCAGCAAAAAGCTGATGCCATTGGTTCCCCGTTCTACATCCCGGGCCAGCGCACCCGTATGTCGGTTGAGATGAAATTCCATGTCCAGAGCGTGGATATGGCGGAACACCCGCAAACCGATAGTGCGCATGGCACGCTCGGTGACTCGACCAAATATCGTGTCGCGTAATTCACCAAAAATTACAGAGGAAAAGCGCGCTGCACCATAAGCCAACACCAGACCTACCAAAAGAGTAGGCGCCACTTGTGCTACTGAGCGCTCTCCCAGAGAATCCACCAGATACTTAAGTATGAACGGAATAACAAGTATCGAAGCTTTAGCCAGCAACAGGCAGAGCAGAGCGAGAGCAACACGATTGCGACTTTGCGCAAGAAACGGCCAGATGCGACTAAGCAAACCCCAGTTTATCTTGGCGTCTGCTTCAACTTCATTTCTACCTTGTCGCATGGTTTATTCCAGGCTGGAGACCTTGAGGTTTTCGTCGAGCGGCGTGTACTTCGGACGCCCTGCAGATCGTCCTTTGCGATGCAAATGCTATCACCAAATGACGTGAAAGGGGTGCTGAAATTGAAATGTAGAAGGTTAAACTGTGAATCCGGGGGATTGGTAGAAAACGGGGAAGACCAATACCGAAAGTAAAAACCTTCCCCCTTGAAAATGATTACTCAGCAGCTGACTTCTCTTCCAGTGTGATAGCCACGGCTTCGGTATAAACCAGAACCAAGGTAGCACCAAGCACAACGCCTTCCATTTTTTCTGGCTCTACGTCACCGATAACGTGGTATTTACCATGGGGGTCTTTCACTGTGATGGTGCCCAGCAAACGGTTCATTCCTTCCAGTGTGCAAACCGCGCGAATCTGACGACCAGCAATGGCTCCAGGTGCGGCATTATCACCTGCAAGTCCAGCGCCCTCTACTTCTTCCCAGGGATTAGCCAACTCTTCTTCGGTGGGCGCACGCAGTTCTCCTTCCAGAGCAGCTACGTAAGTAGTCACGATGTGATCACCAACGGCAATGTCATTCAGGCGTGCAATGTGCTCTCCAGCTGTAATTGTAACAATATTACCCTGAGGGCCACGCATGCTTACTTGTCGTGTTTCGTAGTCTACAGCAGTGACTTCGGCTTCCAGCGTAACGCCCATAACCCGCGCAGTATCTTCTGCCGGTGCTGCTTCTTTGGCAAACAGTGGGTTGGATGCCAGCACAACGGCTGCACAAGCGGTAAAGATTGAACGTAGTGGTTTACTAATCATGCTTTTTTCTCTCTCTCAATTGTAGAATGGGTGCGACGGGCGGTATTCTATACGAATCAAATGAATGCCTCTAGTTTCACCCAAATATTAAGAAGAGAATATGCCCCCAAAGTTCAACAAAAATGACTACAAAGCCCCAAAAAAACCCCTTCGCATTTTCACATCGGGCAAATTGCTGCTCTTGTTTATCGCAATCAGCGTCGGGCAGTATTCTTATACCGGCAGTGTTAGCTGGATAACAGACTCTCTCAGATGGATTGAAACGTCCATCAGCCTAGAGCGGGCAGGGGACGCCATTGAGGTTACACAGGGGCGAGAAAATCGCTCAGCACCCGATGAAGAGGCGGTATCCCGAGGCAATGCAGAGATCTCATGGTCAGAGCCGGCATTCAAGCTATCCGGTCATGTCTCTAATGTTGCAGACGGTGACACGGTTACCATCATTGATTCTCAGCGGAGAAAGCACAAGGTTCGTCTGTTTGGCATTGACAGCCCGGAATCAGACCAACCATATTACGGTGCCGCCAAAGACGCGCTAAGCAAACTTGTTCGCGGCAAGTCAGTGGGTATAGACGTGAAAGACACAGACAAATACGGCCGGATTGTAGGAACTGTATTTGTGGATGGACGTAACGTCAATCTGGAGATGGTTAAGTTGGGCTATGCCTGGTGGTACGAGTATTACGCACCGCTCAATGGCGATCTGCGTGAGGCACAGAAACATGCACGTGCCTATAAGAACGGACTCTGGGCTGACAGCAAACCTACTGCGCCCTGGGATTGGCGCAGGCGAACGCGCAGGTAAGCAGCGCGAAGTCACTTTTTTACATCTAAACAAGAGAAAAGTATGAACGAAGCAACTATGCCCGTGTTGATAGGCTGTGGCCAGATCACCGACAAACGACCGCCGGAAGAGGGGAGTACTGTCATTGAGCTAATGGTGGAAGTGGCTAGAAGTGCCGCTGCAGATGCAGGCCCGGGCCAATCACTACTGGAAGCCATCGACACCGTCACAGCATTAGGCTTGACGGTGGACAGTCCCGAGAGCGGCAGCGCCGCAGCAGGTATGATACGCAATGTCCCTCACGCGGTGTGCACAGCGCTAAATATTGACCCGCCCGAAAAGTGTTATAGCTATTCCGGTGGAAACACGCCACAGATGCTGGTGAATTATTACGCCGAGAAAATTGCAGACGGCAACGCCTCTGCAGTGTTGTTGGTAGGCGCCGAAGCACTTAACACCATGATTGGGCGTCTGAAAAAGGGACTGGATTTGAATGCATGGACAGACGATAGCGGCGGCGAGCCAACTATGCTTGGAAAACCCCGCCCCGCAGCGTCCGACCACGAGACGAGCTATGGCATGCAAACACCGTCTGTTACCTACCCCATGTTCGAAAACGCACTGCGAGCAAAATATGGCCTTAGCCTCGAACAACACCGCCAAAAACTAGGCGATCTATATGAGAGATTCAATGCTGTTGCGGCAAATAACCCCTTATCCTGGTTCCCCACTAAACGCAGCTCAGAAGAAATTTCAACGGTTAGCGAGAGTAATCGTTACGTCGGTTTTCCCTATACCAAATTTTTGAATTCCGTGATTCAGGTGAATATGGGAGCCGCTCTTATTTTGACCTCGGTGGCAAAGGCACGTGAGCTAGGCGTCGAAGAGGACCGCATGGTCTATCTACACGGCTGTGCAGACGCCAACGATATATGGAATGTCAGCGAACGAGTAAATTATCACTCTTCGCCGGCTGTTCGAACAATGGGCGAGAAGGCCTTCGCTATGGCGGGAAAAACTATAGCAGATATGGATTTCTTCGATATATACAGCTGCTTTCCATCAGCTGTGCAAATCGCATGCGATGAGCTAGGGCTTGAGCACGATGATACGAGAGGCCTCACCGTAACAGGCGGTTTGCCGTACTTTGGCGGTCCTGGAAACAACTATGTTATGCATTCCATCGCGACCATGATGGATGTATTACGCAACAAGCGGGGCAAGTTTGGCTTACTTAACGCGAATGGTTGGTTTGTCACCAAACATTCCATGGGCATCTATTCCACCGTGCCTCTGCAAGGGGAGTGGCAGCGCGAGGATCCAGCTGATTATCAACAAGCGATTCTGGAGCAAGAGCACCCTCCCTTTACAGAAACGCCACACGGCAATGCCAGCATCGAAGCCTACACAGTGGTACACGGCCGTGAAGGCGTGAAGCGAGCACTCATCATTGGCTTGCTTGAAGACGGTACGCGTTTCATCGCAGAAACACCTGACGATCAGCACACACTACAATGGATGATGAGCCGGGAAATGATAGGCGCTACCGGTACAGTGACAAGCGGCCCTGAGAAGAATTTGTTCGTACCTCGGCAGCACGTCCATCTGCATTGAAATAGAGCAGGACTGTGGCTTGAGGTGCTGCCCTTAGGGTTCAAGTGATGTACTAACTTCACACCGCTTTTTTATCATATACTTGTCATCCTATAAAAAAAGAACTCGACGGGCCTCAGTATGGACAAACACCTAAAAGATGTTTCCTCAAAACACATAAATCCATTCCAGGATAGTGAGGACGAGGAAGAGAAAACGCCCGGGCCATCGAAGCTCACGCAGGCCACTTTGCAGTTCGTTATGCAACTTGGCACCGACCTGGATAAGGGTGAATTCGACCTACCACCCTTCCCAGACACAGCGCTGAAGGTGCAAGAGTGCGTCCGTGACCCAGACACCGATATCCGATCTCTTGCAGCCATCGTTGCGACAGAGCCAGCTCTTGCGGCCAGGCTTATGCGAATGGCCAACTCGGCGTTAATGCATCGAGGATCCATGGAAGTGATGGATATTCCTACCGCCATTTCGCGGGTCGGTATGGACATGGTGCAGAACGCCGCCGTGTCCTTTGCTACCCGTGAGGCGTTCAAGATGCCGCCGGGCAATCCCTGCGTCAACGAGTTAAAGAATCTACGTCGTACGAGTGTCAAGGTAGCGGCAATCGCCTACTTACTCGCGAAGCACGTTAGCAGCGTGCGCAAGCCTGACGAAGCGATGCTGGCGGGACTGCTCAATTGCGTCGGAAAATTCTACATCTTTACCAAGGCGGCCGATCATCCCGATCTGTTTGCGGACCGTGAAGCACTCGACCAGTTGGTTGCCCAGTGGCATACCGGCGTAGCTCGCGCAATCGTGGAGTCATGGCAATTTCCTGAGAGTGTCGCACTGGCTGTCGATGAGCAGGAATTAAAAGACCGAGACCGCACCGGTACCGCTGATTTGCGTGACCTTCTGTTCGTGGCCAACCTGATTGCCCGGGCGGGTATTGAAGCAGCTGAGCACTTAGGCGACATGGACGCACTCAAGCGTATGGGCATGACGGCCGAGAAGTTGCACTCAATTCTCCTGGAGGGCGAGGAAGATATACAATCAATGGAATCCGCAATGACCTGACATGCTTTACTCAGATATCCGACTCGGCTCAAAGTTTCGAGAATGAGGGCGCGCTGGTATTAAACGTAACGGGCTATCTTCACCGTAAAGCAATGAGTGGTGAATGCCCGATTGAAGAAGTCTTCGGCGATATTGAGCTGGACTACAACGCTGAGTATATTGTTTTTACTTGATTCCAGTCGTACACGGCATGCGTTTTATCACAGAAACACCTGGCGCTCAGAAGAATCTGTTCGTGCCTCACGATTAACCTCCAAACCAGATAGGGGAAGCACATTGCGATATTTTAGTGCAGAGGAAGTGCGGCTTCATCTAGATTGGAGCCATATTGTAGAGCAGCTAAGGGTTGGTTTCGCTGATTCTTCAGCTTATACCGTACCACAGCGACACCACCATGCTTTGCTCGATGACTCTGGAGAACGGGCAACTTTGTTGCTTATGCCCGCCTGGAGACTGCAGTCTTATATCGGTGTCAAAGTTGCCAGCGTCTTTCCTGACAACAGGCTCAAAAATCTACCGTCGGTTCATGGCGTATATTTATTGATGGACGGCGATAACGGTACTCCTTTAGCTGTTTTCGACGGAGCCGAGATTACTGCCCGTAGGACTGCAGCGGCCTCTGTGTTGGCTGCGACCTATCTGGCTCGTCCCGATGCGTCTACTCTACTTTTAGTTGGTGCAGGCGTGGTGAGTGAAAATCTGGCTCACGCATATTCCAGTCAATTTTCCATCTCTCGCATTCTTGTCTGGAATCATAGGCAGAAAGGTGCTCTTCAATTGGCAGAGAAGTTGCGGAAAAGTAACTTGCCGGCAGAAAGTGTGGAGAACCTGGAGGGCGCAGTTGGTGCTGCCGATATTATTACTTGCGCCACACTGTCTAAAGAACCGCTAGTGCTTGGCGATTGGTTACAACCGGGAGTGCACCTTGATTTGGTAGGAGGATATACCCCGGCGATGCGCGAAACAGACGACATGGCGGTCCAAAGAGCTTCTATATTTGTAGACAGTTTCGAAGCGGGGCTGGTAGAACCTGGAGATATTGTTAGTCCGTTGGAAAGTGGTGTTATCAGTATCGAAGACATCAAGGGGGACTTGTTTACACTGACTCAAAACAAAATTGTTGGGCGTTCTTCCGATAAGGAAATCACTCTGTTTAAGTCAGTAGGGCATGGACTGGAAGATATCCTCGCCGCATCGGCGGTGTACGAGGCAGCAATGCCATGATGTTTACTTAGGAAGGAATTCATTCATGTTACGTCTGATAGTTATTCTGTGCTCTCTGTTTATTCTCCCCTCTATGGCTTTCGAGTATCCCGATACACGTAGAGAGAATACCGTGAATTCCTACCATGGGGTTAAAGTTTCAGACCCCTACCAATGGTTAGAGGATTGGTCCTCAGCTGAAGTGAAAAGTTGGAGCAAAGCACAAAATTCTGTCGCGCGGAAGGCGCTGGGTAAGTTACCAGGCCTTGCAGCAATTGCAAAGGTTGTAGAGGCCGTCACTGTCTCCGATACCGTCAGTTATGGCGCCGGTGAGCGCGTCGCTGATCAGGCCTGGTTTCTCAAATACGCCCCTCCCAAACAGCAACCCTTCCTGGTCCAGATCAACACAGTTGGCGATGATTTTTCTGAACGCATTGTTTTCGACCCTGTGAAGGGAGACGCCTCAGCCAGCACATCCATTGAGTGGTATGACGTCTCACCAGACGGCAAGTTGGTCGCAATCGCATTGACAGTGGCTGGTGCAGAAGTCGCCGACCTGCACATATTTGACGTAGACAGCGGTGAACAGGTCGATACAGTTTTACCACGTGTGAATGCCGCCACGGCGGGCGGGGATATGAGTTGGGACGCTGATAGCAGGGGGTTCTTCTACACTCGCTATCCCCGTGATGGCGAAAGGTCACAACAAGACCAGAATTTTTTCCAACAACTATGGCACCGAAAACTTGGAACACCTCTGGAAGATGATCAATATGAGTTGGGCAGGAAATTCGACCGCATAGCAGAAATTAGGGTGCAGCAACATCACGACAGCGGCAAGGTTCTGGTCACCATGCAATACGGCGATAGTGGCCGGTTTCGTTTGTACGTTCGCGACAAGGATCGAAATTGGTTTCGCGCGAGTAATTATGAAGACAAGTTGGTGCAGGCGCAGTTTATAAACGGGAATACCGTACTGGCCTTGTCACGAAAGAAAGCGCCAAGAGGCAAATTTGTTGCCTTGGATATCAGCAAACTACCGAACACCAGGCAATCGCTTTTGCTTGATGAATCTGAAGAAACGCTAGCTTCAAATTTTTACGGCTCGCCTACATTTATCGTACACAACAATCTGATCTACGCTAAGGTCCTGCTTGGAGGTCCGGCAAAATTGCGTGTATTTAATCTGCAAGGCAAAACACAGCCGGCACCGGAATTGGGAGTGTCCGGGGTAGGGCAAATTATGGCCTGGGGAGAAGACGTTCTGTTTCGTCATTACTCCTACCTTAAACCGAACAGCTGGCTTTATTTCGATGGCACTAAAACTCGCAGGCACGCTTTAAGTAGCACCAGCGCAATTAATTTTGATGATTATAAGGTCGTACGAGAACTCGCCACCTCCAAAGATGGAACACGCGTACCGGTCAATATTATTATAGCCAAAGACACTAAACTCGACGGCAACAATCCGCTGCTACTCACAGGCTACGGGGGTTATGGCATTTCTCTATCGCCAAATTTTAGTCCGGCACGAAAGGTGTGGCTTGACCAAGGCGGGATTGTTTCGGTTGCTAACCTGCGCGGTGGCGGCGAATTTGGGGAGACCTGGCACAAACAGGGCATGCTGACTTCAAAACAGAACGTATTCGACGATTTCCACGCGGTAATGCGCCATATGGTAAATCGAGGCTATACGCAGCCAGACAAATTGGTCATCGAAGGCAGAAGCAATGGCGGCTTGCTGATGGGTGCAATGATCGCCCAACACCCAAAAGACTTCGCTGCTGCCGTATCCCATGTGGGAATCTACGACAGCCTGCGTTTCGAACTTTCATCCAATGGTGCCTTCAATATTCCAGAGCTCGGCACAGTAGCGGATGAAAATCTGTTCAAGGCGCTCCATGCGTACTCGCCTTACCACAATGTTACCAAAGGAGACTATCCGTCCATCATGTTTATGACAGGGGAAAACGACGGACGCGTTGACCCCATGCATTCGCGTAAGATGACTGCGGCGCTACAGTGGGTTAATACATCGGCAAACCCCATTTTTTTGCGCACCAGTGGCAACACGGGCCACGGAGCCGGAACTCCCCTGAATGAGAGTATCGCCGAGGAAGTTGATCGTTTGGCGTTTATGTTTGATAGTCTGGGAATTGAATACAAGAGTCCCTGATCTGGCCTTTGAAAGACCAGGTGTCTCATGGAAAACCTAGCGGAGAATAAAGCCCGATTTCAGTGGGTCATTGGGGTCAATGATAAATGAGCTTTTACCGCAGATAAACGCCTCTCCCGTCACACGTGGTATCACGGCACTATAACCCCCGTAATCCAGTTCTTTGATTGCTGCAACCTCAAATCGACTTCCCAGTATGCTTTCAATTGTAATTTTCTGATCCAGGCCTACCTCGCCTCTCTCCATATGCAGGGCAATTCGACCGCTAACGCCGCTACCCGTGGGACTACGGTCTACTTCACCATCTGCGAAGACGCACACATTTCGGCTATGGATAGCTTCCTGATCAGAACCATCAATGAAAATCGTGCCATATAGAAAACTCAAATCAGGCTCAAATGGATGATCGATTGGAAACTGCGCAGCAACGGCTTCTTTAATTTTTCGACCGTAACTAATGAGCTGATTATAGTGTTCTGCCGAACACTTTAAGCCGAGACTTTCAGCATCAACGTAAGCGTAATAGGCGCCTCCAAAAGCAACATCAAATGTCACTGGGCCTATGCCACCGACATCAATAGTTTCGCCTTTATATAAAACGTAGGAGGGCACACATTCGAAGCTGACTTTATCGATAGTGTCTGACTCGCCATAGGCGGTTGCCTTGATTTGGCCGCAAGGCACATCGAGTATAACTTGTGTCATGTAACCCGTTTTTTCAACGACCCCGGACTCGACCGCAAACTTTGTCAGGGCAATCGTTGCGTGACCACACATGCTGCTATAACCCTCGTTGTGAATAAAAATAGCGCCAAAGTGACTGTCTTTCCGTTCAGCGTCGACAACAATGGCGCCATACATATCAGCATGACCCCTTGGCTCAAACATGAGAGCAGTGCGCAGGTAATCGTGATTGGACATGCAATCGCGCCGTTTCTCCAAGACTGTATCCCCCTGTAATTCAGGAAATCCATCGGTCACAATGCGCAGAGGTTCGCCACCGGTGTGGCAATCCAGTGTTTCAATCACGGTATCTTCTTTTTTTGGCTTCCATCGACCAAATTTATTAGCAATGTCTGTCATACGAATATTTTTTCCGAGAGTAGGGCGACGACAATACGTCGCTATCTGCACAACTAAACTGGGCGTCTAGCAAGAGTAGATCAAATGGATACTGTGCACAATATTAGGGTCCGTCGGCTAGACAGAACTCTCTCCCCTCAACTCGACGGGGTCTGGCGACTGCTCATTTCCTGCTTGTATAAGGGCGCAGCACGCCAAAACAGTACGCCGCCAAAGAAAACGGCCATCAGGCCCGCGGCCATGGCATAGCGCAGGGCATTCACACCCAGTGACGGTGTCAGGGCATCGCTGGCGATACCGATGACCAAGGGGCCCAGACCGAGGCCAATCAGATTAAACATGAATAAAAACAAGGCCGAGGCCTGGGTGCGCTTACGGTCCGGTGCGAGATTCTGGATGGCCGCGTAAGTCGGGCCCACCCAGAACGAGGCGATAACCCCGCCAAACAACATGAACACCATGGCTACAGGAATAGTAATGTCGCCGGCTTTCCAGAACTGGGCCTCCGGCCACAACACAAAGCCCAACATGAAAGGCGCCGAGGCGAACGCGCCAAGGGCAGGGAACCACAATTGCCAACGCAAATCCCGCGCACTCAGGCGATCACACAGTACACCTCCCAGGATTGCACCCACGATACCGCCCAGAGCACCCGTGACCCCCAGCATAAGCCCCGCCTCAACCAGACTCAGCCCGTGTACGCGAATCAGGAAGCTGGGTGACCAGGCACCGAGACCATAGCCAGCGAGCGCGGTCAGCGCACCCGCCGTGGCGATCAACATGAAGCCGGGAATACGCCATACCGATTTTATATCGGCCCACATGGATCCGGTAGCCGGTACCGCTTCCCGGGTTGGCTCTTTAACCGTGAGGGCGATCACAATACCTAGCAGCAGGCCCGGCGCTCCGAATACGATAAACGCCATGCGCCAGCCCAGGGCGTCCGCGATCAACGCGCCACCTAGCATTCCGATGAGCACCCCGAACTGAGTGCCCGTGGCGTGGATACTCAGTGCGGTGGAGCGCTGCTCCGGAGGAAAGTAATCTGCAATCATCGAGTGGGAGGGCGGTGTACCGCCAGCCTCGCCTACACCAACGCCAATACGGAGTAAAGCCAGCTGCCAAAAGCTGGTGGCAACGCCACACAGTGCAGTCATCGCGCTCCAGATGGTAATGGAAATACCGATAACATTGCGACGCGACCATTGGTCGGCCAGGCGAGCCACTGGAATACCCAGGGTTGCATAAAACAGGGCAAAGGCAAAACCTGTGAGAAAGCCCATAGCCGTATCACTGGCACCGAATTCCTCCTTGATCGGCTCTAGCAGAATGGTCATCAGCTGCCGGTCCAGGAAGTTCAGGACATAGGTCAGAAATAGAATGAAAAGAACGTACTTGCGGTATCTCCCGCTGAATTCCCTATGTGGCACGAGCTGCGCTCCTTTTTGTTATCCCGGTTAACCACTGTAACTGTGTCCGGGCTGCCATGGCCACGGTTTTGCACAGTGGCGCGCCAGCGCAACGGCTGACTAATAATTCACCGTTCTTTCAGGGGCTCAGTCATTGCACGGCTTGTAGCTAGTTTTCCATAGGTTCGACAGAACTAGTACACAGGCTGTTCATATTAATTGTGGATTAAGTAAAGAAGGGGGATGGCTTATACCCATCTGTGGACAACTGAGTGCTTAAATCCTCTATTTAACATAATATACATTATGCGCATATGTGTATAAGTTGTGCTGTAGGTCGATATGCTTCGTATTGTGGGTATTTCCTCGTGAAAAAGCATTTGAGGCCACTCTCCGCATGCGTGACTCGTGCAGACAGTTAGTCGTAAGCCACATAGAAATGGCGCCCCCCTGGATTTTGATTGGTTGATTCGCATTTGAATAGATTCGGATCTAACTTGGAAGTTTTATCAGTTTCATAAAACGAGCCAGTCTTCCGCGCGTGCAAACTAAGGACTCAGCTGTAAGTACTGCCGAACAAAATACCGCTGCCGCTATCCTAATAGGTGTTTAAGACGCGCTGCCAATACCGGACAGGAACACAGCGACACGTGACTATCAACGCATGGATAGTAACTAATGGATATTGGCCTTTCGCGTTCTGGGTCCGTATTTAGAGGGTAGTTATTGAACATGAGGTCTATATGTTGCACTCGTGGCTTATGCTTATGCTTTGGTTCAGGAAGACACATCTACACCCAATTGAATTGTAGGTATGATTCACTCTAGAGCCCGATAATCGCTCTAATGGTGGAATGACAGACTGCAACGCGCAAAGATAGGCTCTATGATGCGTATTGCTACGAACGTATTTCACGTAAGCGCAATCAGCTTGTGGCACGAGCAATCTCGATGAACAAAACCCAATCTTGCGCATAATATAATAATATTATGTTAAATATTGCTTGCCTTAGTTATACATGCAACTTATTGCAAGCATCTGTTTTCCTGACATTGAGTTAAGGGGTAGTGACCGAGTAGCTGCGATAACTGCCAACTTTTAAAGCTTACCCGCGGTAGCCAGGGCTGAATGAATGGTCTTGAAGGGTAAAAGCAATGACAGAGAGGCATCCAGTGGTTAGCTCCGCAGCGAGAAGCACTGAGTCGACTTTATAGCGAGCCGCTCCCCTGGGTGGATGAGCTGAATCGCCTGCGCATAAGAGAAGTTGCCGACCGTCAGGTCCGGTATGTGGAAGACATTGATGAAGTTCGCGAAAGAGCCGCGATGGCACAAGAAGAATTACTTAGCCGGATCTCCGAACAGATGAACGAGCGTTCCTATCTTTTCACTGTAGTGGCCACCATATTTCTGCCGCTTAACTTTTTCACCGGGCTGATTGGGATCAATGTGGGTGGGACGCCGGGGCGTTTTGGGTTGTCGTGGCGCTCTGTGTCGGGTTGACGGTCGCTCTGGGTCTCGTCTTCCGCCGGAAGAAGTGGCTGTAGCGCTTTTTTCGGAGGGAAGGCAAAAAGGAGTCGGTTCCGGTAGGGGGCGGAATGACACTCTAAGGAATAATACGCCCTCCTCGCCTCAATCCTATCTGCGCGATGACTTCCAGCTTGAATATAAACTTACCTACATTTGGCTTGAAGTCGAGATGACTGTCAGCTCGACTGGCTATCAACTTTATATTTGAGCTTCCCATTGCAACTCTTTGTTGTTGTTGATATTGGCTAATCCAACAACCCAGCAAGGATAGCTCTCCATGCCAAGACGTAATATTCTGACTGAGCGTCAACGCTCTGCTTTGCTTGACCTTCCCACCGACGAATCATCGCTACTTAAGCACTACACTCTTGCGGATGATGACCGTGACGTTGTAGATGGTCACCGAACGCGCTTCGTGTGGCTACGCCAATTCGAGACTGACCTTCTGCAGGTAATTTTCTCGGGCGCTGAAACTGGAAGGTTTCGCCCGATTGTGATGAGTCGCATAGTGCGACCTTTTTGGTTATACTACCACCTTTCCCATGGAGGGCCTCGTAATGCCTAGGTCAATAAAGTTGTCTGATGAACTGATTACTGCCGCGACAGCCACGGGGAAGGCGCTTCACAGATCGCCACCCCGGCAGATCGAATACTGGGCCCGAATTGGCAAGATAGCCGAAGAAAATCCTGACCTGTCCCTGGGCTTGGTCAGGGATATACTCATTAGCCAGGAAGAGGCTGCTGCTGGTGATGTTACTGATTACGAGTTCGGATGAAGGTAATCCAGTCAGGTAGCTTTAGGCGCAAAGCGAAGAAGCTACACGCGGCCGAGAAGTCTGCCCTGGATAAGGCTGTGAAGAAGATCCTGGACTCTCCTGAAT
>JADGEN010000063.1:0-17694 GCA_016744355.1 Halieaceae bacterium
CTATTACGCTGGGTGAATATGAAATCACCATTGGCGAGAGCGCAGAGGTAAAGGCCAACGTACAGGCAAAAACTGTAAAAATAGACGGTAATGTCGAAGGCGATATTTCCGGTGGCGAAAAAGTTGTGATTTCAAAATCGGGAAATGTGCGCGGCAACATCATTGCGCCCCGGGTAACATTGGAAGACGGCGCTATTTTCAAGGGTAGTATTGACATGGATCCAGGCGAGACAAGTTCCAAGAAGGTTTCCTTGGCCGCCGAGAAGCCCGCAGAGCGCGCGCAGGGCTCCGGCCCGGGCAAAACCTCTGCACAACTAGACCTGAAGAGTGGCTAAGGCGCCAAGTATATAAATAAGCCGGGGTCGTGACCGCATTTCAAAGCTCAAAGCTGCTATCTTCGCTGCTCCCGGCAGTGGAAGATGACGCACTCATCCGCGTGCTTCACATCGGCCCAGCCCTACCCGAAACCATCGATTTTTTTTCACAGTTCCGCTGCAAGCTCTATTTTGTCGATCTGTTCGATGAACTCCCTATCGCGACAAATGAAGACAACGAACCGCACCTCGAACAAACTTTCACTCAATTGCTAAACCTTGATGCAGATGTAGAGTTGGATTTCTGCCTGTTTTGGGATGTGTTCAACTTCCTCGGCAGTGATGCCATCAGTGCATTCATGACAGTACTCAAACCGCACTTACATCCAGCTACACTAGCCCACGCCTTTGCAGTGCATAAACTGAGAAGTGAACAGAGCAAGCAGCTCTACGGCATTGCCGACGCCGATAAAATCAATATCAGAACACGCAACGCGCCCTTACCCTCCTATGCACCACAGCCACAGGGAACACTGAAAAAACTGCTTTTCTGTTTCAATATCGATCGCAGCGTATTGTTGCCAGATGGCAGGCTGGAACTGCTGCTGCAGGCAAAGCTTTAAAGCGTCCAAGTAGGCAGACAACCCCACCGCACCTAATTAATGCATTAAGCCAATAGTTGTTGCGCACCCCACTCGCCCATGCAAGAATATTTCCAAGCTCATATAAAGAAGACTATGTCATGGATACTATACCTGAACTGATTTCCAGCCCGCTTTTGTGGATTGCGTTGGTCGTTGTTTACACCTTAAAACAAGGCATACACTTCGTGCCGCAAAACAGGGGCTATGTCATATATACACTGGGAAAATATGACAAAACCCTTTCTGCCGGTTTGAACTTTATTGTACCTTTCATTCAAAAGGTCGCTGCTGATCGCGACCTCAAAGAACAAACACTGGATATTTCATCACAGTCCGCTATCACCAAGGACAACATAACCCTGACCATAGATGGCATTCTATTCATGAAAGTAACTGATGCGGGTGCAGCAACAAACAACGTCAATGATTATAAAGTCGCCGTAACTCAGCTGGCCATGACAACCATGCGTAATGCCATTGGCTCAATGGAGCTGGACGAGTGCTTTCAGAGTCGCGACATGATAAATGCGAACATTCTCCGCTCCATGACTGAGGCCACTGCACCCTGGGGCGTCATGGTAACGCGCTATGAGATCAAGGACATTACACCACCCCAAAGCATTCGCGAGGATATGGAAAAACAAATGACCGCAGAGCGTGAAAAGCGCTCGGTCATTTTGACCGCAGAGGGTGTAAAGACCGCTGCAATTACCGAAGCCGAAGGACTGAAACGAGCAAGGGTTCTGGATGCAGAAGCTGCCAAAGCTGAGCAGGTTCTTGCCGCCGAGGCCAGCCGTGAATCACAGATACTCAACGCCACCGGTAAAGCCGAGGCTATTCGTCTGGTGGCGGAAGCTGATGCCACTGCCCTGGCAACCGTGGGTAGCGCCGCTGTTACCGCAGAAGGTCGCTCTGCAGTGACACTGACACTGGCACAAGATGCCATCGCCGCACACCAGGCCATTGCAGCCGACAGCACGGTAGTACTCACCGATGGCAACACCGGCGAGAACATCGCCAACACTGTCGCCCAGGCAATAGCCGTATCCAGTAGCCTGAAGTTACCCGGCCTAGACGCATAATCATGGAGGAACTACTGACATACTTCTCCCAACATCACGACCAACTTCTGTACCTTGTTGCCGGCGTTAGTTTGATTACAGAGCTGACCGTAATAGGGCTGAGTGGCCCACTCTTGTTTTTTGCAATAGCGTGTTTTTTGACAGCTATTTTAATTAGCCTGGGCCTGATAAGCGGCTGGGAGATTGAGGCATTTACCATCGGTATTTTGACTGCTGTCATCACCGTGATGCTATGGAGGCCACTAAAGCGATTTCAGAATTCTGGCGGCGGGGCTGACACCAGCAGCGATATGATCGGAAAACAGGTCACAACGGCTAGTGAAATAACAAACAGCGGCGGCAGTATTCGCTACTCCGGCATAGACTGGAACTCCAGGCTCGCCGATGATCTACAGGTCAATATTCCCACTGACACGGCATGTAAAATTGTTGGCGTTGAAGGCAATGTGATGCTGGTAGAACCTTTATAGTTCCAAACTTAGGCCGCAGTCACTCGCTTAAACTCCAATCAATCGCAGACTCTCCTTGCGACTGTAAATAGGCATTTGCCGCAGAGAAATGACCACAGCCGAGAAAGCCTCGATGGGCACTGAGCGGTGAGGGGTGAGGGGCTTTAAGAACACAATGCCTTTGTGGATCAATGATGGCTCCTTTGCGCTGCGCATAGGCGCCCCAAAGCATAAAGACCACCCCTTCGCGCTCGCGATTAATTACTTCAATAACTCGATCGGTAAATTGCTCCCAGCCCCGCCCTTGATGGCTGCCCGCCATGCCACTCTCCACCGACAGGGTACTGTTCAACAACAATACTCCCCTATCCGCCCAGACGGTAAGGTCGCCACGCTCGGGAATCGCGATACCCAAATCTCGGTGTATTTCCTTAAAGATATTTTTCAACGAAGGTGGAGGACGAACTCCATCACGCACCGAAAAACACAGTCCGTGGGACTGCCCTTCTCCGTGATAAGGGTCCTGCCCCAGAATCACTACCTTAACTTTATCCAAAGGTGTGTGTGATAAGGCATTGAAGAATTCACTGCCCTTGGGAAAGATACGCTTTCCTGCGGCTTTCTCTGTCACCAGGAAGGCGCGCAGATCTTTCATGTAGGGCTGCTCAAACTCCCCGCCCAGGTGAACGAGCCAACTTGCTTCAAGCTCAATGTCTGACCCAAGTACAGGCATGGTTAAAGACTCAATTACAAGCGGCCATAAGGATAACCTGCTCAGTAACATCGGGCGATATCGGCTCCAAAGATTGCACCAGTCTGACAGGCTGGGACTCAATGCTGGCCAAGCACTTGCCTGTCTGGCGCTTACCCGCTTTGTGCTCTATCACAGCACTGAGCTCACCTGTGGAAAAGCTCGTGTCGTATCGCTCCGATGACACACTGCCGTAAACCGTATTACGCATACGCGGTACACGACCTGAAGCACAAATATGTGCCTCCATAACAGCTGGAGACTACTCCTGTCCGTGTTGTGTTCCAGCTGCTCGGGTGATGCTTTCATTCATCAGCGTTCCACCCAGGTCGTTGACCCCGGCTTCCAGGCAAGCGGCAACTCCCTCTTGACCCATCTTCACCCAGGACGCCTGAATATTTCCAATCAAACCGTGAAACACCAGCCGCGCTACGGCATGCATCAATATTGCCTCACGAAAGCTGGGGCCTTTACGGGAGTTCCCCTTGCGGTACATGGGGGCTTCCATGTGCACGAAGGGTAGCGGAACAAACTCTGTAAATCCCCCGGTGCGCTGCTGCAGGCTGCGGATGGACATTAAGTGCCTGGCCCAGTGACGGGGTTCATCCACATGACCGTACATGATGGTTGCGGTAGTTTTAAAACCTGCGGCATGTGCCGCCTCCATCACCTCCAGCCACTGCCGGGAATTAAGTTTATCTGGACAGAGACTGGCTCTAACTTCATCGTGTAAAACTTCAGCTGCTGTTCCCGGTAAAGTTCCCAAACCGGCTTCGCGCATCTGCTCAAAATACTGCGCAAAGTCGACACCCAGTGTGTCCGCGCCCTGCCAGACTTCCAGAGGCGAAAACGCATGTATATGCATATTGGGCGCAGCGGCTTTTACCGTGCGTAAAATATCCAGATAGGTTTCACCGGTATAGTCGGGATGAATACCGCCCTGCATACAAACTTCTGTCGCCCCGCGCTGCCACGCTTCTTTTGTACGTCGCGCAATTTCTTCTGCGTCGATATCATAGGGACGGCCGCGAAGATCTTCGCTGCCAGAGCCTTTAGAGAATGCGCAGAACTGACACTTGTAACTACATACATTGGTGTAATTAATATTTCGCGTGACAACATAGCTGACCTCGTCACCATTGACCTGCTGACGCAACGCATTAGCACGATTACTGATAAAGGAAAAATCGGCACCTCGAGCATTAAATAAACGAGTGACGTCTGCTTCATTCAATGTCTCGCTCTGCTCACAGCGTTTTACGATGTCCCTCACATCCGCGCTGACCATTTCGGAAATTACTCCAACCCTGAGCAGTTGAGCTTCGATCTCGGGTACGGGAAGGTCCTCGCCTGGCGCCCAATTGTCACGTCTGGCAAAGCCACTGGCATCCATGTGACGCAGTACCGATGTGCGCAGTGCCTCATCCAGCCAGAGCTCGCCGCGCATAGCGTACTGTGGGTAAATGGTCAGACGTTGCTCGAGAAACTTTCCAGCTGCAGCTGTTTCGCGAGCAAGGTTATCCAAGTGTGGCCAGGGCGCCTCAGGATTGACATGGTCGGGAGTCAGCGGTGACACCCCACCCCAATCGTTGATGCCTGCAGCTACAAGTTTCGGCAGTACACCGGGACTAAGGTTTGGTGGCGCCTGGATATTCATTGCGCTGCCAAAAATCAAACGTGTAACGGCGATAGTCCACAACAGTTCGTTCAAATCTGGCTCGGGCGATTGCGCCATGAGCGTATTGGGTTTGGCACGAAAATTCTGTACGATAATCTCTTGTAAATGACCGTGTCGCCGATGCACTTCACGCAGCGCAAGTAAAGACTCGATACGTTCCAGGCGAGTTTCACCGATCCCGATAAGAATTCCGGAGGTGAAGGGAACCTTAGCCTCTCCTGCCAGCTCCAATGTCTCCAATCGCCGCGCTGGGTCTTTGTCGGGCGAGCCGTAATGTGGCTGGCCCTTTTCACACAAACGGGCGGAGGTAGATTCCAGCATAATACCCATAGAAGCGCTCACCTGCCGTAAACCTGCGATTTCCTCTGCAGTCATGCAGCCCGCGTTTATGTGCGGAAGCAAGCCGGTTTCTTCCAGCACGCGGGCCGCTACAGCCTGTACGTACGCAAGCGTTGTGCTATAGCCCATCTCGGCAAGCGCACGGCGTGCAGCGTTATATCGTAGCTCAGGCCTCTCACCCAAAGTGAACAAGGCCTCCTGACAGCCAGCCTTGGCGCCCTCATGACACAGTGCAACGACCTCTTCGACAGGCATGTATATTTGTTCGAGCTTTTTCGGTGTTTGCGCAAAAGTACAGTAGTGGCAAACGTCACGACACAACTGCGTCAGTGGAATAAAAACCTTGCGTGAATAGCTGATCAGATTATTGTGCCCCCGGTCGCGCAAGATTCCTGCAACACGCACCAGCTCAGCCGTATCATCGATAGCAGCAAGCGAAAGTGCCTCGTCAGAATCAGCTACTCCCCCTGTCAGAAGTTTCGCTTGTAATGCCTGCCAGTTGCTCATGATATGCCTACACCTTCATCCAAAAACCTCTCACTTGAAACATCTGTACCTGATAGCCCCATACTGGACAACTGCACCCGAATCCTGTCACCGAGTTCAGATGCCACCAGTAAACGCCCACAGTGTCCCTGTTCGACGCCAACCAGACAGGACAATAATATACTCAGGTCTTGCGGCTCATCTATATCCAGGCCAATTCCTTCCCGGTGCAAAATGTGCACAGGAACGCCCTCTAATTCCGCCCAGGCACGGTGGCTGGCACAACTGCCAACACCAAAGGCGAATTCGGGCAGGTTCATAGTATTAAACGCCAGCAAATTGGTACCCACTCCATGTCTATCACAACCAATAACCAAACCATTATTCTCTTGCAGTACCTTGAGAGCCGCAGAAATATCATCGCCATTTAGACAGGGTAAATCGCCGTGTAATACGACAATAGACTGGTCATCTCTTTCTGCTAGCAAACGGCTTGTCTTGGTAATAACCGGGTTGAGTCCACGACAGCCCAATGCAGCCTCTGGCATATGCTCTATGCCATAATTGTTAGCCAACAAGGCGCTGGAAGGATCATCTGACACCAGGGTAACGGCGCTTATTTGTGGGTGGTTCACCAATGTGGACAATACATCTTCTACCATTGCCTGTGCCAGTGATCTGCGCTCTGCAGGACGCAACAATCCGGACAGGCGCGACTTTGCCTCAACCAGGTCCTTGAGCGGTAAAATAGCCCTGGCCACAGCTAGGCGAGCCCCACAGTGCGAAGAACAGTTTGCGCCAATTCTTGTTTCTCTTCCCGGCTACGCATTATGGTATTTGTTACGGTCACATCCATTCCCATAACGCCGATTTCGTCTAGCAGATCCGCGTCACTGTTATCTATAACAAAACCCGACAACAAGCCGGGATAGCGTTCACTATAATACTTCGCCACAGCAAGTGCACTGACGGGCAGTTTTAGCTCCTGCATCATTTTTGCCGCAGGCCCCTTAATGGCCATACCTGCCACTATGGGGGACACGGCAATAACCGGTGCGGAACAACCCCGCAAAGCCTGCCACATTCCAGGAATCTGCAAAACGGGATCGACACTGACAAAGGGATTAGAGGGACAAATAATAATTGCATCTGGAGCATTCCTCTCCAGCAGTCGCATGACCGCCGGATTGGGGTGAGCAGACTCAATACCTTTGAAACGAATCGCGGAAACCGCAGGTTCGCACTGACGACGCACAAAATAGTGTTGAAACGGCAGTTCGCCCTCGTCTGTGCCAAGTGTCGTTCTCACAGGGTCTTCTGACATAGGGTGAATATTACAATCAATGCCCAATCGCTGCGCGAGTGTATCTACCACCTGTAGAAAACCAGCGCCACTGGCAAGGGCCTGAGTGCGCCACAGATGAGTAGCCAGATCTCTATCACCGAGGCGAAACCAGGTCTCTCCGCCTAGTTGTTCCAGTGCGCCCATGGCATTCCAGCTCTCACCTTCAAGACCCCACCCCTGGCTCTGGTTGCTGAGCCCTGCCAAGGTATAGAGCAGCGTATCTATATCCGGACTAATTTGCAGCCCCAGATGTTCAAAGTCATCTCCGGTATTCACCAACAGGTGCAACCGGGCTGCACTCACTTCATCCGCCAACCCCAGAGCAAGCTTTGCCCCACCTACACCGCCGGTTATCGCGAGTATTGTCGGGGCGTTCATTAGCGAAACATGTCCTGTGCTCTATCGCGAAGCAAAGAGCGGGAGCCATCGGTGGAAGGCTTCAATTTGGCGCCGCGCAGTAACACCACCGGACAGGCCTCTGCTGCCTGTCCCATTACAAATGACGCCGCTGCAGCCAACTCGTCAGCTACAGCAGCTTCGGTAACTTCCAGAATATTTCCGTAGAGATCCTGTTCCCCCACTTGATTAAATAAGGGGTCAAAACCCGCTGTACCGATGGCAATGCCAACCGTTCCATTGCGCCAGGCGCGCCCGGCACTGTCATTGATAATAATTTTCAAGCCCACGCCATAGCGCTCACTTAACGCCTTCATCAGCTCACATGCAGATTCATCAGGATTTTCAGGCAAAAGCAATACTTGAGTATCGCCGTTCGAATTGGGAATATTCGACTTATCAATACCCGCATTGGCGTGTACGTAACCATTGCGGTGCTCCACGATCACCACACCGGGCCTTACACGCACAACCTCCCGGGACTCACGCAACACCAGTTCCATCTGGCGGGGATCTTTTTCGGCCTGTTTCGCCAGGGTCATTGCTTCAGGGCCGGGATCAACATCGGCCAGCCGGACGTAACGCCCCTCCGCTTTGGAGATAATTTTCTGAGCGACAACCAGCACATCGCCCTCTTCAATCGACAGCTGGCTGTGCTCCAGGGCGTCACAGATCAATCGAACCAAATCCTGTCCGGGTTCAACGAGAGGAAAGTTCTTTAGAGGAATGAGGGCAAGCGTAGCAGGCATTAACTATCGCCTACTCCGCTGATTGTAATTCCCGCGTGGCAGCCGTACTGTTTATTGATTGTTATCAACACGGATGTCAGCGCTTCTGCTGCTGCTGCGTTGTCAATCATGCCGGCGTGAAAGCCACGCATGCCTGCCGCCTCGACCAGCGTTATAACTTCGGCACGCGCCACTTTCTTATTACCGCATACCAGTACGTCGCAATCCAGTCCCCGACCTTCCTGTAAATGGTGTGCAGCGACATTTTGGAAGGCCGACACTACTGAGACCTCTTCACCTAGTATTTCCTGGGCGATTTGACCCGCACTGCCCTGGGCAGGAAGCTGTACGCGCGCTACTTTGGGCGGCACCAATGGCACAGTGACATCAATGAGTATTTTCCCCTGAAGGACGGGCTTGACCAATTCAAGCGTACTGGCCTGGTGGCTGAACGGTACGGTGAGTGTGACGATATCGGCAGATTCAGCTGCTGCGAGATTTTCCATGGCGCTGACATTTACGGCACTTACCCCGCGTTCGGCCATCACTTCGCGAAGGTCAGCAGCTGCGGCTTCGGCTTTTTCTGTGGTTCTTGAACCGATAATGACCCGGTATCCCGCCTGCGCCCAACGGCGCGCCAAACCAGTTCCCAGATCGCCGGTACCGCCTAAAATTGCCAGTATTGGTAAACTTTCAGTCGTCATGATTACTGTATCCAATGAAGTTTTGTTACGATAGATAATGCGCAGGCATATTAAGTAATTCATCCTTCAATCACAAGCCTAGCCCCCCACTAACAACAGGAACCTATAACCATGAAAAACCCCTTTGATTTTGCCGGAAAAGCAGTCATTGTCACCGGCGGCGGCAAGGGCATAGGCCGGGGTATTTCGGAGTGCTTCCTGGCCGCTGGAGCCGACGTATTGATCTGCGGACGCAGCGAACCCGAGGAATTACCTTCCAGCGGCGGAAAAACAGCCCACTTTGCACTCTGTGACGTGAAGGTTGTGGAGCAAATAAACGCCTGTGTCGAGCGGGCTGTAGAATTATTCGGGCGTGTCGATGTGCTGGTAAACAATGCCGGCGGTGCGCCACATGCTGATGCAGCCAGCGTATCACCGCGCTTTTCAGAAGCCATCATCAAACTCAACCTTATCGCCCCGCTCAACTTCAGCCAAGCGGCAAATGCCGTAATGCAAGAGCAGGACGACGGTGGCAGCATCATTAATATCGCCAGTGTGAGCACGATACGCCCCTCCCCTGGTACAGCGGCATATGGGGCGGCAAAAGCGGGACTGGTTAATCTGGGAGGTTCTCTGGCCGTGGAATGGGCTCCACGGGTGCGCGTTAATGCGGTTATCGTTGGCCTGACAGAAACGGAGCAGTCACACCTGCACTACGGTGATGAGCAGGGTGTTAAAGCTGTAGGCGCTACAATTCCGATGGGGCGGATGGCCGTTCCCGACGATATAGGCAACGCCTGCCTGTTTCTGGCCTCACCGGCGGCCTCTTATGTGAGCGGCACCAGCTTTGCTGTACACGGCGGCGGAGAGAAACCCGCCTTTCTGGACGCAGCAAATACTGCGGAATGAGCGTCCAGCAAAGTCAATACACAATGAGTCCAAGATCTAGCCCATATGGGGCCACCCCTTGGCCTGACGCGCCTTGTGGCCACCTGCCATCAGGGTATACTATCCTTGGTAATTGTCAGATAAGTGCCTCTCGCCAATAAACTATAGCCATTGTATGCAAAGAGAAGATGACACACCGATGGGGGAACAACGAACACCATTTTCAGCGAGCTCGGATAGTGAGGCCCTAAAGGGACTTCGCCGACAGAGCATCGGGCAATTTCGTACAGAGTTTGAAATTTTTCTAGGAAAACTCGAAGACCACTTATTCGCACTCTCAGCAAAGAGCAAGCAAACCTCCACTGGTTACAACTTCTATTACGACGCCATGAACGCGGTTAAGCGAAATACGGCTCGTATCACCGACTCCATGGCCGACGAACTCGCCAGCTACTACAAAGATGTCACGCTAAAAGTCGAAGACCCCTACAGCGAAGCCAATGACGTGCAGGCCGCCGAAAAATTGGGCCTGGTCAATATCGACGATTTCGAAACCCACCTTAGAATCGATAAAATTATTGAGCTTGGGGTGGACCAATGTCACTTGGCTCTGGAATGCTTGACCATCAGGCTGGCCCAGCTGATGGACCTGGATCCCAATAAGGTTTACCTGCCTGTTCATGTAGATAATATTTGCAGGGCCTTTCCCAATGCACTCAAAGGTCAGGAAATCCCCAGAGATGCCGTCTCTGACATACTCGAATATTTTAAAACTGAGTTCGTTGCTCAACTGGGCACTTACTATGAGCGCCTCAACGCGCCTTTGCGGGCAGCCAATATACGGCCAGACCTCGAAGCAGAGGTAAAGGAAATGGGTTCGCTTCTAAAGAAACCCAAAAAAATGGCGAAAAAGCGAACACCCGCGCCACCTGAAGCCGATACAGACAGCGCAGCGCAGCAGACCTCGGCACAGAACCTCGAACAAGAGGCAACACCTGCCCCTGGCGATAGCGCTAATTCGCAATCATCTAACACTGGCACTGCTGCTCAGTTTACTCCCGACTCACTGTATAACTCGGTTATATCGGCCCTGAATTTTAAACGTGAAGCCGATGTTTTAGTATCCGGGCAAGCCCCTACTGCACCGGTAGCCACGCAAGCTCTCGCCGACACACCCAGTATCGCCAGCGCACTGGGAAGTTTGCAACACGACATGGATGCACGCCGTGCGGTTGGCAAATCCGCTTCACTTCGCGATTATTTGATGGCGAACCAACAAAACATTGAGGGCTTGCAAGACAGCGGTGGCTTATCACAGGAAAGCGTTAACCAAATCGACCTCGTCGATAATTTATTTGGCTCAATCCAATCTCAGGTGGACGTCACTTCAGAGCTCAAACCCGCTCTGGGCAGCCTGCAAATCCCCTTGGCCAAGCTCGCTCTGTTGGAGCCCCATTTTTTCGTCGACAAGGAGCACCCGGCGAGGGGAGTTGTAGACAAACTGGCGCAACTCGCCACCTCTGCAAATTTCCCCAATAAAGCGCTGGAAAACCGCATTGAGCGCATCATCGAAACAATCATCAACGATTACGATGATGACAGTATGGTGTTCGGAAGCGCGCTGGCCAATGTTGACAAACTGGTTTCTCAGCAACAAAGAGCACAGACACGCAACCTGGATCGCGTTGTAAAAACCCAGCAAGGGCAACAGAAACTAGACGAAGCCCACCTGACAGTACAACAGATTATAGACGCGAAATTTACCTCACAGCTGGTTCCTGAAGTTCTACTCAAGCTCATCGATGGCGGTTGGCGCGACCTGCTGATACTGACTCATCTACGCGAGGGCATCGACAGCAACACCTGGCAAGAACAAATCAATACCTTGGACACTCTCGCGCTGTGGTTAGGCCAACAGCACGAGGGCACAGTAGACGATGACATGATGGTGCAGCGCAGCCTGGAAGCTGAGTCCCTGATCGACATGATAAATCAGGAAATCAGCGCAGCTCTTCCAGCAAACATTGCCCATGAAGCAATTCTCGACACCTTGCGCAGAATTTTTTCAGGGCGAGAAAGCGTACAAATGGTGTCGGTGCCCGCACCAGAGGCAGAAAAAGGGCCACTACCAGAGGAAGTCAGGGAAAAGATCCAAACCCTGCCGCGAATAAATCGCTGGGTAAACCGGGTTAACCAGTTGGATGTGGGAACCTGGTTGTCATATAAAGACAAACAGGGTCGCAAAAGAAGAATGCAGCTCGCCTGGATCAGCGACAACAAAGACCGCTTTATTTTCGCCAACGAGCGCGGCCAACGCCACGCTGACTTGTCCTCTGTGCAACTTGCCAGGCGGCTGAGCCGCGGCGTAAAGCCGCCCACTCCTACCGACAAACTGTCACTCGTAGACCAGAGCATGTACAGCACTCTGGAGCATGTGCAAAAGTCACTGAGCTTTGCCAGAAATCATGACGCTTTAACCAAACTGATCAACTACGACACTTTTTTAAACCAGTTGGGTCGGGCTTTACGTCACGCCGAGCGCAAAAACTCCCAGCATGCAGTTTTATATGTGGATATAGACCAGTTCAATTTGGTCAATGAGATTTATGACGAAGAAAATGGCAACCTGATATTACTGGAATTCGCAAAGCTACTCGCGCAATTACACGGGAAGAAAGTTTCATCCTGTCGTATCCAGGATGATCAGTTTGGTATTTTGGTGCTGGACAAAAACATTGATCAGGCGATGAAATACGCTGAGAAGATTCGTGCAGATATAGAGTCCAGCAGTGTTGAAATTTCCGATGAGAAAGTAACTTTCACCGTCTCCATTGGTGTCGCGCCTGTTAGTGACTACAGCCCCGGTGTTGCGGATGTCATCCAGCTGGCAAAGTCTGCAATGTTGCTGGCCAAGAACAGGGGCCGCAATCAGGTCGTAGAGTTTGAAGAAGATCAAGGCGAGATTGACAGCTACCGTGAAAAGCAGGCAGAGGAAAAATCCAGGCTTAAAAAAACGGTGGAAACGAATCGATTTGTTTTACGCGCTCAACCCATTGTACAAACCTCAGTGGATGGCAGCTCTGGGGAGTCACAACACTACGAGCTTCTGCTCGGCCTAAAAAATGAAGATGGCACGCTGACCTCTCCGGTCGATTTTATTGAATCTGCAGAGCGTTACGGCTATATGGGGCTGGTGGATCGCTGGGTTGTGAAAGAAGCCTTCAGCTGGATCTGCAAGCTTATGGATAGCCAGAAAATGGTCCCTGATTTATCTATCAACCTGTCTGGAAGCAGCATTACAGACGACAGTTTCATGGACTACCTGCTTGATCAAATATCTGAATATGGTGTGGGCACCAGCAAACTGTGTTTTGAAATCACCGAGACTGGCACTATTTCTAATCTGGTGAAAGCAGCCGATTTTGTCAGGGCCTTTAGAAACATAGGCTGCAAATTTTCAATCGATGATTTTGGCACTGGGCTCGCCAGCCACAACTACCTGCGCGAGCTCCCGGTCGACTACGTGAAAATCGATGGTACTTTCATCAAGGAAATCGACAAAAACCGAACAGACTACGCCATGACGCGCTCAATTAACGATCTCGCTCACTTCCTTGGCCAAAAAACCATTGCAGAGTCAGTAGAAAACGAAAAGATCATCGAAAAGCTCACCGAAATTGGTGTTGATTACCTGCAGGGCTGGGGTGTTGGCAAACCCAAGTTGCTTACAGAGATCACTGCGGATTTAGACGACATCGAAAAATAGCGCTTATCAGCCATGAACCAAACCGATGAAACGCCCCACAGCATCGACAGTGACCTCAATAACCTGATTGGCTTGATCTACCAGGGCCCCCTTGAAAGCCAACCTTGGCAGAGCGCACTTCCCGCTTTGCGCCACGCCCTGGATGCACAGGTAGTTTCTCTTGTACTGCGCCCCCCAACTGCTGGTGATGAAGGGGTGATCCTGAACAGCCTGCGCCCCGACACCAAAAAAGCCCCACAGCCTGATAGCTTGGCAGACCCCGACGATTGGGAGCTAAAGATATACCGTGAGGAATTTTTTGCCCTGGACCCGTTTCTCAATCTGCCTCCAGGCAAGGTTATAGCACTAGAAGATATCCTCACCGACACGGAGCTTGTCGCCTCCGATTATTATTTGCACTACCTCAAGCCTATAGACCTATTTCGAATTCTGGGCGTTGACGCAATAGAGCCTGGAGGGATGCTGGCGCGATTGCGATTCTCCCGGAGACGCAGCGAGCCTGGCTTTAACAATCGTGAGCGCAACCTGCTTGAAACTATTACACCTCACCTACAGCGCGCGATACAGATTTACGCTCAGCTCAATCGGACCCGCTCCGAACGGGACCTCTACGCAGGAGCGGTGGACCAACTGAGTGTTGCAACCATTATCCTCGACGAGCAAGCACGGCTGTTAAACACCAATGCAATCGCCAAAGCCATGCTAGACCAAGCTGACGGCATTAGCCTGAAAGGCGAGCACTTGCACATAAACGGTCGCGACACCAACAGTCGTCTGCAAAGTGCTGTGAAAACCATTATCAGCGCGCAGCAAAAGCGCGAAACATCAGTGGTAAGAGCTTTAAGCGTACCGCGATCGGGCAATCGCTCCGATCTGGGTCTTGTGGTTCGACCCGTGCCCGCCTCCCAGTGGAGTGAGGGGCAATCCAGTCCATGCGCTGCCATATTCATCAGCGATCCAGATTTGCATGAGCGTGCGTCACAAGAAGTTTTAGGAGAGCTCTTGGGATTGACACCTGCAGAGGCCAATCTGGCGATACTGCTCGCTCGCGGGCTGAGTCTCGCCGAGTCCTCCGAGGCCCAGAATATATCGCTGCACACGGCCAGGGCACAGCTGAAGTCCATATTTTCCAAAACAGGGGTGTCACGGCAGGCAGAATTGGTTCGTTTGATTTTGAAGAGTGTCGCATCACTGGCCTGAAGTAAAATGAACACTTAACGACCACTCCGGCTCTCTACTGTGTCATGCGTTTGACCTACATCAACACACGCTCTATCCCTACTTGATATCGTGCACACTCAATATTGAAGCATCATGAAAACATATGAGTGTCATCGCCAGCGAATCAAATCCTTACGGAGATCTATCCCCTGCCTGCGAAGCAGGGGTGGTACTTGCAGAGAAGTATGCGTGCCAGGGTCCTCGATATACATCCTATCCCACAGCGCCGCAGTTTCGGCAGGACTTCCCTGTTGAGGGTTATAAGCAGTCTCTGAGAAGTAATGTTAGCCGGGGGCTTGAGCCTCTGTCGTTGTACATTCACCTGCCGTTTTGCCAGGACATTTGCTACTACTGTGCTTGCAACAAGATAGTGACACGCAAAGAGGGAGTGGCCCGTGAATACCTCACTCATCTACAACGCGAGATAGAACTGCAATCAGAAATGGTGGGGAATCAGCGCCCAATAACCCAAATGCACTGGGGCGGTGGAACCCCTACTTACCTCGATAACGCCGAAATCACCGAACTAATGCATTTACTGGCAAGCCATTTCCGCCTGCTGGACAAAGGTTATCGCGAGTATTCCATTGAAATTGATCCCCGCACGATCAATTCCGAAACTATCGCATTGCTCAAGGGTGTGGGCTTTAACCGGATTAGCCTCGGCATACAAGATTTCGATCCCCTTGTGCAAAAGGCCACGAATAGAATCCAGCCCTACAACAAAGTGGCGCCATTGGTTGAGTGCATTCGTGCCCATGGCTTCCGTTCCCTGAGTTTCGACCTGATCTACGGGTTGCCTCATCAGGACAGAATCACCATGGCAGAGACGCTGCGCAAAGTCGTCAGTCTGCGACCGGATCGAATCGCCTGCTACAACTATGCCCACTTGCCAGAACGTTTCAGTTCCCAGCGGGCAATAGACCGCCTGACCCTGCCCGAGCCCGGCGAAAAGCTGGTGCTTCAAACCATGATTAGCCAGACCTTACAGGAAGCCGGCTATGAATATATTGGTATGGATCACTATGTACTGCCCACAGATGAACTCGCACTGGCGCAGCCCGAGGGGCGCCTGCAGCGTAATTTTCAAGGCTACTCTCTACATATGGCCGACGACCTACTTGGCATGGGGGTATCATCCATTAGTCAAATGGGCGATTTCTACCTGCAAAATGAATCGAATATAGAAGACTACTATCGCCGTATTGACCTCAATGAGTTACCGATTGCACGGGGCTTTAAGTCAAGCAACGATGACGATTTAAGGCGCCACATTATTATGTCTTTAATCTCAGACCTAAAATTCGATATTGCTGATTGCAATAGGCAGTTCAATGTGGACTTCGTCAGTGACTTTGCAGATGAGCTTTCTAAACTGCGCCCCATGGAGGCGGACGGCTTGCTTAAAATTAGTGACAGCCATATTCACGTCACCCAACGCGGCCGTCCTTTTCTGCGTAACATCTGCATGCCCTTTGACGCCTATCTGGACACCCACAAAGGTGACCGGCCTCCTCCTCGATTTTCAGCGACCGTTTAACCGCCTAAAGTCATTTCGATAATCGAAGTATTCGAGTATACTGTCGAGATATATTTGCGTCGGTAATTTTTATGAGCATTCATCTGGATAACATCGTTGAAGAGGGCGGATTTAAGTCCTGTGCGCATGACTTTCAGACCAATTGTGGAAATTGCAGGCTCAACGCAATCTGCCTCCCCCTGGCACTGGAGAGCGAGGATGTCGAGCAACTCGATGACATCATCCAGCGCAGCAAGCCCATTCAGAAAAACCAGCACCTTTATCGCGAAGAAGACGACTTCAAATCTGTCTACGCAGTTCGATCAGGCACCCTCAAGGCATACAAAACAACCGACGATGGGCGAGAGCAAGTTACCGGCTTTTATTTTCCCGGTGAAATCCTGGGCATGGATGGCATCGCCAACAACACCCACGCCTCCTCCGCCAAAGCGCTTGAAACCGCTGCAATCTGTGAAATCCCGTTTGAGTCGCTGGAAAAGCTCAGCACCTTGATGCCCAATTTACAGCGTCACTTCTTTCAGCTTATGAGCCGCGAAATAACCGAAGACCAACAACTCATCACCCTGCTGAGTAAAAATTCAGCAGACGAGCGTATTGCCAGCTTAATGTTGAGTATTTCTGCTCGCAATGCCAGACGCAAACTCAGCGCGACTGCTTTTCGCTTGCCTATGTCGCGTGTCGATATAGGTAATTACCTGGGTTTGACCGTAGAAACCGTAAGCCGTGTTTTCAGCCGGATGCAGAAAATGGATCTGTTGAGCGTAGACAACAAAGAAATCGAGATCCTTGATATTCAGGGCTTAAGGGAAATGGCGAACCTCGGTGGCTGAACTGCCCCAACTATTACGAACACTTGATTTGGATCATGGCGCCCAGTATTTATATTAATACAATGCGCCTGCACAAAATAAAACGAAGAAGAGCGGAGAGTAAGACACCACATGATTCAGCATACTTTTGGTCTATTGGTTAAACCCAGCACCCAGTGGCGAGAAATCGCCAACTTACCAGAAAGCTCCTTGAATATTCTGGTTTTATACCCCTGCATCATGGCTATTTTCCCAGCAGTGGCCTGGTTTTACGGCACGAGTCAAATCGGCTGGACCGTTGGTGATAGCCAAGACGTTATCAAGCTCACTATAGCCAGCGCGCGTCAAATCAGTATTCTCTTTTACTTCGCAATGGTGGGCAGTGTCGCTGCTATTGGTTATTTCATTCACTGGATGTCAAGCACCTACGGCGCAAACTCCACTCTCGCAAAAGGTATTGTTATTGCCGGTGTTGGTGATGGTAATATGACAGCTGCTACTTTAGAATCAATGAAAAAGGCAACTTCAAATGGAATACCAGTTGTAAGAGCATCAAGAGTTCCAACAGGTACTGT
>JADGEN010000063.1:17704-18017 GCA_016744355.1 Halieaceae bacterium
CGCCACTTTCGCTCTCGCCAATGGTATTGTTACTGCCGCTCTTATGGCGACGCCTCTGTTCGTTGCCGGACTAGTTGGCGTCCGCCCCCTGCCGTGGGTCGATCTGGTTGTCGGTGTTGTCGCCATCTGCTGGTCGGTCTACCTGATGTATCTCGGTATCCCTATCGTGATGGACATCCCCAAGGAGCGAGGCTTCTTATTCTCCAGCGCAGTGCTGGCGATTGGCATGGTGATTATTATCTGCCTAATGGTAGTGTCAATTATTTTGTGGGACTTCGGCGCAGCTCCGGCCTTCACTGATTGAAGCCAGAAC
>JADGEN010000064.1 GCA_016744355.1 Halieaceae bacterium
TCTCCAGCACCCTCAGGAACCGTCATTGCCGAACTGTAAAAACCGCTTACATCACGACACTTGCCGTCGCCTTGGATCTATTTCACCCACAACTCTAAATGACACCTCGTTGCACTTTGGGCAATTACTGACCTCGGGGACGCAAGGCAACATGCCAGGTTTTTCCTGAGTGGATTCGCTAGGCTCTATCGCTGTACATCGGCCAAGACACTCTCGTATCTGCGCCAGCTTTGTCCGTCGATGACAATTGGCTAAGAATCCGTAGTGGCGAATGCGCATCAGACCGTGTGGCAATACATGCAATAACCAGCGACGGATAAATTCTTCACCCGTCAGGGACATCGTCTGCTGTTGACCACCCGTTCGATAATTCTTCCATCGGAAGACCACCCTCCGCTCATTGATCGACACCAAGCGACGATCACTAATCGCTATTCGATACGTGTAGCGGGACAAATAGGTGAGAACCTGATCTGTATGCTGGCTGGTTGATTTACCAAAGACAACCCAAGGCTGCGTCATCACATCGTTTAGGGTGTCGTCGATCTGGACTGGATCGTGGATACGATTGAGTAACTGCCGGTTCCACGCCTGGCGTAACAGACGAACCATATGCCCTCGATAGCATCGAGACAGTGCTTTGACCGGGAACAAATAGGTCGATCGGGCTGGGTGCCAACCTTCTCCGTCCTTGTCTAGAGCTCCCCCGGGAACAAGGCAATGAAGATGGACATGCTGGCTCAGGTTCTGGCCCCACGTGTGCAACACCAACGTCATACCAACCTCCCCATTCAGCCGCTTGGGATCACGCCCAAACTGCTTGAGCGTCGTCGATACCGCCTTAAACAGGAGCGCGTAGATGACCTCAGGATGCAGCTGCACCCATCCATTGAACGCATGCGGCAAGGTAAACACCAGGTGGAAATAGGGAACCGGTAAAACATCTTCGCGCCGTCGCTCTAGCCATGCAGTACTGGCCATTTTTTGGCACTGTGGACAGTGGCGGTTGCGGCAGGAATGGAAGCGCTCCTGCGAGAAGCCGCAGTGACCACAGGCCAACGTCTGCCCTCCCAGCACCGAGGTACGACAGCAGTCGATATTGTTAAGCACTTTGGCCTGCTGCGGACTCAGTTGATGGGTGGCCCGATAGTCCGGGAGAAAACGTTGAAGGACCTGCACGGTGCTTGCTTTGGTCGTCATGACTGCTTTGCCAAGTCGCCAACGAGATCGGCTCCTCGACCACCATCGCTCTTGAAGTGAGGCAGCCAGTGCACATAGCGCAAGGTTGTTCGAATATTTTGATGCCCCAATAATTTTTGTAGCTGATATACCGGCATGCCTGCCTCCAACTGGTGGGTGGCATAGGCATGGCGAAGCGCGTGAATACCCCCGTGCTTGTCGATACCAGCAGCTCGTTTAGCCCGGGTATAGGCCTTCTGCACTGAACTACTACCGATCGGTGTTTGAACATCCCTGCCATAAAACAATACGGTCTGAGGGCGATACGCTTGCCAGTAATGCCGCAGCAGATACAGCATGCCCTGCGTCAGGATCAGTTCTCGGTCTCTCGCCCCCTTGCCCTGGCGAACGTGTAAAACATCTCGCTTGCTATCAACATCTCGGAGTCGCAGTGCAACTACTTCGCTGACTCTTAAGCCTGCGCCATAGCACAGGGCGAGCATCGTATATTGCTTACGATTTTTGCAGTAGGTCAGCACCTGATGCACTTCACTGTGGGTGAGCAACTCGGGGATGCGTTGCGGCTGTTTAGGGTAGCGGATGGGACGGTGCTGCAACGGCCGTTCTAATACCTGGGAAAACAAAAACCGTACTGCATTCACGTAGAGGCGCACGCTGGCGGGAGCGAGCTTCCGCTCTTGCAGAAGATACAAAAAGTAGCGCTCAACCTCGCTTACTTTCAATTGGTCTGGCGGACAATGGTAGTACGCAGCCAATTGTGTAACCGCATATAGATAGCTTGCCTGCGTACTGGCGGCATGGCCCTTGAGAACCATGGTATCGATCATTTTCTGGCGTAATGGACTCATCACTTATCTCCTTGAAGGGAAATGGAAAGTTTGATCACCAAGTGATCAAGATAAGTGTGGTCTATAAATTAAAAAACGGAGGTGAGAGGTCGGGAGGTCGCTACCGCGAAGCGGTTTAGTTCAACAGCTAGATACAAAGAGGGGTCCGTATAACACCCAATCATTGTACGCAATTTTGTGTTTTGAATAATGTCTTTTCAAATCAACCTCTTGTCGAATTCACTGGCGCGTATAACACTACATACTAGGAAATAGTTGTTCGACCTGTAATGCTCCCAGCGGACTATATTGAGTAATCAGCGGAATCTGACATCAAGCCTATCAAACTCACATGAGGCGGCTTAGTGCCACGAAGGGCCATTAACGCCTAGAACTGGCGTGCAATGGCCTGTCTTGTTAATACTGCAACAGTTAATGCAAACTCATTCAGATGACTCGGCTTGCGCCGCTAACTTATCCATAGGTATCGCAATTTCTGACGGGACTGCATTGTTTAACGCAACACCATAAAGCATTACTAGAAGGCAAACCATTACACCGCCAAATATCGCGACCGATCGATTTTTGACGTAACTGACGATGGACTTTAGATTGAAGCTCAGATGACCAATAACTGAAAGTATCATGACCAGGCCAAAGAGCTTATGGACAGGGTGCATTTGAATGGTAAAAGACGGCTTCTCTATAAAGAACATCATCAAGCCTGAAGTAGCCATTGCGATAAATGAGACAAATAATGCGACCGCGACAATCTTTCTATACATAAACAACCTCTAATTTTTACTAACATTGAGTGCTGACAGCCATATCTACGGATCGGTCCGTTAAAAAAGCAGAGACCAGAGTTTCACGAGCAACCGCACGCACCGTTTCTGTGTCCCGCCTGTACGCTAATTGATTTGAATTTTACAGGCAACTAGCAGGCAGATGCCATGCTATTACGATAGAGATCGTATATTCTCAGCAAATAATGGAGAGTTGATACTATGTACTTAACGCTGAATTAGAGTTCGCGCCATTTCCCTCTCACTGATCAAGGTGTGCCCCTTCATGAAACGACTTCGTCTAAAAATGATCCTCCTCGTACCCTTGGCGCTGTTTGGTTTGGTATACATTGCCGGGGCGCTCACGCTAGCGATGAAGGATGACGCAATCGCGGTCTTTGAGCAGCGAATAGCAAACCACGAAACCATTGCGATCTTCGGTGCCACCGGAACCGCAGGCGACGGTATTCTAAAAGCAGCTCTGGCGAATCCGGAAATCAACAAGATTCATGTTTTTACACGACGGGTGACACCTCGAATCGAGGCGGGTGTTGATTCCGGGAAAGTGGAGGTAACGCTTCACACCGACTATCTCGACTACTCTTCTGTGCACGAACAAATAGCAGAAGCAGATGCAGTCTATTGGGCAATTGGAACAAACTCAATCGGCGTCGATGAAAAGACCTACGGCATGATTCACGTAGACTTTCCTGCGCGCTTCGTAGACGCGTGGACAACGGCAAGTGACAAGCCCGACTTGTCGTTTCATTACATCAGTTCCAGCGATATTTCGGAAGAGTCAAGCGCGATGTGGGCGCGCGAAAAACTGCGTGCCGAGCGCACGCTGTTCGAGCTCGCCGAAGGTACAGTCCTTCGGGTGATCGCGTATCGACCCGACTATATAGGGCCAACCGACGAAGAAGCGCATCTAGGGCAGGATCTTATTTTTTGGTTCTTTGCACCTGTCGGCGCCGCTGTGAGAGCCGAACAGATCGGCCAGGCAATGCTCGAAGTCACCGCACGCGGTGCGGAATTCAAAAACGGCGACAAACTTGCAACCCGCAGTATCGTTCGTTACAGCGACGCGTACGAACGGCGTTGAACGACAGGTGATTAACTCACCTGAGCAGCAACTCTATCAATTTCGGCGACGTAAATTGGCGATGCCGTCGATACAGCTGTCAGGGATGCAACCCTAAACCAATCTAGTCTTTTCTCAAGTTGACTTCAATCATGGCCCCAAACTCAATTATCGCTACCATGGAGCACGCAAAGCGGTTCTTCAAATTCCTGGAGGGTGGCGATATACAAATCACCGAATCATTTCCGGCTGGTGCCATTGCTACAACCCTGGAAAATTTGGAGTCGGGACGGGTTTTCACGAGGGCCGGAAAGATGGTCTGGCAGTGCAGAAATTGTGGTAACCTCCACGAAGCTGAAGAGGCGCCAGGGGTATGTCCTGCTTGTCTTCATCCTCAGTCCTATTTCGAGTTACTTGCCGAGAATTGGTAGTCGACTTTGTGTGAGAGACTACCAACCCATCTGTTATCTGGCTTTACTATGAGTCACAATGTCATTGTTACGAATAAGGAATCCACTATGTATAGAAAAAGTATTGGCCGTCTGGCGCTATCTTCATTATTGATTGGAAGTTCACTGATATATGCACAAGATGATCAAGCGTCATTGTCAGAATCGGCGATTCAGGGCAAGGCGGTTTTTGCAGTTTGCCAAAGTTGTCACGATGCCTCTCTCAACCCGCCCAAAGCCCCCCCGATGTATGGCGTACAGCGACGCTACCAGCGCCAATACGAAAATCAGCAGGCATTCGTAGACGCCATAGTCCAATTTGTGAGTCAGCCCACTGAAGATAGAGCGCTTATGAAGCACCCAATAAAGAAATTGGGACTGATGCCCGCGTTACCGCTCGGTGATGACATGCTCTCCAATATAGCAACATATATCTATGAGGAGAACTTCGAGCCTCCGTGCGATCACTGGGCTAATGCAATCTCATCCGAAAAAGGGAAGGGAAAGCATCGTAAACAAGTTCAATCTAGCTTTAATGAGTTATGTAAATGAACTGCGGTTTACGCTGGCAGTGAACTTCCAAATAGCTTGGGGATTGGCAGTAGCTTGGGGATTGGCAGTAGCTTGTTTTTTGTTGTAGATTGAGGCGAGTGAGAGTATTTGTCCTTCCAATACTCGTATTGCAACCCGCTTTCGAAGCGCAGGGAAGATTAATTACATGACAACTGCCCGCAGAACCCTGCCTCGCTGGTCGCAGCAGTGGTGGATTTGGTTCACCGCCATCTTCGCGATTACCTTCGTGTCGTTCTGGCCCAGTTTCTTATCAGCTATAGTCAATATAGAAACACACATTATTATTCATGGTATCAGCGCGATCGCCTGGATGTTGCTGACAATTATCCAGGCATGGCTGATCAAAAGCGGTTGGCGAAAATATCACCGCACGGTAGGTTATATCTCTCTTACTCTTGCGGCGGTAGTAGTAGTTAGCGGGTTGCAAGTGCTACAGACCATGATCTTAAAAGAAGGCGGCATGGTGGACGGGGTCCCTTCTACCGCGATTAAGTTCTTCTACATCGACATGACTGCTCTGGCGTTGTTTTGCGTTTTCCTTTGGCTGGCGATCAAGGCGGCGCGATATTGCGCTTCACCTGCGGTTGATGGCCTGCACCGCCATTATCCCACTCGAAGCGGCGTTGGAGCGAACTTATCTGTATGGGACGCCAAGTCTTGTGCCTAATTTCGACATCGCCCTCTACGCATCCGTCGTCACTCTCATCGTGCTGTGTGCAGTGCTTGTATCGGCCGAATGGTGGTATAAACGCTTACGCTGGCCCTTTCCTGTCCTGTTGGCCTACTACGTGGTCACGCTACTAACGACAGATGTGATCGCACGAGCGGAGTGGTTCAATTCCCTGGCAATTAGTTACGCCAACCTATGAGTACACAGAGACGGTAGTTCGCCGCTTCGAATTGCAGGCAATAAAAAGCCCTCCGTAGAGGGCTAATTCACTAGGAGTTTTTTACGCTTTCTTGCGTCTTGACCAGCCAAGGCCAGCTAGGCCAAGGCCGAATAGAGCGAGGGTGGCGGGTGCAGGAACTGCGGCGTTCCGTACAGAAACTGCGAGCGTGCCGCTCAAAGGGACACTGCCAGATAGTTGATCAAATGAGTCGAAGCCATTGATACCCCGAACAATGATGTCTCCAGTGATTGCCGCACCGGTCCAACTTAGTGGGTTGTCGAAAGAAGATGGACCGAAGTTTGAAAGGGACAGACCAAAATGCTCCGTTGTGGGGTTATCTTCAAAAAAGCCTCCTTGCTGCCCCAGAGATATTGACGCGCCGACCGAAGTTGCCAGAAGAGACTTAGCCCAAGAAGCTGCAACTGTCGTATAAGTTCCCACGGTTGTTGTGTAACTTATACCTAAAACCGTATACAAACCGAGTGCGGCATTTGCATCGTCGATCAATACATCAAGTGTAAATGGAGAACCGACGGTGGCGCTCACGCCGCCAACCATCGCCCCTGAACCATCCACTTGACCGCTGAAAGAAAGATCTAACAAAGCTGCATTCGCGGCTCCAGTCCACCCCCCAATCGCCAATACCGCTAGCATTCTTGTGAATATTTTCATGTTCGCCTCGCCTTTAAATTAGTCTATTTCTTAAACTAAGCATTAATCATGCCAAGGCCCCTAACCCTTGTGGGAATAGGGGTTAGGGGAAATCAAAAGTCTACTTAATTCTAAAAATGTAAAGAAACCTGACAAGTTAAAACCACCTTTTATTTGAGGCTATATGCTGGAGATGTCCGCTGAGAGTAATCTTAAAACTCTTGCTAAAGTCTCGCCAAAGGTCGCTTCCGTATATGGGCTCCTCCGTTTACCACATTAGCAACATTCGCAGCACAACCCCCGATGGACTACTCCTTCACTGGCATCATGGGGGCGGACAGAGGGGAAGGTTGGACTGACTAACTCACCCCTCCAGACGGAGAGTTTTATCGCCACCATCTTTCCTCTGGGCTCCATCTATGCTGATCCGAATATCGCAAAGGCGATCGGCACAGTGGCGGCGGATGTGATTTTTCCTGGGAGTCGTTCATTGACGATCGCTGGTGGAGACACGCTGAACTTTCTTGTCGCAAGTATCAGTGAGGCGACTGGTTCCGCCTCTCTTCCGGGGCTTCGTGTTAAAAACCATTGTCGCCCTGATCACTCTCTCGGCCATCGGACGTGGACGTGCTCACTACAACAGCGACATATCTACCTGGCGAGTAACGCGCCGATATCCACACATCGCTGGTCATACTGGACGGCAATCTTCAACGCACGCACAATAAAGGGATTTAAATCTGTGAGTTTCGCGCTGGCCTGCTTGAGGCGAGCCACGTTCTCGACGTTGCACAAGCGCGGAAACAAACCTCTGGTCACATTCTTGTGAAACACATCTTCATGCCGCTCACTCACTTCTGGTAGCTGGGTAATCATACGGTCAGCAAAAGGCGCCGCCAGTTGACGTTGACTGGAATAGGGAAACAGTCCCCGTTGGATGGTGCGGCTGCGCTGCAGGGTGTACTGATCATCCCTGGCCACCGCGCGCTGCATCCACGCCCACTTTTCTTCGCCGGGGGCTGCAAGCACTTTGGCCCGCACCGCATTTTCCTGACCAATGGAGGAGTTATCACGTTGCGCTTCCGCGCGTGCCAGCTCGGCGGAATTTGGCCGGTTAAATTCATTGAGCTTGTGGATAGCTCTCCAGCGCTGGTCCTGATCCAGCTCAATCCCGGTCTTATCGCGCAGCAGGCTTTCGAGCCGAGTGAAGGCTCGCTCGTTGTTGGCCACATCAATATAGCCACCCAACCAGGTGCGGCGCGCGTCACCCGCGCTGGTCTGCACCAGTTGCCACAACATTGGCTCGAAGGTATCCGCATAAAGCGGCAGTAATTGCGCGCTTTGCGGCACCTGATTCAGGTAACTCATGCCACTGCGCAGGTTGTCCAGCAAGTCACTGGCAGTGCTCAGGTTCTTTTCACTCGGAAGATTTTCAGCCAAAATATTCAGATAATCGGTCAGTGGCAATTCCGCATCCAACGCCATGGTAAACAGGTCGTACCAGGTCATAGTACGCTGCATAGGATCCTTCAGCGCATTCATATCGGCTCGAGCTGCAGCGATTGATTGATCATCCAGCCTGACCTTGATATAGGCCCAATCCTCGTAGTTTGGATAGACAAAATCAGGGCAAGGCAGACCTACGGCATCCGTTACTTCGGTGCGGACACCGTCAAAGATAAGTGCCACCGTATCGGTCACGACCAGGCTATCTTCCTGCCGACTAAATAGGCCGATCTGCGTGCGCTGTTGACGCAGGGTCGGATAGTCCTCGGGAGCTGATTGCAATAATGCCATCTGGCTTATCTTGCCGCTTTCACAGCTGAAGCTGGCCTCAATGCTATTGAGTCCGGCCTGATAGAGCCAGCGCTGAGTCCAGTCACCCAGATCCTGGTTCGCCGCCTTACTCATGGCACCCATGAAATCTTCAAGCTCAGTGTTTTTCCAGGCATTGGCTGCGAGGTAGTCGCGCACGCCCTGACGGAAAACATCCTCACCCAACAACGCAGCCAACTGCTTCAGCGCGGAAGCGCCCTTGCCGTAGGTGATGCCATCGAAATTGGTAAAGGCATCGGCGGTATTCGCTACAGGCAGCTCGATCGGGTGAGTCGTCACCTGCTGGTCCTCAGTGTAGGCCCAATTCTTCTTACCCATGAAAAATTCCTGCCAGGTCTCGTCATAGTCAGTGGCATTGGCCAGTGCCAGGTTCGCCATGTAAGTGGCGAAACTCTCATTCAGCCACAGGCCGTTCCACCAGGCCATAGTGGTAACGTCCCCAAACCACATGTGCGCCATTTCATGGAAGATAACACTGGCTAGACTCAGCCGCTGGCGACGGGTACTTTCGCCGCGCTGCAGAAACGTTTCCTTGAATGTAACTGCGGCGACATTTTCCATGGCGCCGCTATTGTAATCCGGCACAAGCAACTGGTCATACTTCACAAAAGGATAAGGCAGCTGAAAGTATTCATCAAAGTAGTCAAAGCCAACACGAGTCATCTCAAACCACTCATCGGCCTCAACGTACTGGGCCATCGATTTTCTGGCGAATAAGCGCAGCGGGTAGCGAAAGTCTTTGTCCTCGAACACTACGTATTCGCCAGCGTGTAGAGAGAAGACATAAGAGCTTATTGGCTCAGTGACAGGGAAACGCCAGAGGGACCTTTCCCCTTTGCTGGAAACCTCTGCCTCACGGGTTGTGCTCACCACCTGCCAATCCCTCGGAGCACTCACCTGCAGGGTGTAGCGCGCCTTCAAGTCGGGCTGGTCGAAGTGTGGAAACATCCGGTTGGCGTCGTAGGGCTCAAAGTCGGAGTAGAGGTAAACACGGCTATCGGCCGGGTCGACATAACGGTATAAACCGGCCCCATCCTGGCTGTAGTTTTGGCTGTAATCAATCTGCAGGCTAGTCGCGCCAGCACTGATTGCTCCCGCTGGCAGGGTAATAAAGTAACGGTTGTATTCAAATGCGACAGCTTCGCCGTTAATGCTGACGCCCTGCACCTGACCACCATTGAAGTCCAGGGTCAGCGGCGCACCATCACCGCTATAGTCAAAACTGATCTCAATACGACCACCGTAGGTGTTTTCGTCGCGGTCCAATTCCAGCGCCAGACTATAGGCCGGATTGGCGATAACACTTTTGCGGTATGCCGCATCAGCCTGGGTAAGGAATCCACCGGCCACGCGAGCGTCGAGCTGCTGTTCGGGCATGGGGGTTGGTTCAGGTGTACAAGCGGCGGCCAGCACCAAGCTGAGCCCAAAAAGAAGTTTGCGCATGGAAAAGCCCTGTTTAAGATGTGGGCAATGTATTACGCAACAATCGGCTTGGCAAGCCAAATAGGACCAAACTGCGTAGCTGTCGATATCATGCGGAAATAAGGTCGAAACTGGACTACATCACCCCGTATGCGAGCATGGCGTTGGCGACCTTGGTAAATCCTGCGATATTGGCGCCCTTGAAGTAGTCGACATGCCCGCCCTTCTGGATGCCATATTCGACGCATTGATCGTGAACCAGCCTCATAATTCCACGCAGACGGGCTTCGACTTCCGCTTCGGGCCATTGAAGATGCAGGCTGTTTTGACTCATCTCCAACCCGGACACTGCAACACCCCCCGCATTCGCCGCCTTGGCTGGCGCGTGCAGGACATTCTTCGCCAATCCGAATACCTTGATAGCCTCCAGTGCCGTGGGCATGTTCGCACCCTCGGATATTCCGCGTATGCCGTTTTTCACCAGTGTAGCCGCGTCTTCGCCGTCGATCTCGTTCTGGGTAGCACAGGGGAAAACCAGTTCGCCAGCAATCCCCCAGGGGTTTTTACCCTTGTAATACTTCAGCCCGAACTCTTTGGCCGCTTCCTCGATCCGTCCTCGACGCACCGTTTTCAGCTCCTTGATCCAGGCCACCTGATCCTGAGTCAAACCCTCCTTGGCGTGAATAAAGCCGCTGGAATCGGACAGGGTAAGTACTTTCGCTCCCATATCAATAAGCTTCTCAGCACAATAACTCGCCACATTTCCCGAACCTGAAACCAGACAACTGCGCCCTTCCACATGCTCACCATGATGAGACAGCATCTCCTCCATCATGTAGACCGCACCATAGCCGGTCGCCTGGGGACGCACATAGCTACCTCCGAAGTCCAGCGCCTTGCCGGTGATAACACCTTCAAAGCGATTCACCAGCCGCTTGTACTGACCAAACAGATAGCCCACCTCGCGTGAACCGACGCCTATGTCCCCGGCTGGCACATCGGTTTCAGGCCCAATATGACGAAACATCTCAGTCATGAATGCCTGGCAGAAACGCATCACCTCACGGTCACTTCGGCCCTTGGGGTTGAAGTTCGCACCACCCTTGCCGCCCCCCATAGGCAATCCCGTTAAAGAATTCTTGAACACCTGCTCAAAGGCCAGAAATTTCAGCATGCCCTGGTTAACCGAGGGATGAAAGCGAATGCCTCCCTTGTAGGGACCAATGGCATTATTCTGCTGCACCCTGAAACCCCGGTTAACGCGCAGGTCGCCTTTGTCGTCCTCCCACACCACTCGGAAACTGATCACCCGGTCAGGCTCAGTCATCCGTTCCAGAATACGCAGGTCTTTGTAGATGGGTTTGTCGGCCATATAGGGGATAATATCTGTGGCCACCTCTTGCACCGCTTGGTGAAACTCGGTCTCGCCAGGATTGCGGGCAATAACACCCTCCATAAACTTGTCCAAGCGGTCCGCTTTATCGATTACCATATTCAGGTTTCCCTTTCTGTTTCCCCACCAAAGAGGTAAGAGCTTACGTCACCCGGAGCACAACGCCAGCCTACCCACTTCGGCTAAGCTAGTTGATCTCAACGAAAAAAACACTGATATAGGTCAGCACAATGACACGGCGAGCGCGCGAGTGGGTATAGGCAAGTCAGGTGTCGACCACTGCCCTGCCCTGATCGGCGGCCCGCCTGAGATCATAAGAGACCTCAGCTACAAATCGTAGTTAAACGGATTATCTATAGACTGTGAAGGCAGTGTAAACCAGCGGGGGCCGTCTTCGGCTATATAGAAGTGATCTTCAAGGCGAACCCCAAATTCGCCGGGCACACATAGCATTGGCTCATTGCTGAAGCACATTCCCGGAGCGAGCGGCGTCTTATCTCCGCGCACCAAATACGGCCACTCATGGATATCCAGACCAATACCATGACCCGTGCGATGTGGCAGGCCGGGTAGCGCGTAGTCCGGACCAAAGCCGTGCAATTCAAGCACTTCTCTGGCGGCTGCATCTACCGCCCCGCAAAGAACGCCCGGCTGCGCTGCGGAAAATGCGGCCATCTGTGCTCGCGCCTCCGCATTCCACACTTCCCTCTGTCTGGGACTGGGCTCACCAAATACATAGCTACGGGTGATGTCTGAGTTATAACCCTGCAATTGGCACCCGGTATCAATCAGCACCATATCGTTCAAGGCCAGACTCTTTGGCTGTGCCACCCCATGTGGGTATGCGGCATCCTCACCAAACAACACAATACAGAAGTAGGAACCCGCCGGCGCTCCCGAGCAACGATGAGCGCGATTTATGAAATCGGTAACCTCCTCTACACTAATACCTTCATACAGGATACTCGCGGCCGCCTTGTGAACTTCTAGCGTGAGATTTTTTGCGCACTGCAACAATGCTAATTCTGCCACAGATTTATGCATACGGCAGGCAGCCGTCACGCTCGCTGCGTTGCGGTAGTCGTGATCCGGAGCGGCTGCGCGAATTCCATCATAGATAAAAAAAGGTGCCGACTCGTCAATACCAACGCGACCATCTGTCACGCCAAGTCCATCGAGTATCTGGGCTACCAGTTGGAAAGGGCTCTCGTGCTCCTGCCAACAATTAACCTCACCCTCAACTTGCATATAGTCCTTAAGGGTTCCGAGTTCGAAGGTGGGGACAATATATTGCACTGCGCCCTGGGCGGGAATAATTGCGCCTACCATACGCTCAGATGCGGACCAGCGTGTGCCGGTAAAATAATATAAATTGGTTCCCGCGTTTAGATAAATGGCATGCAGCCCTTTTTCAACCATAAGCGATTGGGCGCGCTCGATTCGGCTCTCATATTCCACCAATGGAATAGGTTGAATATCATGAGTTAAATCTTCAAGTGCTTCCAAGGCCTGCTGTTGATCCACGCCGCCAATTCCATTGTTCATATCGCTGTTCCTCGCGGAAAGTCTTTAAGTGAAGTAGTCCTGGAGCGACAGATACTACAAAATTAAGTCCAAAATCGGTGGCTTAACTTGGCAGTACCCCATGCAGAGATGTTTACCCCCGAGTTACTGCTATTTCAGTATGGAACAAGGGCCAAACTCCAAGAAGCTGACGCGGCCTTCCCTGAATGTTTTGTACTTCTATTTATTAAACGCCTTACCGCGCTCTCTAAACTCAGTGTCTGCCAAAACCAGTAGTATTTGCTGGCGATCTTCCATTGCCATAGCCGCTTCCATGCTCGATGCATCAACCGAAAAATTCAACGCATCTTTGGTCAGGCGCAAGCCCATTTTCGAGGCAGCAAGCATTGGCGCTAGCAATTCGTCCGCTGCTTGATCAAGTTCGTCATCGGGTACCACTTTCGAAACCAGGCGATGTTGCAACGCTTCTTCGGCATGAATGAAACGACCGGTCAAGAGAAGCTCTGATGCCAGCGACGTGCCAACCAGTCGCGGAAGAAAATAGCTGGACCCCATATCACAGCCACTGGTGCCAATGGTTAAGTAGGCGGCGTTCATCTTGGCGCTTTCACCGAGAATGCGAATATCGGATGCCAGCGCCAACGAGAAGCCACCGCCACATGCGGCACCTTTGACTAATGCAATAACAGGCTGCGGGCATCTGCGCATGGCTTTGTAAATGTCAGAGATGCTTTTTTGCCCTTGCAAGCCTTGCTCAACACCTCTGGATACATCGGTTGCATTATTAAGATCGAGTCCGGCACAAAAAGCGCGTCCGGCTGCGCGTAAAACAATGATGCGGGTTTCGTCATCATAGTATTTCTCTTCAAAATATGTGCGCAATTGCTGGATCATATCCAGGTTTAGAGCATTAAGGCTTTCAGGACGATTGAGCGTGACCCATTCAACGTCGCCTTTTCTTTCGATTAGTAAGATGCCAGATTCTTCAGTCATTTTTTCCCCGGATACTTAAACAAAAATTTGCGTCCACCACCATTCACTAAGCAGTGGCAATTAGTGAGCCACGCTATAATACCTGCATTTACTTATTAAATGCCGAGTACTATGAGAATATTTTTCCATAGCCTTTTTATCTGTCCTATACTTGGAAATTTGCGATTGCGGCGACACACATCACAATTGTGAATGGAACCCATAAAAAAACCAGAATCAACAAATACCTATTTCTATTAACAAATAAAAATTCTCAGGAAAATACAAAAAAATGAATATAAAGATATTTTCTCTAGCTATAGTCACGGCACTATCATCGCAGCCTATGCTCACCTTTGCTGACACGGCCGATATTATTTTTACCGGTGGAAATATTGTCACCTCCAATATTCATCGCCCTGAAGTCGAAGCTCTCGCTATCAGCGGAGGAAAAATTCTAGCTGTTGGTGATTTGGAAGATGTGCTGGCATTCAAGGATAAAGACACGCGTTTGATTGCACTTAATGGCCGCGCGTTATTGCCAGGCTTTGTTGGTGCGCACACTCACCCAATCTACTATAACCGCAGCCGTTTGACTCAGTTCAGCGTACGCCCTGGCCAATTTGAAAACTTCGACACAATGATCGAGGCATTGATAAATGAGGCTGAAAAGGGGGACGTTGTCGCCTGGGGCTATGATGGATCACTCATTAGTGGCTCAAGGGAGCTGGGATTTAAGGAGCTAGATAAGGTCTCAACAAAAAATTCCGTGATTGTACTGGGCTTATCTGCACATGAAGCCTATGGAAACCACATTGCTTTTGAACGAGCGGGCATCACTGAAAAGACGAAAAACCCCAGCGGTGGTAGTTTGGTGCGGGATAGCCACGGCAAGTTGACAGGTGTGGGATTGGAGGTTCCGGGAATAACCCTGGTGGCAAGAGGCGATAAAACCAAAACGGATTTTGAATATATTACTAAAGAGGCGCTAAAAAATTACGCCCAGAATGGCTTTACCACCATGACTATTACAGGTTTAGGTGTTAGTTTACCGACTCCAGAAAAACACTTTAGCCTACTTAAAAATGCAGCCATAGCAAAGGACTCACCCGTTCGAGTGCAGGGTTATGTAATCTCCGAGTGGATGGATAGAATTCCGGAGATGATGAAAAATAATAATGATCGCTTTAGAGTGTTGGGTATGAAAATCTGGATTGATGGATCGATTCAGGGGCACACCGCGTTTCTTAATGAAAAATATGCTAGCAGCGATACGCATGGCAAGGCCAATTACACTCAGGAAAAGTATAACGAGATAGTATTAAAGGCCCACAAGATGGGCTTGCAAATTGCTAGCCACTCCAATGGCGATGCGGCTGTCGATATGACATTTAGAGCGTATGCTGCGGCCCAGAAGGCATACCCTAGACAGGATGCCCGACATAGAATTGAGCATTTTACCGTTACCGATAGAGACTCATTAAAACGTGCCAAGAATCTTGGCGTTACTCCCACATTCCTTAATCAGCATGTCTATGAATGGGGTAAAGTCTTTATTGAAAGACTGGGAGAAAAGCGAGCCAGCACCGTTGACCCTGCCGGATCAGCAGAACGTCTTGGAATGAACTTCAGTTTTCATGACGATGCGCCCACCGGCCTTCCCCAGCCGCTGAAAATGATTCAGATTGCCGTAACGAGGGAGATGCGCATGGGAGGCATACTTAACGCTGACGAAAGAATTTCAGTTGATAGAGCGATTCGTGCTGTGACAATAGATCCGGCCTGGCAAAGCTTCACAGAAAACACTAGAGGCAGTCTGGAAACTGGAAAGTACGCTGACCTGGTTATGCTTTCAAGTAATCCTCGTAAGGCCGATAGCAAGAATATAATGGACATTAAAGTGTTGGGAACATGGCTGGAAGGCAGGCCCATAGTGATTAAAGATACGTCACCTAAACCACACCGCCATTCGTACAATGGTCATTCGCATTAACTTATAGCAACCGGCGCTGCCCACACGCTGTTTGGATCGCCGTACAGAGCGCGTCGTTGCACCGCCCTCGCCATACCCCAAAATGTAAAAGCAGCAATTAGACTTACGGCATCAACCAAGAACAACTCCCATTGCCCAGCACTAGCACTGGCCCAGGGCGTAGTATCCAAAAGCAAGACATCGAATATGGGGATAGCCACCGAGAATAAGGCACAGACATTTAGTAGGTCACGGGTGCCGCTCGCAACAGGCCGTACCAAACACCAGATGATTGCGCTAACGAAAACAGTGAAATAGGCCGCTTCCATCAAGTGGGCACGGTCGCTCAAGTGCGCAAAACCCCGGCTAGCAAGGAACGCCGCGGAGATACCGGCCATACAACCAATACACACCCCGCTGTTGAGGCGTGCCAGCAACACAGTATTGCGTGGTTGCACAGCTTGGCGGCGCTTGCGTCGACTTTCTATCCACAGCAAATTACCCGAGTAAAACAGGAAAGCACCGGCGAGGCCCAAGATAAAATTCACCCATTTGGCCAAATAGTCACCGTAACTGACAAAATGCAGTGCGATCAGGCCGCGATAGAAGATTGCCCCGCCAGAATCGGTGGCAGGGTGACTGACAGATACAATCTTCCCATCGCTAGCCATCAAAGTTAGAGTGGCATAGGCGTCTATGTGCTCTGAGTTGGTATCACCGATGACCCTGACAACGGCATTGGTGTCGCCGACATTGATAACTCGCAGTTGGGTCGCTTCCAGGTTAGGTGTTTGCGTCTGGACGATAGCCAGTAATTCGGTAACGCCCAACATGGGTCCGTTTTTACCACTGGCCTGCGGGGTTTGTACCTGACCCATCTGCGGGCCAAGAATTTCTGCGATATCTTTGTCGAATACAGCGACTTGAAACGGGGCCAGTATGAAGAAACCGATTGCGAGAATGGCGCTGCTCCAGGCAAACATAATATGCCAAGGTAGCGACAACACTCCGACTATATTATGGGTGTCTTGCCAAAATCGCTTTTTGTTCTTTCCTGGCCTGACAATGAACAGGTCTGTGACAAAGTTGGGCAGAAAAATTACTACCCCGGAAACTAGCGCAATACCATAGATGAAACAGATGATACCCAGCAGGTACATACCCCAAGTTCCAGGTATGCCTAACTTGTAATGCAGGGCATATATGAATTTGGCAAGCTCTGATGTGTCTCGGCTTGTATTCAGCACTCCTTGTTCATTGAGGCGAAACTCACGGCGCTCGAAACTACCATCCTGCAATCGCTCGTACCAGAGTACTTCGTTACCAGGATGCTGCGCAGAGGAGAGATTGAGCCGTAACGTTTCGCCTGCTACTGGCTGGGTGGCTATCACCAGGTCGAGCAGAATCTGAGCCTGCTCTAAATCTTGTTGCTGAGCCACGCTTACTGAGTAGCTGTCCCAGCTGCCCACCTCGTGGGTAAATACTGTGATAGCCCCGGCATAGAATGCGACAAACAGAGCCATGCCCGCTCCCAGACCGGTCCAGCTGTGAACATCGATAAAAGTTTTGAGAGTCGATCTTTTCATAAACCCGATAATCCGGCGTATTTGAGTGCGGCGATCAAACCGAAGCCGACAGCGGAAATAGTACACAGTATCGCAGCAGAAGCCGCTGGACGTAGTGCCAGGTAGGCCGCGCTGGACACCACCACCCAAATGGGAAATACCATGAGCAGCAGCGACATCAGCAGGGATTCATTTACCGGAACAAGTATTAGAATTACACCGATAATCGCCGTAGTGGCCGGGATTGAGAGTAGAACCGCAACCAGAGATCTAAGCAGCAACTCGCGACCTCCACAGCAGGCCTATCCAGGGCGTGATCAGGCAGGCCACAAAATAGACCGAAGCCAGAGTGTAGGCGCCAGACCAGAATCCGCCGGGGACGGTAGCAAGGGAAAAGGCACTACCGAGCAGAAATAACGCTATGCACAGTAGTATTATCCGCCATTTTCCACGGGCATTTCGCACGCTGATATGAGTAACTACAGCAGACACGATAGTTAACAGAACGCTCAACATGTACTATTTCCGATATGTTACCCGTTAAAATCTGGCACTTATTTCTAAGCCCATATTGCGCCCGTCACCGACATAGGCCTGATTCTCGGTCAGAATGCCCGTCAGGTATTCTTCGTCAAACAGGTTATTGGCATAGGCACTCACAGTGAAAAGTTCGAACTCATAGCCGATTCTTGTGTTCAGTAGGAAATAGCTATCTACCTCCAGGTCATCGCCGTTATCGATATTGCGATAGTAGGAGTCGGTATAAC
>JADGEN010000065.1 GCA_016744355.1 Halieaceae bacterium
GGCCAAGCAGACAGAGTAGCCATGGCAGATTCATCAGGCTCTCATCCCAACGTCCTATGGCAGAATTCATCCACACCTGCAGAAGAGGCGTGGTAATCGGGTAGCCCGGGTGATGGTCCGTGAAGACACCCTCACCTCCCAGTTCCAACCACTGGTGGTTTTCTACAAAAGGCACGATACTGCCGGCGTCGAACCAGACCCGCGCTTTGGTTGCCCAGTGCATTGTGGCGTCCCAGGGAAACAGGGGACGCCAGATTAACTCCAGTCCCAGTGTGGTCAGCCGAACTGCCAGTAGAGTGCCAATAAATGCGATAAGGATCTTGTGAGACTGCGGTAAGTGATGCCAAGCTGATTGTTGTAGCGCCCTGTCCGCCGGTTTTTTTTGCTTTTTTAGATGCGCTACGATGGCCAATAAAATCAGCCCGCTGGCCGTCCAGGTTGTTGCCGCGAAACTGAGTGGCACGCCCAGTGCGTGCAGCAGTCGCATCAACAAAGGAATGACCAACAAGCCCGCCAGCAGCCCATTACCCCAGACCAGTGCTGTGCGGCCCCCGGTCGCTTGCGGAACAAACAAGTCCAGCCACAACACACCGAGTAATGCGGGAAGAACCAGTGCCACAATAATGAAGAGAGGTTCCATCTATTTCACCCGGTACAGGCTGCCCAGGCGGTGAGAGAGAATAGGCTCAACGCTCAGGGAGGTGTCATGTGAGGACAGTAGCTTTCCAGTTGCTGTATCGAAGCTAGTATCTGCGGGTTGGACGACCACGATATAATCGCCACTATGTACATATTTGCTTTGCGGTAACTCTGGCCCACGCCGCTCCCAGTACACGTTGAAAGGATAGAGGTAGTACGCGCCACGCATCCCCATATAATCAACTGATGAGCTGACAAATATCCGTGAGTCTGTTGCGTCCAGCTCTTGCTTTACTTCCGCCATAAATTTGACCAACTCTCCATCTATTCCCACCGCCAGCTTTTCCTGACTGTCCATGCCGGAAAAGGTCTTATGGGTAAGTGCCAGCTGCCGGAACAATTTGCCCTGCCAGATAAGATCCAGACCTAGCCAACCGATAAGGAACAAACTAGCCATAACACGCCAGTCAAAACTCGCCCTTGCCCTGAAGAACAACAGGATGAGCCCGTAAGCCATTATGCACAGGGCAAGAAATGCAGCGACAACCACGACTGGATAGAATGATGGGTTATCGGAGCCGGTACCCTTATGTGTATTAACCGAAGAGTGTTGCCACGGTCTGAAGGCTGTCCAGTCGGAGTACACAGACTGTAACAGAGTGCCCAGAGTAGCAGGCAGTAGCGAAACATCCTGAAAAGTGACGGTGGCGCCCGGGCGGCCAGCGACCATCACGCCCAGTGAGGTTATGTCACCAGACCAGCCCTTCAGTTTCTTTGTGTGAATCCAGAAGGATGTCCCGGGATTTTCCTGCAGCTGGTAAACGTGGATTTTCGCGCCGGTCTGTGCGGTACTCCAGAGTATCAGAATCGAGGATTTCCCAGGTTTCTGGGTGAAACCCAGATGCAGGAAGGTGAAAGCGTCTGCCGGTGCGTGAGGCACGGGCAACTCGACAATGCCGCGACCGGAGGTGTTGAGTTGCAGGCGCAAAGTGCGGTCTGTCAGGACACCTGTGCCAATCTCTACCCGCGCCGTTGCGGCATTCCACTTGATCGCCGCATGCTGTGCCGAAGTCTCGGGCATCACATGGGTCAGGTAGGTTATTGCCAGCAGCGCAACCAGCCCTGTGAGCATTGAGATGCCGGTCAGTTTCAGCATTTTTTGAGCTATTTTCATTCCAGAGATACGAGATGTTAATTGTATCAAAATAAGCCTCTACTTTGGTATTTGAAATACATACCCAGTGGTAAATAAAACACCCAACTTGCAGCACTCAACGAACCTTACCGCCCCTCAACTACAGACAGCTCTACCGAATCCACCCATATCTGCGATACTAATTTGGCGGCACCCGTTAACTGCCGTAGAATGGAGCGACTCGCAGGAAGAACGTAAAAGCAGCAGAAGATGGAACCCAAATCAAAACTTGCCAAGGTACTCCAGGAGAAGGAACAGTACTGTCAAAATATCGCGTCGCAACTAGCTGAGCTTGACCCTGCGGTTCTGGCGATCGCTCTAATCGGCAGCTGTGCGAGAGGCGTCGTATTCCCGGAAGATATAGATTTCCTCATAGTGGTTGGCGATCCGGAGCATATTCCACTACTGGAGCGCAAAATCAGCGATACTGGATTAAATGACGATAACGCCTACTCCTTTATTTTCTATACCGTAGATAACCTAAACAAACTCGTAAGGCGGCACCAGCCCAGCTTGCACACGGTACACGTCGCTAGATTTTTAACGCGACTGCTCAGACACACACCCTCTGTGAAAAAAGCCCTGATCAAGGTAATTGGCCACAGGAAGACTCAGCTTCAAATGAAAGAAGTGCTGCCTCAATCATTTCAAACAGCTATTCCACTATATGATCAGGAAAAGGTTCTTGCAGATGCTCTTCAGACACAGGCTGCTACACTGGACGGGGTATTATCTCCCTGGGAAAAGACATTTTACAGCCCCTATGGATTTCACAAGCTTCTGGACGCTTACCTTGCCGGAGATGCCGAGCTGTTAACGGTACAGTCCATTCTCCGCGAAGCTGATATTGAGAGTCAGAAATATGTTGAACGACTCGCAAGCTTCTATGACACAGAAAAAGACCCGGACAGTGCGCAGCGCTGTCGAGCGATTATTCACTAAACCGACCATCAATTATTCAAGCAGAGAGCTTCATGCAAAAAATGGACTACAACCACCAGATTAAAGCGCTTTTTGAGCAAAATTCCTACGAATTGATTTCCACCATTCCCTGGAAGCCGCTCAACATCGCAAGGATATCTCTATTTACGGAAGATCGTCCTGAAGCCCCAAAGGGAAAAACGCAAGCCATCCTGGTAAATATACTTTTCACTCCCATCGAAATAGTGAATATCACCAGGTTCTATCTGGGTAAGCGCCCGTTTCTGAATTTTTCCACCCGCCCCGATTTCTATATGAACCGCCTCAAGAAACGCCTACCCAATAGCCACGCGCTTATTACGCTTTTTTCTCTATGCGAGCCGGTATCCCAGGAGCACTTTCGTTCCTTGTTTGGTGATGCAGTTATTACGATGCTGCTACAGGCGAATTTTATACGCATTGCTGATGGGAACCTGATTCCCGAGGTGCGGATTCATTTGTTCAAAGACCATCTTTTTGTCGAGTCCACCGAAAATCGTTCCATCCTGGACGCGTCTTACAAATTGGCCGCCGCTACCGAACACGGTTTACCCAGCCTACCCCAGAAGAAGCGATTGCTGGATATAGGCACCGGCACCGGTTTTCATGCGATACTTTTCGCGGATAATTTCGAGCAGGCTGTGGCACTCGATATAGACAGTGATGCACTGGAAAATACGGCGCAGAACTGCCAGATTAACAACAAAGAAAATGTTGTCTGTGTGCAATCAGACATGTATGCGAATACGGATGGTCAGTTTGACCTGATCATGGCCAACCCTCCCCCTCTTTTCGTACCAGATGGCTATCGAGACAATAGCGAATACGGACTATTCTACGACGGCGGTGATTTCGGTATAGAGCTGGCACGGAGGATAATGAGCGGATATGACGAGTACTTATCCGATCAAGGCATCGCGGTCATTGGGCTTATTTCCTCGGTGGTGGATGGTAAAGATCTTGCTTTGGATTTTATAAGGTCAACATTCGATGAGACGAAATATCGCATTGAGGCAACAATCGTTTCGGATGTAATAGAGAGCGAATTCTCCTCGTTTTATCGCTCTCGTGGAATATCAAACAGACCGAGAATGATTATCACTTTTCACAAGGGGCAAAGCGGCGGCCTGCAGGTTAGGAAACTAGGGGCCGTCAAATCAACACTGTTTTGGTGCCAGAGAAAACTTGCACAGCTCTTCGCCAGACAGCAATAAACCAAAGCGAAATCTACCCCAGACATGGCCCGTCGCGGAACCCGATCCATTCTCGCTAACACTGTCTATCTGACGGCATCCAGCGGCACAACTCGACTGCTGCGCGTCATTTACCTGGTTGTGGTGGCTAGGTTTATGGGCCCCGAGTTTTATGGCATGTTCTCCTATGGTCAGTCCTGGTACCTCACTTTCCTGGGTATGACTACACTGGGCTTCGCCATCGTCATTCCACGGGCGATAGGCCAGGACCGATCGCAAGCCCCATTGATAATAGCATCGTCGCTACGCCTGCAAGTCCTGGCGATAATCATCGTGACCTCCCTTTGCCTTTTCGCGGGCGTACTTGTGGCCCAAACGCCCGAGGAACGCAACCTACTCCTGATTTTCGCTTTAGTATTACCAGGTCGCGGATTGGCGCACTGGGCCGAACACATCTTTACTGGCTACGAAAAAGCTGAATACGGCTTTCGGCTGGAGGCATTTGCCAGATTACTGGAAGTCGGCAGCGGAATAGCCGCTGTCATTATTTGGCAAAACCTCCTGCTTCTCGCGCTGATACACGCAGTGAACTGGTGGCTGCAAGGCCTGCTAGGCTGGTGGATCGTAATGCGACTGTATCCTGAAGCCAGGGTAAGCCCCCGGCGTACACATATCTTGGAGATGTGCAGGAAAGTTCTCCCGGCAGCAATATATATAGCATTTGTCATGTGGATTATGCAGGGTCCGATTGTCATGTACCGGCAGCTTCCTGCCAGCGAGACGACGTTGGGCCAGGTGGCCCTGCTGCTAAATGCCTTTGGTATATTAGCAATCGTGCCCAATATGCTGGCCTATGCGGCACTGCCGGTATTGAGCCGCTCGGTGAACCACCAAGAAAGCAATAACATCCGTTTTGTCAAAGAGCTGTGCCGTATGGCTTTTGTATTGGGCACGGTTATATCGCTCATTGCTTGCGTAGTTGGCCCCTGGTTCATCGACAAGGCCTTCGGTTCTGCGTACAGCCTCACAGGTACTTTGCTTGGGCCCACGCTATTACTCTTAATTCCTTTGATGATTGCGAGGGCTTCCGCAGGTGTTCTATGGGCACGCGATATCGGTTTTTTTACGGTGCTTGCCGCATTGCTTGGAGCCGCAGTAATGACGCTTATATTTCCCGGCCTTGTGGCCTCCATGGGACCAGCGGGAACAATAATGGCGGCAGGTTGCGGCATAAGCGTCTGGGCCCTGATCAATATCGGGTACTTTGCATGGAAGGGTGAGATATCGATGTTTGATACTATTATCAAACCTGCTGCCGCAACCTCTGTTGTAATACTTGCCTACAGCTATATTGCCGCATATAACGTATACATTGCCTTAACAGTTGCTCTGTGTATATTCTTCCTGGTCAGCCTTTTACTGGGTATCTTTAGATTATCTGAGCTTTCAAGAATTATGGCGTTGGCAGGAGGTATTCAGAGACGGCGCGATTGAGTTGCGCCCGATCTAATCAACAGCAATTTTTTCTCGCCAGGCCGGCTCTTCACCATATCCAAACTCACTCATCATATCTCCGCAGATAGCCTGCAACGCGCGCGCTTTAGATTGAGGCCAATCGGGCCATTCAACAGGAATCTCAGCGGACTGATTGAGACGATCCCCAAGACTGGATTCGCTCAACTGATATGAATAGGTCCGGTCACCGAAATCGGTTATGAAATCCAGTAGCTTATGCATTTCCTTCGCTCGGCCATCTGTTTCAAACAAGTCTTCGAAGCGATATAAGCGGGATTGGGTGTCACTGTTCACAAATGTCTGAATGAGCCCGTTTATTGTTTTCCACTCCCAGCAGGCACGCTCAAAGTTATTCATATCTGCCCACCGGCCCATATACTCTCTATCCTGGATCATGGCCGGCGACATCTTGTCGGCGAAAATACCCAAAGCGTGGCGAAGTTTACGGTGCTGTAATGACAACACCCAGGTTCTGGGGTCCCTGACTATGCCGGATATTTTACTCTCAGGGTAGGCTCTGCGTAGGCATGGCAGCAGACCAAACCATTGGTAATAGGCCTCCACAATTAACGATGCGGATTGCCCCTGAATGTACCTGTCCCGCTGTTGACGAATTGATTGAATGACCTGCTCATCATTCAATTTACCTGCAAGATGCTGCTGTGTGAGATGACGAATTCCAGATTTCTGCAACACCCGTTTTATTACTACGTGATTAAACCCAAATTTTCGAATGTTCTCCCGGGTGGCCCGCGAAAACCCAGCATACCTGTCCGGTTCGTGCGCGGACACGCAATTATCAATAATACTACCCAGTTGCCTACCAAAAAACTGCGTGCCGGTTCGTCCAGCAGAGACTATGAAGACTAAGTTTTTGTCCATGAGATCCGAAATATGTTGAGTCCAGCCCTCCGTTGTCGATAAAAGCAGAAGCAGCGGACTATGAAAATTTTTTATGTCGAGAAATGAAGCACTACGTAGCCGTAGCTTGACATTAAACTTGACAAGTTAAAAGCCAGTGAGCACTGAGATGCTCAGACAAAAAGTACGCTTTTTGTCTTTAACCACGTCGCGCTATTAAATCAAGCCATATTTACAATTACGCGGCCATGGGATTTCCCTTCGAGCATTTTCAGCAAATGTGCTTCGACTTCTTCCAGGGTAATTTCCGTGGTCAATTCATCTAACTTATGAGTTTTAAAATCGCTGGATAATTTCTGCCAGGCGGCTGTTCTAACCGCCATGTCACATTCAACTGAATCAATGCCGATTAAACGGACGCCACGCAAAATAAACGGGAATATCGATGTAGTAAAATCTGTCGCACCAACCAGGCCGCTGCAGGTAACTACACCGTTGTATTTACATGATTTCAATGCGTTAGACAGCATATCCCCGCCGACAACATCAACCACTCCGGCCCAAACGGTTTTAAACATAGGACGAGAGTTGTCCGATAATTCTTCGCGGTCAATTACTTCATTGGCACCCAACGACTTCAAAAAGTCATGAGCGTCTCGTTTGCCAGAGGCCGCCGTCACTGTAAAGCCGAGTTTGGCTAAAATGGCTATTGCCACACTACCCACACCGCCTGTTGCCCCGGTCACTAAAACGGGACCGGAATCCGGTGTTAAACCGCCTTCCAATAAGGCATTAACCATTAACCCTGCCGTGAGTCCTGCGGTTCCAAATGTCATCGCTTCTTGTGCGCTTAAATGCTCCGGACGCTTTAAAACCCAACTGTCGGGCACCCGTATAAATTGCCCCAAGCCACCGCTTGTGTTCATACCCAAATCGTAGCTGGTAACAATAACCTCATCGCCCACCGAAAACTGATCGCTTTCGCTTTGCTCAACAACACCCACTGCATCGATGCCCGGCGTATGCGGGAAATTTCGGCTAACGCCCGGGTTGCCAGTGGCGGAAAGCGCGTCTTTATAGTTTAACGATGAGTACTGTACCCGCACCAAAACATTGCCTTCTGGTAAGTCAGCTACATTACGGCTTCCTATCGAACGGCTAAAAGAACCGTCTTCGGCTTTTTCGACTATTAAAGCTTTAAATTCAGTACTCATAGGGTCGCCTTGCCAGGTTTGTTATCGAGATGCTTCCCTTGCGGGAAATTCTGTAAATATAATACCTGAAGACTTTATCAGAATACGGCAGGAGTCAGGTTTTTTTTGATTTTCATCATTGGCCTTGTCGATTGAACTGATATAGTACAGCCAAGAATAATTTTTCACTGGATATTCATGGAATCATTGAGAGCGGTCTTGAATTCGCTGTTCGACAGTTTTCGCGACCTGCTTCCCATTATCGTTGTCATCGGTTTTTTCCAGTTCGCGGTAATACAGCAACCCATTCCAAATTTCGGCGAGATTGCTATCGGCATCCTGTTCGTGGTTATCGGGCTGACCCTGTTCGTGCAGGGCCTAAACATGGGATTGTTTCCGATCGGTGAGACAATGGCCTATGCGTTCGCCAGCAAGGGTAGTATCTTCTGGTTGCTGTGTTTTGCTTTCGCGCTAGGCTTTGGCACAACCATCGCTGAACCCGCGCTAATCGCGGTTGCCGAGGAAGCCGCCCTGGTAGCCGCCACTGGCGGTATGATTGTCGATAATCCTCTGTCGCGGGAATCCTATGCCGAGGGACTGCGCTACACTGTCGCAGTTTCAGTTGGTATCGCGATTGTCATTGGTGTGTTTCGTATCGTCATGGGCTGGCCGATACAATACCTGATCATAATCGGCTACACCGGCGTGGTTATCATGACCGCAATTGCACCCGCGGAAATCATCGGTATCGCCTACGATTCTGGCGGTGTTACTACCTCGACGATTACAGTTCCACTAGTAACTGCATTAGGCGTCGGCCTGGCTAGCTCTATCAAAGGGCGCAACCCCATGGTCGATGGCTTTGGCCTGATTGCGTTCGCCTCACTAACCCCCATGATTTTTGTCATGGGCTACGGCATGCTGGTGTGAGTCACAGATGATGGAGATACTTACCAACCTCTTGTACACCATCATGGATACGGTCTGGGACGTATTGCCTATCGCCGCCATCATCTTCGGCTTCCAGATATTTATCCTGCGCAAGCCGATTCCCAACCTGAAAAACATCCTTGTCGGATTTTTGTTGGTATTACTGGGATTGGCGTTCTTTCTGGAAGGATTGGAGGCTGCTCTGTTTCCTCTCGGAAAGCTGATGGCCTCACAGTTAACCAATCCTGAGTTCATAGCGCCTGATAGCCACCAAATATTGGAGTGGTGGGACTATTACTGGGTCTACCTTTTCGCCTTTTCTATCGGCTTTGCCACCACCATCGCTGAGCCCTCGCTACTGGCGGTCGCTATCAAGGCAAACCAGGTCTCTGCCGGGGCCATCGGTACATGGGGATTGCGTATCGCCGTTGCCATCGGAGTGGCCATCGGTATTGCGCTAGGCGTATACCGCATCATTACAGGCACCCCGCTATACTGGTACATTATCACCGGCTACATAGTGGTGCTGACGCAAACCATGTTTGCGCCGCGCATGATCATCGCACTCGCCTATGATTCGGGCGGCGTTACCACGTCCACCGTGACGGTGCCGCTGGTGGCGGCACTCGGACTTGGCCTCGCCAGTACAGTGCCAGGTCGCAATCCTTTACTCGACGGCTTCGGCTTGATCGCCTTTGCCAGCCTGTTTCCCATCATGTCCGTGCTTGGTTACGCGCAGCTATCCGCGTGGCGCAACCGACGCATTCAAAAACTGTCTACTCAGTGAGAAAACATTATGCATTTTAAACTTATCATCGCACTGACCGAGGACTCGATCACCGACAAGGTTGTCGACGCCGCCAGAGAAAAAGGAGCCACCGGCTCGACCGTTATTTCCAGCGCCCGCGGTGAAGGCGTTCAGGCGGCAAAGACCTTTCTCGGTTTGAGCCTGACCACGCAGCGCGATGTGATACTACTGTTGGTTGAGGAACACATGTCGCGCGAAATTTTGGAGACTATAGAGAAAACCGGTGAATTCGAAGGCAACCCGGGGTCCGGTATCGCCTTTACCATCGATGTCGAGGATGCGGTAGGTGTGTCTCACCAGGTAACCCAGTTAGCAGATTTTGTAGGAGATGAAATATGAACAGAAAAAACATTATTCGTGTCAGTGATGTCATGAAACCAAATTTCGACCTGGTGGATGGCATGGATACCGTAGCCGAGGCTCTGCGCAAGTCGCAAGCCACCGAATCGATATGCTTTATCGTCGACAGGCGCCATGACAATGATGAGTACGGCCTGGTGTTATTATCCGACATCGCCAAAAAGGTGCTGGCCCGCGACAAATCGCCAGATCGCGTCAATGTCTACGAGATCATGACCAAACCAGTAATCAGCGTGAATCCAAACATGGATATCCGCTACTGCGCGCGCCTATTCGAGAACCACGGTCTGGGCCGCGCCCCTGTGATAGACAACAACCAGGTAGTTGGCATCGTTGGTTACACCGACATCGTTCTGCATGGTATTCGTGACCGCCTGCCGTAAACGACACAGCTGCTTGCGTCTCGTGCGGGACAATCTAAGTGAGAGGCTTCACCATTTTGATGACAACATTGTCCGCGCCGTTGGCGCCCTTCTCCACCTTGCGTTCAACCTCGACGTAACCTCGCGCCACATAAAGTGGCTCGCCAGGAACGGTTGAGCCCAGTTCAATCGTTTTGAAACCTGCCTGTCTCGCTGCATTTTCGCCCAAGTCCAACAACAGCGTGCCTATTCCGCGTCGCGTCCAGTTCGGATGGGTATACATGGCCCGTATTCGCGCAGCATCGATAGACGGATCGCTTAGGCTATCGTCGCGACCGAGCGTATGGTCACCGCCGTATAAAGTCTTACGCTTTCCCCAGCCACCGCAACCCACTAACACCGTTTCGTCTTCCTGCTGTGCCTCAATCATGAAGTATGTGCCATCCTCGATCAGGGTTTTATCCACGCCCATCGTTTCCTTTGCCGCTTCGATCTCACTTGCAGACAGGAAAGACTTCATGTTCTCAGATATAGATGCCCGCATTAATCGCTTTATAGCCTCTGTGTCAGCTTTTTTAGCGATACGATGCCGCAGTGTAAACGGGAGTAGATCCTGGGGTTCAGTCATGCCTAATTCCGGTTGAAGTAAATGGCTATATGGCGGTAGAGAGGCAAAATGATAGCCTATGGGTGCGACGTTTCGTAAGTTTCAGTTACCAGTACTTTTCCAGGGGTAGCCAGGAGGCCACTCGTGATTTGAACCGGGTCATGGTGCTGGTTTGTGGCTCGTGATCGACTATCTCCGGTTTACCCCCGGTTTCGCCGTACCAGCTCAGACTGCCAGCGTTATCGATGGTAACCCGCCAGCTGTTCTGCGGCTGCATGTCGCGTGAAATATCCGCAACAAGCCTGGCAGCCAGCTCTTTGCTTTCCACAATCAGGGCGGTCTCGGTATTGAGCGAGGTTGATCGCGGATTCAAGTTGAAGGAACCAACAAAAATGGTCTCGCTGTCGAATACAACAGATTTTGCATGCAGACTGTAGAGGAAACTATCGCAATCCAGCTTGTCATTGTCTATGACGGTGGCACAGGACTGGCCATCGCCGCGCCACTCAAACAATTCCACCCCCTGCTTTAGTAACTCCTTCCGATTGCGGGTATAGCCCGCATGTATGGTCCAGACATCAGTAGTCGCCAGGGAATTGGTTACCACCTTAATGTTCACAGGCGATTCAAGGTCAGGTGCAAGACGGGCCAGCATGTCATCCATAATGGTGAAATAGGCTGACTCAACCAGCACTTCAGAGCGCGCTACCGACAGTAACTGCATCAGCTTTTCGACAACCACAGCGCCGTTTATCTCATCGCCTTCGGTGATGGCGGGTGGATTATAAACAAAGCTGGTCGGTGCCCAGATGGCCCCCTGCAGGAAGGATTGAACCAGTCGGTCACGCTCATCAGGGCCCTGGGGAAACGGGTAGAGAATATCATCATTCTCGACCGCCGCCTCAAGCAGCTGGTAGCCCTGCTCTATTTCCTCTTTGGAAATTTTTTTCTGGTTCTGGTTCAGCGCACTGATGGGTATCGACCATTCACTGTTCCACATGACATCGAACTGGCTGGAAATTTCAGTAACGACGGGGCCGATGGATAGCATATCTCGATCACGAAGATTCATCGTCGTACTTGCATCGAAATACTCGTCGCCAATATTACGCCCGCCGGTAATGGCGATAGTGTTATCGACAATAAACGTCTTGCTGTGCATACGGTGGTTTAGTCGGGAAAAGCCCAGTGCAAAACTGCCCCACCTGCGCAGGCCGGAGCGGAAGCCGGCATTAAAGGGATTATAAACCCGTACTTCGATGTGATCGTTGTTGTCCAGTGCGGTAAGTTTCCTATCCTTGTTGCCAAGACCATAGTCGTCCAATAACAAGCGCACCCGCACTCCGCGGTCCGCGGCAGCCAGCACCTGCTGTGCCAAAATTTGGCCAGTTGTATCGTTATTCCAGATGAAATATTGAGCATCCAACGAACGCTCGGCACCACCTGCGAGCGCGATACGCGCGTTGAAGGCTTGTCGGCCGGTATCAAGCACCACATGGCCAGACAGGTCGGGATGAGCATCCCTCAACACTGCCACCGACTGTCCCAGTAAAGTCGATTCCGCTTGTGGGATCATCACGCTGGTGATTTTGTCTACCTTGGGTGTAGCGGCCGAGCAAGCAATCGCCTGCAACACGATCACCAGAGCCACCGCGATTGTTGATAGCCCATCCAATATTGCGCGCATAACTGGAACCAATCGAATCGCTTTAGAATACATTATCACAGGTATCGGCTTGGTAAAGTCTGGAGTTTTTTGACAAGGCCCCGGGGAAATATTGCTAGTGACTACGCTACCTGGCATCAAGACTATAATCAGCTAAAAATAATATACTCAGCGCCGTAGTCCAATTCAATATCCCCTACTATCTCTTCAACAGGACACTCACCAGTTAAGGCCTTATAGTCAAGGTAAGCCGCCACGTTTAACACCAACGTATGTTCATCCTGTTGTAAGAGCGTTTCATCGACTACTGCCTTGAGCAATCTCTTGCGCTGATTATTGGCGATATATATGTCTTGCAAGCTCATAGCGAGCGACCTATTCAGGGATTGAAGCCGCGCATTATAACCTAGTTCAGTACCTCAGCCTCCTATACTGCACAGTCAACACTTTAACTTTTTGAAGCCAAAGAATTCTAGCCTCCAATCTCAAGCTATTACCCTACTCCATTCAGTTACCGCACTTATTCTGAAATCACGATATGGCCACGGGGATCACTTCTTGGGACACAACGAGACCTCGCGCAGCCATTAGACCTTGAATATTGCGATGGCTCAGATTAAAGAAGACAGAACAATCGCTGCTGCCCCCACTATCGGCAGTAATCGACTGACTGGCCTGGCCCCGGTCATTATCTGACTTAATAAATAGGCCGCTGCAGTGACCAGCAAAAGGTACAAAGCGAACAGGCGGTAATTAGTCAGCAATAGAAGTAGACCCACACACTGCGTGGCAGCCAGGAGGTAGTCCAGAGTGCTGGCACTGCGGAATGCTCTAAAGGCCATTAGCGAAAACAGCACTGCAACCACAATATAAATTACGGGTAAATCGGTCATGGAATATTTGTGATCAGGCTACTCTCAAATTCCCTACCGGGTTAGTAGGTAGGCCGGTACATATTGCATACAATCCTAACGTCTGTAGCCGCCCATCTACAACCCCTTTCACGTCTCAGCGAAAACACGTGACCTGGACCTCTGCGTGTTGTTAACCTACCCGACTACAGTTTCAGGAAAATTGGCAATGACAAACAATGATATTTTACGTCGCATCCGCTACGTTTTGGATTTCAACGATGCGAAGATGATCGCAATTTTTGCATTGGCAGACTTGGACGTCAGGCGCGGTCATATTATCGCCTGGCTCGTTAAGGACGATGACCCCACCTATGAAGAGTGTAAGGATCATATGCTGGCCGCATTTCTCAATGGCTTAATCAGCGACAAGCGCGGTAAAAGAGATGGCCCCACTCCCAAACCTGAACGCAAACTCACAAACAACCTTATTCTGATGAAATTAAAGATCGCATTAAACCTGCAGTCCGAAGATATAATCGAGATTACAGAGCTGGCTGGGTTTACGCTTTCGGCACCCGAGCTCAGTTCATTCATGCGCCGTCCGGGGCACCGGAACTATCGCGAGTGCAAAGACCAGGTGTTGCGGAATTTCCTCATGGGCCTACAGTTAAAGCTTCGTGGTGAAAAGGCAGAAAAGCCCACTAAGAATCCGTCCTATGGCAAGTGGAGTAAATAAGTTGTCCTTGGTGCCTCGGGCCAAAAACACCAGATGAAATCTCTCTTCGTCATCTCTGTGGGGGCATCCGGTTTCACTCAGCCCTGAGGCCAGATGATTCTTGCCCTCTTGGTTTTACCGCCTACTCCTGAACGGTCGCCCGCCCGACGCCCGGCTCGTCTCTGGATGCTCCTTAATCGCAGCTGGCCCCGATTGTGAAATCACACACCGCCTGCTCGCTATTTGATAAGTTGATTTCGTAGAGCTGATCTGCGGGTAATGGAATCACGAAGCCATCATAATTGACAGGGTGGTCATCGGCCGTATTACAGGAGAACGCCAAGGTATAATCTCCCGCGGGAAGAAACCCGAAGGCGTAGTCCCAGCCTCCCGTCAGGGTATTTTCCGCCAGTGCCGCGACTGCGAGAGGAGGCACGGCAGTATCGGGAATGACGTTGGTGCTGTCGAATGTATAGACATCTCCGATTGAACCCTGCTCCAGCCCAATGCCCGGGTACAGATAAATACGATTCCCCTTCTTCGGATCAGTCTTGGCATCACAGGGTGAAGCACTATCAAACAAGCTACTGTCTACGCGCCCCGATAAACTGGCTGCCGTTGCATTGTCCTCCACCCGGACACCATCGGTGGCAAGAAGGTAAGTACCGCTGGCGGCCTGGTACTGCAGCGCTTGAGCCAGGCTGAACTCCACAGTAAAAGCCTGATCACCCGACACCAAATTTATGCCAGGCAGAGACAAACCCGATACAGGACTGTTAAGCAATTTAAGACTGTTGTCGGATTCTTCCACGAAAGAATAGTTGAGATCATTGTCGAGAAAGTGAATCAACACCTCGCTGTAAGCGCCTGTATCCAATTCCAGATTCTCGATAACCAGCAGCTGTCGACGCCCACGATAGCTTAGCAGATCAATCTTAAAGGTATCTTCCGCAACCAGGTTCAACTCATCGATGGTAAATGTGTCTACTACTACATCCTCTGAGCCACTGCGCCGGAAGGTAATGCTGTCTACCTCAATCACCACTTGCGCCAGATCCTCCAGGGCAGCATCGGAGAACCCCAGCGTCAGCAGTGCGGGGCTGTCATCGTCGTTGTCGCTATCACAATCAAAACCACAGGGACAACCACCTAGCAATAATAGTACGGGCAACAGCAAAGCAACTAACGGTGCTTTCTTGACTAGTTTTTCCATTTCTCACTCTGTTTGATTGAAGCTATCCACACCATTCTGGCAAAAACCGGTGGTGGCCGTCTATGGCCTACAGCAATGAATTTATACGGATTAAACGTGAGCATATCTTCGTATTGAAATATATTCCCCCAGGCTTCCTCAGTATTCATTGCAGCAAACCGACTTCAATCCGTGGCATTTCCAGCGGCAGCTCTGAACAAGGGCAAATTCTGGCCTGTGTGAGCTCCAGTTTTGTGGTTAGATAGCAGCCTGTCAGACGCCGCACAGGCGATTGCATACTCGGAGAGCGGCCGGACCCGTGGCAAGATAATCATTAACGTACTCCAGAAACATCATTGAGGTTCACATGACAGCATTTCAACAAGTAGAACAGCAGTTCAAGAACCATGTATTAGCCGATGCGGAAACCAGTATGGCCCTGGGCGACACTACCCATCTCGGCCAATTGGGCGATCCGAGCCTGGCGGCGATGCAAGCGCGGAACGATACGGCAAAGCAGCTTCTAAAAACGCTGATGCTAACCGACGCCAATGGCTTTGATGAGCGCCTCAATCTGGACTTAATGCAGCGCTATTTACAAAACGAGCTGTTCTTCGATGGACTGCAGCAACACGGCGAGCCCCAGCGGCGGCGGCAGCCCCATGGGATCGATGGTATCAGCGCTGGCATCTTTCAACTTTTTATCAACGATGAACGCGATGCAGGACCTCGTCTCGACAACATTTTGAGCCGACTGCAACAGGCACCGCAATACTTGGCAATCGAGACTCAGGTGCTTACCCAGCCTATCGCCAGATGGCGAGACATAGAGATTGAACAAGGCGAGGGGATCGCCGACATGCTGGCTACAATCGTCAACTGGGCAGATCAAGAAAACTACCCGAAATTGGGCGAACTAAAGGCTGCGGCAGTCGATTGTAATAGCGCGCTAAATACCTATCTCACCGACCTGAAAAGCCGAGAGGTCATTGACAGTTTTGCGATCGGCGAAGAGAAGGTCAGGGAGTTGCTGGCCATTCGACAGATCAAACAATCGCCAGAAGAGCTTGCAGCCATGGCCCGTAAATTCATGGGTGACACAAAGGCCCTACTCGCTGACCTGCGAGTCAGCTTGTGCGAAAAATACGAGCTCGAAAGCTCGACGACAGAAGTGGAATTACACGAATTTTTGAATGAGCGTTTCGCCGTAAAAGTACGCGAAGGTCGGCTGGACTCAATTCTCGATCACTACACCGATCAGTCCGCGTCTATCGCACAGTTTATCAGCGATCGAGAATTGTTTGCCGTACCCGATAAACAAAATATGCGCATCATGCAAACACCCGGGTTTCTCGAACCAGTGATTCCGGCCGGGGCCATGTGGCCACCACTGGCACTGCGCGAGGGCACCAAAACCAGCCTTGTCTACCTGACACTGAAAGAAGACCAACTCGCAGAGCACACTTCCCTGGGCATCCCCGTGATGATGATTCATGAGGGCATTCCCGGCCACCACCTGCAGCTAGCCACCGCTGCCCAGCATCCTGCCTTTATTCGTCGAATATTCAGCGCCAATGAACACGCCGAGGGCTGGACAACCATGCTGGAAGACTACATGTTGGATGTCGGCTATATCAGCGATGACTTCGTTGACGAAGTACGCTTTATCGCCAAGCGTGACATCTCCCGTCTGGTAGCCCGGGTCGGTATCGATCTATATTTTATGACCACCAACAAGGACTATCTGGACATGGGGCTGGGCCTGAATTTCGACAGCGAAGATGTATTTGAAAACGCAGCACTACTGCTCAAAGAAGCGACCGGCTTTACCGACGGCCGGGTTCAGGCAGAGCTCAACTGGTACAGTACTGAACAAGGCTATCC
>JADGEN010000066.1 GCA_016744355.1 Halieaceae bacterium
TCGGCAAAGACTATGGCAGGGTTCTTGCCACCGCACTCCATGGAGATATCGCGCAGTCCCCTGGCAGCGACCTGGGCAATGAATTCGCCGGTACGGGTTTCCCCGGTAAAAGTAATGGCATCCACCCCGCTATGCTCTGTCAGGAACGCACCGGCTGAATCTGGCCCAAAACCATTAACCACGTTGAACACACCTGCGGGAACACCGGCCTCATTCATTACCTCACCCAGCAGGGATGTGGTTGTCGGTGTTTCCTCCGAGGGTTTAACCACCACCGTATTACCACACGCCAGTGCCGGCCCCACTTTCCAGGTCATCAATAGAAGCGGCAGGTTCCAGGGACTAATGACTGCGATCACACCCTTGGGTTTGCGTACAGCGATATTGAATGCGCCGTTACCATCTGGCGTCGCCATCTGGAAAGCTTCGGTGGAAAAATTTTTCACCGCGTCTGCAAATACACGAAAATTCGCCGCGCCCCGCGGAATATCTATGTGGCTGGCAATATTATAGGGCTTACCGGTATCGGCACACTCCGCTGCCAGGAACTCATCAAACCGTCGGTCGATGCCATCGGCGACCGCGTGCAAGATTTTACCTCGCTGGTCTTCGGACATTTTTCCCCATGGACCATCCAATGCAGCTTGAGCTGCCTGCACCGCAGCATCCACATCACCCCGGCTGCCCTCATGCACTGTACTAATAACATCGCCCGTACAGGGGTTGATGTTTTCGAAAGTACCGGCGCCATTCGATTCGCAATACTCGCCATTGATAAAGTGCTTAACGTTTTTCATTCAGGTCACTACGGCGAGGAAAGTGTCGTTCAACTCTCGGGCGTGATAGAAAATGGCTTTGCCCAACATATCCGCATCCCATGTAACAACCGGGTGGTCGGGGTAGGTATAGTCACCGCCAGAAAATACTTCCGAGCGATTGCCCGAGGGATCAAAAAAGTAAATCGTCTGACCGTGAGTCAGGCCATGACGGGTTGGCCCCATATCCAGCGGAATATCATGCATCGAAATCAGGTCCGCGGCGCGCAACACATCCTCCCAGGAATTGAGGTAGAACGATGCATGATGAAACTTACCTTTTTCAGGATGGCGAACAAAAGCAACATCATGAGCCTTGGTCGATATTGACAGGAAAGCGGCGGCCCGCTGACCCGTCTCCTTGTCTACAACCTGTTCCGCCAACTGAAACCCCAACACCGTTTCCAGTAGGTCAACAGTGCCGTCAACATCATCGCCGTATAACAGGCAGTGATCGAAGCGGGTGGCGCGCATCCCCTTCAGGTCCTCCGGCCAGGCATCAGGGTTTTTTTCTTCTACGCCCCACTTTCCTGTCTGCTCCTTCTCGGCATAAATTTCAAAATAGTGCCCAGTGGGAGAGTCAAATCGAACCCGTTCACCGCAACCATCCAGTTCACCAGCGGGAATCGTTTCTACCTGGCAACCATAGTCCACCAGTTCCTGATACAAACACGCCAACACATCGGGGCTCAAAACCTTGAAACCCATAAAATCCATGCCGGGTTCGTCCGCTTCACGCAGCACCACAGAGAAAGCATCAATTTCGGTCCAGCCCTTCAGATAAACCCGACCCAGGCTGTCCCGATTTACCTCTATCAACCCCAGTCGGTCGCGGTAATGTACTACCGCTTCGTCCATATCCAATACCCTGATTTGCACATGCCCAGGACGCATCACGCCTTTTCTCATGTTATTACTCCGAAATTACAAACTGGTTTTTTTAATGCGACAGAGACAACACCTCAATAAGGAGGTCACTTCGCGGATATACTCTGCAGGCCAGGACAATGCCACGGGCCTGATCTTCCTCGGGGATATGCTTGCGGCTCATTTTCTTAGCCTCGTATATTCCCGTTGTAATTTTGATTCGGCAAATACCACAACCACCACCGCGGCAGCCTACCGGTATCAGTTTCAGCATTGGCAGCCCCATCTGAAAACTTTGCATACCCTGCAGCAAATTCTGATCCTCCCTGCAGAAAAATTCCTCCCCGGTTGCGGCCAGCTTCACCGTATGTTTCATCATCGTCGCTGCAGGTCCGCCTGGACCTACAAGGCTTCCTCCAGAAAATCCAGACGGTCATTTCCCCACCACATGTCCTCTTCTATCATTACAGTCGGCGCACCAAATACACCTCTATTTATAGCGTTTTCTATCGATTTACCAAATAAATTCGCGGCCTCCGGCGAAGCTATATAAGCCATGAATTCAGGGGCATCCCATCCCAGAGATGTGGCGATCGCCTGCAGCTCAGTATCGTCATCGGCGTTGCCACCACGCCCCCACACAAGGGCATAGGCGGCCTTGATATAGTCCACCGTCATGTCCTTCTGCATTGCATAGAAAACGCCAGAGTTAATACGTGCGTAGTTTTTAGCCTTGGGAATACTGCCAAATGGCAGTTCGTAACGTTTCGCCCAGCGCTTCAAATCTACAATCAGGTATTTTATCTTGGGTGGTATCTCAATATTCGCTGGCCCGGTATTACCCGCGGCAATCTTCAATTGCTTCAGGTCAACCGGGTGAAAATTGATCCGGTACTGCTTGTCTTCCGCGATCTGCAGCAACCGATGAAAACCCAGATATGAATAGGGACTGTAAATATCGAAATAGAAATCCAGCTCGTTCACAAACTCTCTCCCGCTTGATTCAGGCAACTGCCAGTTCTACGAAGCCGCAACCGCACACCCACTCGTGAACCGCTTGATACTCGATTATTTCTCCACGGCAATCACCCATAAAGCCCAGTGCAGTGATCCAGTTCTTGATCTCGAGAGCACCGTTTCCAGACTGCTCCAGAACATCGGAATCGGTCATGGCAATCAACTGCTCAACATCACCGACACGTATTGCCTCCAGTACTGTCTTGTCCCATTCAATATTGACGGCGCCCATTTGGGGCATCCCCACCCAGTGGCTGAGGCCACCGGTACCGAAGATGGCAACGCGCTCATTTCCCTGCCAACTGTTGATCGCATCGCGCATATTCTCACCAATCTGGTAGCTGCGACGATTAGAGATCACCGGCTCAACACCACTGTTGATGTAGACCGGAATAGTCTTTACATCGCTGTCCTGAGACAGGGTGTAGTGGATGGGAATCGAGGTTGAGTGGTCAAGGGTGATGTCCTTGGCAATAGCCCAGTCCACACCGTTGTCAAAGCCGTGTTGCATGATGTGCTGCGCAAGGGCCTGATTATTCTGAAAGGGGAGTCGAGGCAACCCCAGCCATGGTTCCGCGGGGCCCTCGATATCACCGATGGCAATCAATGCCCTGGGGATACAGTGGGGGCCAAACACCGTGTAGTGGTCGTCACCGACAACGATAACCGTGTCTACTTTCAGTTCTGCAATACGCCGGGACACGGTAGCAAATGCGTCCATGACTGCTTTTTTCTGCTCCGGTGAAGGCGCATCGGGTGCAGATGCAATCAACGGGTCGTGGGGCAGTAAAAATCCGCCAACTATCTCAGCCATAATCTATCTCCTGTTAAAAAATTGTTATCCCTGGCGCGGGGTATTCATGCGTTGCATATATTCCGGCAGAGACTGATCGCCCCCGGAAACAGCCATCCAGAACAGCATCAGCAACATCGAGCTAACCTGCTGGTCAGCCATAGCAAGCACATCTTTTGACTTGATCAGTGCCTGCTCTTCGTCGCTAAGCTGGTAGGATCCCAGCAGACTGTCGGGGTCCTGTAGAAACTGGCCGGCCAATTCGCGGCTGCCCGCTATTTCCCACAGTGCTCGTTCGATAGAAAACATGCTCATGGTGTCTACTCTCCTGAATACTTGCGATGAAGTTCTGCCCAGGCCTGGCCCGATTGACGAGCGCCCTCAAGATAGGGTTCCGGGGTGATGTGATAGGGAGGCCTGACCGGCCCGGCTTTCATCCACCCCGCAGCGTCCATGCGGGCCTTTTCAAGACTGATGTTATACATGGAGAAATCTTTGAAACTGTCGTTGGGGAACAACGTAGCGAATGACCGTCCAATTTCGCCGGTAAGAGCGCCGGCCTGAGACCAATCGCCCGTTTCTTTAGCTTTGGCGATACGCTCACGTAGTTCAATTGCAGGTGCAGGACCGCACACCGCGCCACTGGTCCAGAACGCCTTGCAGAAATCCGGATCAATACGGGCAGCACTGTAGTACGCCATGTCGATGGGCAAGAAGCGAATCTGCTTGCGGGAAGCGGCCATATCGCGCATCAACCGGTCCATGCTCGAATACTTCGAGGTAACAACCTGTGGAATGTCTGCAACCTGGGCCCAAAACGCAGTAGGGAAATCGAATTTAAACGCTTCCTTGTTATCGTAAACACAGATGCCCATATCCGGGCAGGCCTCAGCCACATCGCGGTAGTACTGTACTGCGGTCTCCACGCTGGGTGCGCACCACATAGGCACTCCTAGCATGGTGCCGTCTGCACCCATGTCAGAGGCGACACGGGTCTGGCGAATAGTTTCGCGTGTGCTAAGGGCAGTGGTACCAACGAATACCGGTACACGGCCAGCGGCTGTGTTGATCACCACTTCCATATAGTCGCGCTTTTCTTCCCAGGTCAGGGTGGCACACTCACCCAGAGTACCGAGCGTCAGTAGACCATTGACCCCGCTCTTAATAAGCGCTTCAACAACACGGGCCGTCTCATCCAGGTCGACCGTATCCTCGGCTCGCCAGTCACTCGCGTCGGGTTTTGCCGGTGTGGGTACGATCGCCCAGGCGCCGACGATATCGTCGACTGTAATCAGTTTTTTTGTCTTGCTCACTGTAGTTTCCCCGCAGTATTAGTAAATGTATTTAACCGTCATGCCGTATTCTTGCGGCCGGCCATAAACGCCCTCGACGATGCCGAAGGAAGTGGTAGAGACACCGCTGGTCAAGTAGACCTCGTCGGTGAGATTGCGCCCGAACATCGCCACTTCCCAGTGCTGGTCTGAAGAGAGCAGTGAGATGCGCGCATTAAATAAGTCTGTGCTCTCCCCCATCAATTCCGGCGTGTTAGCGGCATCATTGGCCACCTCATCCCGGTAGGCGTAGTCCACCATCATGGACAGCTCACCGATGTTTTCCAGATCGAACCGATACTCCAGGGAAAGGTTTGCAGTGAGTTCGGGCGTGTTGACGAATTTGTGGTCCAGCGTTATTTCCAACGCTCCGCCATCGCCCGGGTCATCCAGGTTGGTATACTCAGCGTCCATATATCCCAGCGCACCGGTAAGAATCAGACCTTCAGCAAGAATGCCGGTAAGCTCAATTTCGGCACCCGAAATTTCGCCTTCTGCCGCATTGCGTGTTTCAGGCACAACACCGTTAAAAACAGTAACCTGAATGTCGGTGTAGTCCATATAGAAGGCGGCGACATTCAGACGAAGGCGCTGATCGAACCACTGACTTTTCATACCGATTTCGTAGTTAGTAACCTCCTCCGGATCAAACACAAGTGGGTCGACCCGTGGCTGGGTGTAGCGGCTGACGACACCACCACTTTTGAAGCCTTCAGAGTAGGAAATGTAGCCAAATATTTCATCGGTAAATACATACTCAAGACCAATGCGCGGTGTCCAGTCGTCGAAATCCTGATTCGCGTTCTGATTTTGCAGCAGTGGAAAACCAGAGGTCGGGTAATAGATATCCAGACTGGTCTTTTTCTCCTCATCGGTATAGCGCAGGCCAAAGGTCGTACTGAGGCGATCAGTAATGGCGTATGTACCGTGGAAAAACCCTGCCAGACTTGTGTTGTCGATATCGATGTCGCCATGCACTGAGAACTCATCGGGTAGAGGCAAGCCACCCTCGAAAGCTGTTACCTCAGGCAGTATGGCAACTCTAACCAGGTCCTCACCTTTCTCGTTAAAATAGTAAAGGCCAAATAACCAGTCCAGCCTGTCATTGAAAGCAGTACCGGTAAAATTGAATTCCTGGCTGAACTGCTCCAAAGCCATTGTGTTGGCAGTATGGAGGATGGTGATGGGAGAGTGATCTGTGTCGCGGCCAAAGGAGGTATCAGTCTCCCGGTAGGCGGTGATTGACTTGATGGAAAAACTATCCAGATTCCACTGCGCGGTAAGAGAGGTTCCCTTAACATCGGTTTTTGATCCTACCGGTGCGGTGCCGTTGGATTTGAACTCGTCACCGGTCAGCCAGGAGTCATTGTACAGTGGACCGTCGACCCAACCGAGCGTGGCATAGAGATTGTAAAGACCGGACAGGTTATTGAGACCACCTACACTGGGGTCTGCTACCAACAGCGAAGTAGTGGGCATGTCCTCATCAGCGTCTGTCATGTCAAACGCCCAGGTCAGTTCGATATCTTCTGTTGGAAGCCACAGTAGAGAAGCGCGCAAGGTATCGCTGTTAACATCTCCCATAGTCTCCCCGGTCAGCAGGCGGTCACCGAATCCATCCCGGCTGCGGGTAGCCAAGCTGGCACGCAGAAATAGAGTGTCTTCGGTAATGGGTACATTAATGCCGAGCATGCCGTCCAGTCGATCGTAATTGCCACCAGTCACCGAAGCTTCCAATTCAAAATCCGGCCCCGGTCTTTTGGTAGTGACATTAAGAGCGCCCCCTACTGTATTCTTTCCCAAACAGTGTGCCCTGGGGTCCGCGCAACACTTCCACCTGCTCAATATCCAGCAGATCGAGTACGCCACCCATGGCTCGGGAAATGTAAACGCCGTCCAGATAAATACCCACACCCGGATCTGAAGTCAGTACGAAGTCTGTCTGGCCAATACCGCGAATAAACACGACTGCCGCATTACTACTGCCGCTGATGGGGGAGGTCGTGTCAAATTCCAGATTGGGCGTAAAGTCCGCAATGTTCGACAGATCTCCCGCTGAACGCGCTTCCAATTCTGCGCCGCTGTAGGCCTGCATGGACACCGGTGTTTCCTGCATGGATTCGGTGCGCTTCTGCGCTGTAACCAGCGTTTCCTCCAGCACCATTCCGGACTGGGCCAGTGCCACTGCCGGAAGGTTTGTTGCGATAGCGAGCGCGGTAAGAACAGCGTAATAGGGTCGAGAACTGTCTGAATACATAGTATTTTTCCTTATTATGTTAGTGGGTGTCGTGGGAGTTTTCCCAAAGATGAGGCAAGCCGGGGTCCGTTTCGGTAATGAACTGTTTCAGCAGATTTTTGAGGGCCACGCTTTCCCACATGCCCAGTTTATTAAGAAATTCTGACTCGGTAGATTTAGCCGCCGCCAGTATGCTCAATGTCTTCTCCCGACCCTCCTCGGTAAGGGAGAACTTTTGTTTCGAACTGGTTCCCAGTGATTTAACCAGACCCTGGGTGATCAGATTTTTGATCGCACTGCTGGTATCCTGAACGCTGCCTTCATAGGACATAGCGGCGCTGAGGTCATTGCCGCTTCGTTCACTGCTGTGAAACAGCGTAACCAGAACCAGAAACTCAAGATCACTATAGGCTGCAATGGCTGCCTGTTTACGGGCCATTGTGTGGAACTGGAAGTAGGCCCGCCACAATAGGTAGCCCAGGTAGTCTTCACTGAATGCAGAGTTTTGATCATTCTGTGAACTCAGTAGCGGTGTTTCATCCACTTTGCGACTGGCCAGCGCGTATTTTCCCGCCTGGAAAGCTAAAGGGGTGGCATCGCTGTGAACCAGGTCGATGACTTCGCCCACGAAAATAACGTGATCACCACCTTCGTACCGGTAAGCGGTCTTGCACTGCATGCGTGCGCAGCAGTCCGCCAGCAGAGGCGTATTGCCGAGACCGTTTGGTACATCCAGGTCTTTGAATTTATCCGCTCCGCGGCCGGCAAATCGGTTAGAGATTTCCTGCTGCTCATTTGACAGAATGTGAACAGCAAAGTACTCAGCCTCTTCGAACACAGGCAAACTACCTGAATTTTTTGCCAGGCTCCACAGAACCAGTGGCGGATCCAGGGAAACAGAATTAAAACTGTTTGCCGTCACCCCCACAGGGTTACCGTGACTTCCCCGGGCTGTAATCACCGTCACGCCGGTAGTAAAGGTACCGAGCGCGTTTCGAAGTTCGAGTGGATCAAAGTTAGCTTCAGACATAGTGGTTCTCCAATGGTGTCAGCGCATCAGTCAAGAAAACTGCGAACCTGTTCAACAGTTTCATCGAGCTTTTCCATCTGCAGGATATGCCCGCAGTCGCTCAGTATTGATACAGAGCAATCCTCTATGCCGTTGGCGAATTCCTGCGCGTATACACTGGATACCAGCTGGTCTTGCTCTCCCCACATAATGAGAGTTGGGGCGCAAATTCGGTGCAGTCGCTGGACCAATCCATGGTCCGGTATCGGCCACAGGAACTTTCCAGCGCAACCCAGGTTCCATACATGTTGTGCCACGTGCATGGGTATATCTTCCGGATCATCGGGCAGCGAAAACATGGCTTGTGCTGCCGGAATTGACGGATCCTGAAACAGGAAAGCCGGAACTTTCTCGGGAGGTGTTGCATAGAGGTCTGCAATTCCCACCGGGGCGTCTTCCCGCCATAGGCCAGTGGGCGCAAGCGCTACGACACGACTGAACAGGGTGGTATAGTTGGCAGCCAGATCGAGCGCGACCATTCCGCCCATGGATTGCCCCACAGCAACAATATCCTCCAGGTCCAGCTTCCGAATCACCTCTTCATACATCAGCAGTAAGTCGGTGTAGCTATCTACCTTGTAGATAATGTAGGGATCGCCGGGCGTAGTACCGGGTAACTCGGGCGCGTATACAGTGAAGTGTTGCGCCATCTGGTCAAGAAATTCATCCCAGTAGAGGCCGCCCGCCGGATGAAAATAAACCATAGCGGGGCCGCTGCCGGCAATACGCACGCGCATATTTATTTCGCCATTCCACAGGGGGATTATTTCTTCCCTGGAGGGGCCTTTAATCGTTGATGTATTAGTCATTTTTATTTGCTCCACTCATTCCCGTGGGCCACCAGCTGTGATCCCATTTGTCCCAACCCTGGTCGGAAAATGCCGCCTTAACAGCGGGCATAACTTTCTCAGCGAGCAGGGAGATATTTTTCTTGGTCAACTCCGGAGGCATGGAGCCATGCTGCACCATCAGGGCCAGGTTGCCGATACGATGCGTCTTGACCAGCTCTATGAGTTGTTCGGTGACAGTTTCCACGCTGCCGACAATGCAGCACTGCGCATCGACAATTTCTGAGTAGGAGATATTTCTCATCTTTGGCATAACCCCGAAGTCGCCGGGATCTTTAGTAATAAACTCCACACCCTTGATATCCATGTAGCCGGGGATTCCCATACTTTCAAGTGGGATACAGCCCAGGCCGGTGTTAAAGGAATGTTTCACATGAGGACCGTATTCACGATGAGCTTCTTCATCAGTTTCCCCGACAGCGACACACTGCAGGAAAGCCAGACGATGAGGATTAACATCACGACCTCGCTCCTCGGCAATTTCCCAGTAGCGCTCAAATACTCGCCCGGTCAATTTCGGTCCGAACCAGCTCAGGTACAAAAAGACCTGGTCACGATCGAGAATACCGGCAAGCGTATTGGGGTTGCCCACAGCGGGCGCCCATACCGGTAACTTGGGTTGTATAGGCCGTGGCCAGAGGTTGACATGCGGGTGTTTGTTGTACTTCCCGTTCCACTGAAATGGCTCTTTGGTGTGGTATGCCTTGTCGATCAGCTCAATATTTTCTGCGAAACGGGTGCGAGTCTCAATCGGGGGAATACCCTGGTTCTGGTTCGCATCATAGCTCAGCGATATAGGATAGCCGGCAATCAATCTACCGCCACTAACCTGGTCAATGACTGCATATTCTTCAGCAATACGCAGAGGCTCCTTGGACTTACCCAGTGACCGGCCCAAGCAGGCCAGAGCTGTATCCAAGCCCTCAGATTGGGTAGCGTAGGCAAGTGCAGCGAGCTGCAAGTTTGGGTTGGGCAGTATGTCGTAAGAAGCCTGACTGTGCTCGGTCAAACCGATGCCGTCAAATCCGCAACGAGCTGCATGCAGCATTTCGTCCAGGAAGTCGACATGATCCTGATGCATCAATGCCGGATCTACCAGCTCGTGATACGGCGTCGTTACCACCGAGTTATATTTCTGTGCAAAGTCATCCGGCAGGTGCCGGTAGGGTAATTGCTGGAATGAAAGTACTTTCATAAATATCTCCTTTCTTGAATTCGATTCCCGCCAGTGAACACACCACCGGTCAGGGCAAAAATACCGTTACTATATGAATGTCAGAGTGTTGGGGTGGCCCATCAGCATCCCCCCATAGTTTCTGCCGTGCAGGTTGAAATTGAACGCCATATGCGTCACTCCGGCCTGGCAATCCCGGAAGGCACGCTGCAATGAGTCGCCTTCAAAGATGGTATGAGCGCCGCTGACTGAGTAGAGCCGCCCTATCGCCTCAGCGCAGGCGTGGACACTTTTTCCCGACTCCCACAAGTGTCGCGCTCGATATGTTTCAGATAGTTCACGCCCTTCACAAGCGGCATCATAAGCAGCTTGCTGATTTTCGCGACGCAGGCTGCGGGCCGACCTGATTACAAATTCGGTTTCAGCGATATAACGGTGTACATCGGGATTATCTGCGTACTTGGAATTATCCATGGCTCCCAGTCGAGCCTGATTACGCTCTACAGACTGATCTAAAACCCCCTGGGCAATGCCATGAACAGTCGATGACAGTGCATCAACAAACACCAAACCAAATGGAATCTTATAGATGGGACTAACATGCTCAGGTGGTGTAGGTGCGGCGCTGAAAATGGGATGGTGCATATGTTCAGGAACGAATACTTGTTCCATCTGTAGCGTATTACTGCCTGTACCAGCCAAGCCCATGGTTTTCCATTCGTCCAGAATCTGGTACTCGGTGCGAGGTACGAAGAAACCACAGTGTACCGGTGGCTCCCCGGGATTTGCGGGGGGTCGAAGTCCGCCGACGATTGCCCATTGCGCATGATCACAGCCACTAGAGTAGGGCCATTTTCCAGTCAACAGATATCCACCCTCTACCGGCTGAACCTCGCAGGTAGGTGCATACGCTGAAGACAGTAAAACTTCCGGATCTTCGCCCCAGATAGTGTCCATCGCCTCATCGGGAAGAAGCTGAACTTCCCATTGATGAAGACCGAGAACAGCAAGAGTCCAGCCGCTGGAGCCGCAAGCTGACGCCACCTCATAGATCACATCCATCAAAACCTGAGGCGGCAATTCGTAGCCTCCGTATTTTTTTGGCTGGAGAATTTTCAGGAAACCCGCCTGGCGGAACTCTTCAATAGTTTCCTGTGGTATTGCGCGATCGGCTTCCGCCTGCGCCGCGCGCGCTCTCAGTTGCGGCTTCATTGCTTTTGCCGCATCCATCAACTGCTGTATTTGAGTCGACGTCACACTACCCTTGCTTTCTGCCATGCCCATCAGATTGGTACCCGCTCTATCAAGTTATGCTAATAGACTAGCATGCTAGTTAGAGATGAACAACGTTTTTGCAAAAAAAATCAGGGCCTAGGCCCTGATTTATGTGCAGTAGTAATTAGCTGCGAAACGATGACTGTGTTCGCAGAAGAAGTCTTTGCGCGGATTAGGGGCTGTCTGCCCCGCGCGCGCCCACCCTTGCGGGCTTACCCAGCATATGCTCTTCCATCAGGGTGCGAGCTAAGCTCTCGTCTCGCACTGCGATAGCATTGACGATGGCAGCGCGCTGTTGGTCAGACACAGCCAGGGAAATTTCTCCACTGGGACGCATACGCGTGCCATTGAACAAGTAGAACTCTGACATGCGCCAGTAACTGTCAGCCCGCCGCGCCTCCATTTCAGAGTGACCCATACTGTGAATAAGAGCATGAAAATCGGCCACAAGATTGACGAAGTTGTGACTGATTTTTTCGCCTTTTCTCGGGGTATTTCGTTCAATTTGATTCTGGATGTCGCTCAACCGTGCAAGCTCGCCTCCATGGTGTCGCAAGGCGGCGAACCCCGCCATCGTACCTTCGACCCGGCCATAGACGGCGAAAAAATCCTGAATATCAGATACGGTTGGAGAGATAACCCGACAGCCGACCTGTGGTGTTATGATGAGATAACCGCTGGCACGAAGAAAGTTCAGCGCAGCAGTAACCGGTGCTCGGCTGGCGCCGAACTCTTTGACCAGGTCCTGAGTGTAGATTTCTTCGCCAAAACTATAATGACCACTGGCGAGTCTGCGCTCAATCTGATCGCAGATAACACCGGTTTTGCCGGACAATGCACTGAACTTAACCTCGGCGACCATGCGCTTACTCCGTTATTTTAATGGGCGTAGTGTAACATGTTAGTAGCCAGTCTTGTTACCTACGATAATAAACAATCACAATCTGAATTTTAAAAAATCTTTAATCAGCAGGACTAATCGAAACCCGGCAAAGATTTACCCGTCGCGCTCATGGCCGCTCTGGCGCCAAAAACCATCGCAGGACCTATGGTAGCTCCGCCGCCCGGATAGCTTCGACCCATCACCGAGGCGGAACTGTTGCCAACCGCAAACAAGCCGGGAATGGGTACGCCATCAGGCATTAATACCCTGGCATCTCTATCTGTTACCAGACCGCCCCGGGTACCGATATCCCCCGGGTAAATTGGCATGGCATAGTAAGGCGGTGAAGTCAGGGGAGCGAGTGTACTATTGGGCCCCACTGCGGGATCACTGTAATGGCGCTCGTAGGCGTCTTCTCCGCGGTGAAAATCCAGATCGAGGCCTTTTTCTGAAAACTGATTATACCGACTAACGGTATCTTCTAAAGCCCTGGCAGGGAGACCTAATTTTGTGGCCAGGCCAGCCAGGCTGCTCGCCTTGAGCATCAATTGTTTTCTGTCTTTATTCAGAAATAAATCCATAAAAGAAGGCATTGGTAGTAATGGCCCGGCCAAATAACGCCGTCGGTAGCGGCTGTCAAAAATATAGTAACCTGGGTTTGCGATTGAACCTGCATTCGCAATCGCTCTCCCTACTTCGTCGTAATTTGCCGCTTCATTTACAAAACGTTCTCCCTGCTTATTGACAATCAGGCTACCGGGAAAGGAGCGATCCATAAACATGGCACATGCCAGTTTCGATACGGGCAATTGGAAAGCAGGGCTCCACCACGCCTCCTCCATCAAGCTAATATCCGCCCCCAGTGCTCGCCCCGCCTGAATACCGTCACCGGTATCTTCGGTTGGGGTCACGCTCCACCGGGTGTCAGGTGAACGCGGCAAAAACTCAGTCCGCATGGCAGCATTGTGACTAAAACCACCGGCGGCGATAACAACTCCCTGGCGTGCCTGAATACGAATTGGCTTGCCTTTGCAGACGGCCGTTATTCCAACCACGCGACCGTCTTGCGATAGCAGTGAACTCAATGACGTTTCGAGCCGAATAGGAATACTGCGTTTTTTAACCGCCAACAAGCATCGAGCAATAAGTGCACTCCCCAGGGTCAGCCTTCTTGGCAGTTTAGATTTTAAACGCCAGGGAAAATCCAGAAATTGTCGCGCTGCCAATAGACCTACGGTCATTAACCAGCCTTTCCCTCTGGTTAGTACTGTGGCGATTTCCGCGGTCGTAAACGATACACCAGCGACAATCGTCAATGGGTGTGGAGGGCGTAGTTTTTGTATTAGATCGCCTAACGCTCGAGCGCTAATCGGTACGGGATCGAGCGCGCGATACCTGGCTTTTCCTCCAGGCAGACTTGAGTAGTAGTCCGGTAACGGTCCAGCTGCAAATTGTATCGGAGTGGTTTTTTGAAGGTAACGAATTAGCGCTGGGCCGCTTTGCAGGTAACAACGGAGTTTATCCTCTGGTACATCTTTTCCCACTGTGTGTTTTAAATAGGTCATAGCCTCTTGCTGTGTATCGGAATAACCCAAGGCCTCCATCTGCGGGTTGCACGGTATCCAAACATTGCCACCGGACATGGCAGTCGTGCCGCCATAGAGATCGCTTTTATCAATAACCAGAACATCTGCACCCAGGTCCTTGGCTATAATGGCCGACGTCAGACCCCCTGCACCAGAACCGATAATCAATAGGTCTGTCGTGTAATCCCACTGCGCTACCGGATTCGTTTTCTCCATCATTGCGCATCCAGCAAGGGAATATATTCCGGTGCCGTACGGCCTTGAATACTGCGCACCCGTAAATCGAAACCACCCAGCGCCTCAGGTTGCGGGAATATCCAGAACTGCTGATCACCAATCGCGCTGAATACTCGTTCAGCCAGCTCTTCAGGGGACAAGCCTTGCGCCAAGGTCTTCTTAAGCGCCTCCCTACCCTGCTGAACGCTTTCGGGAATATCGCCTTTATCAGCAGAGCTGATTCCAAGGTTTGTGTTTACAAAGCCGGGGCAGACCACCGAAACAGCAACTGTAGATTGAGCAGCCTGCAGATCCATATAAAGGCCCTCTGACAAAGCGACTACAGCGTGCTTTGATACACCATAGATAATACCGCCTGGATTACTGGATAGTCCGGCAATCGATCCCGTATTAACAATCCTGGCGGGTCCCTTTTGTTTCATCATCATGGGTAAAAATGCGTTAATGCCATTGACGACACCCATTAGATTCACGTCCAGGGTTCGTCGCCAATCATCACCCTTCATATCCCAGGTCATGCCCATCGGACAGATACCGGCATTGTTGAATAGCAGATTAACCTCTGCAAATTCTTCTTCGGCTATTTTGGCCAGCAACTGCATATTTTCTTCATTGGATACATCCACCGGGCAAGTCCGAACCTGCTGGCCAGGCCGGGCCAAGCTGGAAACAACGGCCTGCAATGCCGTATCGTTGAAATCAGCGAGCAACAGGTTCATCCCCCTGCGCGAAGCCTCAACGGCCAGCGCCAGACCAATACCCGATGCCGCCCCGGTAATCACTGCAAGTTGTCCTCGAACATCACTCATTAGCCTACTCCTTCCTTCTCAGCTTTGATCTAAACATTCTATCATGCTAGCATGCCAGTATAATAGACGCACGCGGATTGAGTGTCTTTTCTTCAAGTGATCACGACTCTAAGGACGACAAACAATGCGCAACAATGCATTCTTCACCCTAACCTTGGCAGCAATCAGCTCTCTACTTCTCAACTCAAACGCCTTGCATGCTGAGGCGATGACTTCGCAGAAAACAATGGACAGCCAAGCCCAAAATAAAGGCTACTCTTTGCCACGAACCGGGAAAGCCATCCCACGCCAGGTTTATTGGGGGGACACACATCTTCATACCAGAAACTCTATGGATTCCTACCCTTTTGGCAATAACAATGTAGGCCCGGATTCAGCCTACCGGTTTGCCAAGGGAGAATCAGTCTTTGCTCCAGGTGGACGAATGAAGGCACAACTCAGCCGCCCTCTGGATTTCCTCGTTATATCAGATCACTCCGAAAACCTTGGTGTTGCCAAACTGGTCTTTGAGGGCGATAAAGAACTACTAAAGAACCCTAAATACAAAAATTGGTATGAGCTGAACCGCGCTGGTAAATACGTGGAGGTTGGTAATGCTATTTTTGGGGACATTGCCAAAGGCATCGAGCATGTCAAAGACCCAAAGGTAAAACGCTCAGTTTGGTCTGAATTTACCAGCATAGCTGACCAGCATAATAACCCCGGTGAGTTCACTGCCTTTATCGGCTATGAATGGACCTCTATGCCAGGCGGAAGCAACCTCCATCGTGTAGTGATTTACAAAGACAGTGCTGAAAAAGCCAATCAAGTACTGCCATTTTCAGCACTGGATAGTGACGACCCTGAAGACTTATGGGCCTGGCTGGAGGCTTATGAAAACAACACCGGTGGCTCAGTTTTTGCCATTGCCCACAACGGTAATGTTTCCAATGGTCTTATGTTTTCTGACAAAGACTTTAAAGGGAAGGTGCTGACTCCAGCCTACGCCGAAGCGAGAGCGCGCTGGGAACCATTATACGAAGTCACACAAATTAAAGGGGATGGTGAAACTCACCCTATTCTTTCAGCTACGGATGAGTTTGCCGACTTCGGCACTTGGGACAAAGGCAACCTCGCCACAGTTGCGCTCAAAGAAAACTGGATGCTCAAGCATGAGTATGCTCGCTCTGCTTTAAAAGCAGGTCTGAAACTGGAAAAAGAATTGGGCACCAACCCATTTAAATTCGGTTTAGTCGGCTCTACAGATTCACACACAGGCCTAAGCACTGCTGACGATGACAACTACTACGGCAAGCACGGAAGAGCATTACCTGGACCGCTGCGGATAAAAGGAACGCTTGGGCACGGCCTTAAGTTTAACTGGTATCTGAAGGATTCCCTTGCTTCAGGCTATGCGGGTGTTTGGGCAACAGAAAACACCAGAGAAGCACTGTACGATGCAATGAAACGCCGCGAAACCTACGCAACCACAGGCCCTCGCATCGTAGTACGTATATTTGGAGGCTGGAATTTCGATTCTGATGACCTAAATGAATTGGATATTGCAGGTGCTGGCTACGCCAAAGGCGTTCCCATGGGAGGCGAGCTAAACGCTACGCAGGTAAACAGCTCCCCTAAATTCATCGTAGCTGCCAGCAAAGACCCTGACAGCGCTCACCTGGACCGCGTACAAATCATTAAGGGCTGGTTAGATAACGCTGGTGAACTTCACGAAAAAGTCTACAACGTCGCACTATCAGACAATCGAACCGTCGGTAGAGACGGTAAAGTTTTACCCGTTGGCAATACAGTAG
>JADGEN010000067.1:0-16377 GCA_016744355.1 Halieaceae bacterium
CTAACTACTATGAAATATGCCAATGAGCTGCTGTTCGTGAGTCTGGGGTTTGCAAAACTGGCTACAGTTGTATGTCTGCTGACTGCCCTGTCAGCCTGCAACGATGGTAACGATTCCTCCACCCGGAGTTTTGTCAGAATGAATCAGATCCAGTATCTGGGCACACATAACAGTTACCATCAACGCCTTCGCGAAGATTTGTTCCAGATTCTTTCGGACTTTCGCCCAGAGCTGGCCCCTACTCTGGACTACTCCCACGCACCTTTAACAGAGCAATTTGAAGCACAGGGGGTGCGTCAGATCGAGTTGGATATCTTCTATGATCCCAGAGGTGGTCTTTATGCGGATCGGCAGGCTCTGGTTTTGGTCGGGGAAGAACCAGCGTCCGGTATCCCGGAACTGAGTGAACCTGGCTTGAAAGTATTGCATGTCCAGGAAATTGATTATGAAACCAGCTGCTATACCTTCATCTCCTGCTTGGAAGAAGTTAAGACGTGGTCTGATGCCCATAGTGACCACTTACCGATCACCGTCCTGGTAGAAGCCAAAGACGAGGCAGTTGAAGACCCGCTGAATCTTGGTTTTGCCGTTCCACAGCCCTTTGATAGTGTCGCGCTGGATCAGGTAGACGAAGAGATTCGCTCAGTTTTTCCCGAGACAAGGCTGATTACGCCAGACCTTGTTCGCGGGGAGCGGGAGTCCCTGGAGAAGGCAGTTTTGGCAGAAGAATGGCCGCTTCTGGACGAGGTGCGAGGCCGTATTATATTCGCACTGGACAACGGCGGTACAATTAGAGATCGGTATATAGCAGATCATCCTTCGCTTGCGGGTAGAGCTATGTTTACTGACTCAGAACCCGGCACGCCCGAGGCGGCGTTCATTAAACGCAATGACCCCAGCGATTTTGTTGCTATTCAGGATCTGGTAAGCCAAGGCTACATGGTACGAACCCGAGCCGATGCAGATACCGAGCAGGCCCGTACCGGCGACACCACCCGACGTGACGCTGCACTTGAATCCGGTGCTCATTTTGTCAGTACAGACTACCCGATACCAGACCCCCGTTTTAGTGACTATCAGGTGACAATTCCTGGCGACACTGTCGCCCGCTGTAATCCGGTTAACGCCACTACGGAGTGCATCGACGAAGAGCTATGAGGGTAGAGCTACCTCCAGGGTTTGCCACACGTAACCACGAGTGTGTAGGAGAGTAAATTCTTCATCAAGTCACGGAGGTAGGCCAGTAGGCTCGTTCGAAGAATTTTTTACCCACTCTGCACTTCCTACTTTTGTAAAATAATTAACTCAGCAATCCCATAGTGCTAAACTCCACCCATGACCGAAACCACTCAAACTGAACGCCCCAGCCTATTACGGCGTCTGGCGGCTATCGTATATGACACATTTCTGGTGCTGCCACTGATAATGGTGGCCGTTGCCATCGGATTGGGGTTGCGCACTGCCTTGGGTATGGAGCCCTATGATGAAACTCAGGTTTCAATTCTGGACGCAAACCTGGTGCGACTAATAGAGCTATCAGCTGTCGTCGCTTTTTTTTGCTATTTTTGGCTCAAAAACGGCCAGACCCTGTCTATGCAAGCCTGGCGCATCAAACTTGTGAACTCCTCCGGTGGAGAAATTCGATTTTATCAAGCTGTTGTTCGGGCTCTGGGCGCGGCTTTGTCAGCCCTTTGCCTGGGTGCCGGCTATTGGTGGTGCCTGATCGATGCCCAAGGCCGAACCTGGCACGACTATTTATCTGGCACTGAACTCATCCTCCTGCCAAAAAAAGAGAAGGTCAAAAAAGCCAAATAGGACTGCTGGTTACCAAAAAGTACTGTCCAAGCCCTACCATTTCCATCCACTCGTAAAGTTTCCAGGTGATTTTGTTCAGTTTAGGTGCGCAAAGTCATACACTAGCCCCCATTATTTACAGTCAAGGAAAACAACATGACCCGCATTGTATTCAAAGCCCAGCAAACCACTGATCCTGCCTCCCTTACCACCGGCTGCCTCATCGCCCCTTTATTTATCGGGAAAAAATTATCTGACGTGGCACAGCAACTGGACAAACTCACCGCCGGAGCCATTTCCAGCGCGATGAAATTGGGTGATTTCTATGCCAAAACAGGACAGACGCTGCTGCTACCGGGAGCTGGTAAAGCTAAACGCATTTTGTTAATCGGTTGCGGCGATGCAAAGAAATTTGATAAAGACGCCTCTCGCAAGTTCATCAACAGTATTTACAGGGCAGTCAGCGCTACCCAGGCCAAAGACGCCACTGTGTTGGCAGCCAGCCTGAACATTGCTGACACCGATGCCTCCTGGTTACTCGAGGCCATTGCCCGCACCATCACCGCATCGCTATATCGCTACACTCGAACCCTGAGTAAGCCGAAGAAAGCACCAGCAATTGCCAAACTTGTTGTTAGCCACGGCCCAGGCATTACCACCCGTGCTGCACAAAAAGCGCTAAACACTGGCAGCGCAACGGGTGCTGGCATGAACACTGCTAAGGAGCTGGCCAACCTGCCCGCCAATATTTGCACACCTCGTTATCTGGCGGAACAGGCACGTAGTCTTGCCAAGGGCAACCCTAAGCTGACCACACAAATTCTCGATGAGAAAAAGATGGCCGACCTGGGAATGGGCGCACTGCTCTCTGTATCAGCGGGCAGTGACGAACCGGCCCGCCTCATCGTAATGAATTACAAAGGTGGCAAGGCCAATCAACAGCCCTATGTGCTGGTAGGTAAAGGTGTCACCTTCGACACCGGCGGCATCTCGCTCAAACCCGGTGCCAAGATGGACGAAATGAAATATGACATGGGTGGAGCTGCCGGTGTGTTTGGTACGATGGATGCCATTAGCAGAATGGGCTTGCCAATCAATGTGGTTGCTATAGTCGGTGCAGTAGAAAATATGCCCAGTGGGGGCGCAACCAAACCCGGCGATGTTGTTACCAGCATGTCGGGACAGACCATTGAGATTCTCAACACCGATGCAGAGGGTAGATTGGTATTGTGCGACGCCCTGACCTACGCCGAGCGCTTCAAGCCCAAGGCCGTTATCGACCTCGCTACGCTAACAGGCGCCTGTGTGGTTGCTCTTGGCGCGCACGCCACCGCGGTCTACTCAAACAAGGAAGAACTGGCGGAGCAACTGCTGGATGCTGGCATCACGTCTCATGATCGCGCCTGGCATATGCCTCTGTGGGACGATTACCAAAACCAACTCGACACCAATTTTGCCGATGTATCAAATCTGGGCGGTCCCGGTGGCGGCAGTATAACCGCAGCTTGTTTCTTATCGCGCTTTGCCAAAAAGTACAACTGGGCTCACCTGGACATTGCGGGCACCGCATGGAACAGCGCACCCAAAGGGGCCACTGGCCGGCCAGTAGCCCTACTCACCCAGTACCTAAGCGACCGGGTGGGTAAGTAATCCAGTGACCCGGGTTGGTTTTTATGTGGTGCAGACTGGCGATCAGGGCCAACGCCTGCACGTGGCTGCACGTCTCGCCGACAAAGCATTCCAACAGGGTCATAAGATTTACATCAATGCCCCCAATGAATCTCAAGCCAGGGAACTCGATCAGCTGCTGTGGAGTTTTCGACCCAGTAGCTTCCTGCCCCACGCTTTGGAGGGCGAAGAGCACTCACACAACATCGCAATTGGCTGGGGGCAGACACCCGGTTCTCACAATGACCTGCTGATAAACCTTAACCTCGAGATTCCCAAATTTTTTAGTCGCTTCAATCGCGTGGCCGAAGTGGTCACCCAGGACCCCGCCAGCCTCGGCGCTTTGCGCAAATCCTGGGCGTTCTATAAAGAGCGTGGATATCAACTGGAAAAACACGACCTGAAGGTTTGAATTGTCGTATAATCTCCCCCGTATCATCCCTGGCCGTAAACAGGTGATGCAACTTCCTTTCAGGACACGCCGTGAATACATGCCCATAAAGAGGGGCAGGCTCTCCATGTAGGCTTATCGCCGAAATGTCGGACCACAAGCTCCCTGCTGTCGACAGTCCCGAAAGGAAGTTGCATCACCTGTTCACTGTGTCGAGGCATACTGGCAGAATACACCGCTGAATTAATCGGACTACAGACGTAATGGATAAGACATTTCAACCCGCTAACATCGAAACTCGCTGGTACGAGGAGTGGGAAGCTAAGGGCTACTTCGCACCTCAGGGCGGCGAGCAGGCCTATAGCATCATGATCCCCCCGCCCAACGTCACGGGCAGCCTGCACATGGGTCACGGCTTTCAGGAAGCCTTGATGGATGCACTTATTCGCTATCACCGCATGTCCGGGTTTAACACCTTGTGGCAGGTGGGCACGGACCACGCTGGTATCGCCACGCAAATGTTGGTTGAGCGACAACTTGAAGCCAAGGGCACAAACAGGCATGAACTCGGCCGTGAAAAGTTTCTTGAAAAGGTCTGGGAATGGAAGGAAGAGTCTGGCGGAACCATCACTCGACAACTGCGGCGACTGGGTTCATCCATGGATTGGTCGCGTGAGCGTTTCACCATGGACGATGGCTTGTCAGACGCCGTACAAACTGTATTCATTCAGTTGTATCGCGAGGGGCTCATTTATCGCGGCAACCGCCTGGTTAACTGGGACCCCGCCCTGCACACCGCCATCTCCGACCTGGAAGTTATCTCCGAAGAAGAAAAGGGCTTTTTGTGGCACTTTAAGTATCCGCTATCCAACGGCGAGGGACATCTCACCGTGGCCACTACCCGTCCGGAAACCATGTTGGGCGACACCGCTGTGGCGGTTCACCCGGATGATGAGCGCTACAAGCACCTGCTAGGACAAACCATTGAGCTACCCCTCACCGGCCGCCAGATTCCCATCATCGCCGATGACTATGTCGACATGGAATTTGGTACCGGTTGCGTCAAAATTACGCCTGCTCACGACTTTAACGACTACGATATGGGCAAGCGCCACGATCTGCCTGTTATAAATATTCTTGATGACAATGCTGCCATCAACAACAACGCGCCCGAGGCCTACCGCGGCATGGACCGTGACGATGCCCGCAAGCAAATTGTCAGCGACATGGACAAACTGGGCCTGCTGGAGAAAGTAGAAGACCACACATTGAAGGTACCCAGAGGTGACCGCTCAGGCGTTGTTATCGAACCCTACCTCACCATGCAGTGGTATGTGGACGCCAAAACCCTGGCCAAACCCGCGATCGAAGCGGTCGAAAATGGCGACATTGAGTTCGTGCCCAAACAGTGGGAAAACACCTATTTTTCCTGGATGCGCGATATCCAGGACTGGTGTATTAGCCGTCAGTTGTGGTGGGGGCACCGCATCCCCGCCTGGTATGACGATGAAGGCAATATTTATGTAGGCGACAATGAGGCTGAGGTCAGGTCTGAACACAAACTGTCCGACGCCGTGACGCTTAAGCAGGACAACGACGTTCTCGACACCTGGTTCTCCTCTGCCCTTTGGACTTTCTCCACTCTGGGATGGCCCGAGGAAAGCGAAGACCTCGCTATTTTCCACCCCAGTTCAGTGCTGGTGACCGGCTTCGACATCATATTTTTCTGGGTCGCCAGAATGATTATGATGACCCTGCATTTCCGCAAGGAGGTTCCCTTCCACACCGTTTATGTGCACGGATTGGTACGCGATGCTGAAGGCCAGAAGATGTCCAAGTCAAAAGGCAATGTCATCGATCCTATCGACCTGATTGACGGTATAGCCCTTGAAGACCTTGTCGCAAAGCGCACCAGTGGCATGATGCAGCCGCGCCTGGCCTCCAAAGCAGAGAAATCAACTCGCAAGCAATTCCCGGATGGCATTGACGCCTACGGGACGGATGCACTGCGCTTCACCTACTACTCCCTCGCCTCCACCGGACGCGACATTAAGTTTGATCTGGGGCGCATAGAGGGCTACAAAAACTTCTGTAACAAAATTTGGAATGCTGCTCGCTACGTCTTGATGAACTGCGAGAATGAAGACTGTGGCCTGACAGATGCGAATGACGTTGACCTCACACTGGCCGACCGCTGGATAATGAGTAAGCTGCAGGAAACCAAGACCGAAGTCGCGCACGCTGTTGCCAACTATCGCTTCGACCACGCCTCCCAGGCTCTTTATGAGTTCATCTGGAACGAATACTGCGACTGGTATCTGGAGCTTTCAAAACCAGTACTGTGGGACGAATCCGCCTCGGAGGCAGCCAAACGGGGCACGCGCCAGACTCTCATACGCGTACTGGAAGAGTGCTTGCGTCTTCTGCACCCTTTTATGCCTTATATTACCGAAGAGATCTGGCAAACAGTGGGGCCTCTGGCAGGAAAATCGGGACCTACCATTATGCTTCAGCCCTACCCGGTGTGTCAGGAACAACTCATAGACACAGCCGCAAATGCGGATACTACATGGCTCAAGAACGTGATTATCGGCATTCGAAACATTCGTGGCGAAATGAATATTGCACCCGGAAAAGAGCTGGCCGTTTTCCTGAAAGACGGCGATGCAGAAGATAAATCTCGACTAGAGCAAAACGAAGTATTTCTCAAGAAACTCGCCAAACTGTCCGATGCCAGATGGCTTGCGCAGGGCGAGGAAGCGCCGGTTTGTGCAACTGCACTGGTAGGTAAACTCGAAATACTGGTTCCAATGGCAGACCTTATCGACAAAGACGCCGAGCTGGCAAGACTGGCCAAAGAAACAGAGAAGATTGAAAAAGACCTGGCCAGAATACAGGGTAAATTATCCAATCCCGCCTTCGTTGATAAAGCCCCTGCAGCAGTCGTCGAAAAGGAAAGAGAAAAAGTGACGGCGCAGCAACAGGCTCTGGAAAAACTGCAGGATCAAGCACAGCGAATCAGGGAGATGTAGCGGGAAAGCTCCTCAGTATATAATTTGAGGGGCGCAAAGGGCTGCTAGCCGAAGAAGTTTCCAGAATCTAGCGCGAAATCCACGAATATATAGCGTCTAATTTGATGTCAGCACTTCCTCCATTGCTCAATAATGGTAGACTTGCGCGGCATTTTTACATGGGCCCCAGCAGGCCCCTACTTTAGAAAATAATGAGAGGAATACAATGAGTCTTACCGGAAAGCTTATTATCAGCCTGGTTGTAGCGGCCATAGCTTCCGCCCTTCTAGGGTTTTTTCACGGAAGCAACACACCTTACCTGATTCTATTTGGCGCATTCTCCGCTGCCACCATCGTCACATCACTACTGGTTTCCATCAAGTTCACCCCTGCAGCTGCCACAACAAGCAAGCCTGCCAGCACGGGTTCCAAGCCCAAAAAGGCAGCGCCACGCCCCAGTAAGCCAGCCAAGAAGGCGGCTAGTAAGCCAGAGCGCAAACCTGCCAAAACAAGCAGCTCCGCCAAGCGTGAAGAAGGCGAAGTAAAATGGTTTAACGTCACCAAGGGTTTTGGTTTTATCACCCGCGATAATGGCGAAGAAATCTTTGTACACTTTCGCTCTATACTGGGCGAGGGACGTCGCAGCTTGCGCGATGGCCAACGTGTCAGCTATGTTGTATCCGATAGCGACAAGGGGCCACAGGCTGAAGAAGTAGAGGGGCTTGAGTAGAGAAGCTAAGCTGCTACACTCGCACGGTAGCAATCAACAGTAAGTGCGGTGCTCTGGCCATGAATACGCAGGCGATTTTGTATCATGTACACGACCCCATGTGCAGTTGGTGCTGGGGCTTTCGCGAGGTATGGGATCAACTGCGCGTGGCACTGCCAAGCTCAGTCACGGTGGTCAATGTAGTCGGAGGCCTAGCCCCCGACTCTGACGAGCCCATGCCCGCGGAGCAACGCCGCATCATTGCGGGCTATTGGTCAGAGGTAGCCGAGCAGACCGGCGCTGAGTTCAATTTTGATTTCTGGCACAACTGCACCCCCAGGCGCTCCACCTACCCCGCCTGCAGAGCGGTCCTCGCCGCAGCAAACCAGAATGCTGAACAGCCTATAATTGACGCCATTCAACATGCCTACTACCTGCGGGCAATGAATCCCTCGGATGACAGCACACTTATCGCACTTGCGACCGAGCTCGGACTTAACGTGGAACGTTTTTCCTCAGATCTCCATAGCGCAGACACACAAGCGGCTCTACAGGAGAATTTTGCCCTGCGCCGCCATATAAAAGTGTACAGTTTCCCGTCGTTGGTGTTGGCCAGAGGCGACAAACTGACTCCTATCGACGTTAACTATCACTCGCACGTTTCTTGTCTCGATACTATCGTGGCCCTTCTATAGATTTAGCATCTGGACCGGATAGTTGAACAGCGCACAGAAATTGCTATGGTAATATTTTCGAACTTCCGAAATAAACTCTATGTTCAGGCGAATCGTGCAATGAAATCGACACCAGCCACATTACTCCCTTTGAAAGTTCTCTTACCCGTATTCGCCGCGCTAAGCTTAATCACGCCCAGTGTGAGCAACGCTCAACAGTTGCGTTTTGAGCGCACTGAAGCCCGCGAGCCCTGCGACAATTTCTCCGCCACTAAGCAGCCTTTGTTTGGCGACTTGCATGTCCACACCAGCTACTCGTTCGACAGCTATGTGTCCAGCCAGCGCAACGACCCATGGGCTGCCTATCGCTATGCCAAAGGGGAGCCAATCACCCTACCCGACGCCGATGCCAATCAGGTGCTTAAGGCACAAATACAACGACCACTGGATTTCACTGCCGTCACAGACCACGCGGAATTTTTGGGGCCTATTGATTTGTGCACCCAGGATTCCTCCAAACTCGCTTACTGGTTTCCCGCCTGCATCGCCTCACGTAATGAGCTGTTCCCGGTACAACTTCTTGCTGCTAACTACTGGGTAAACCTTGGTGTTGTTGGCGACGGTGCCCAAAAAGAAGAGTCTTTTGTGTGCACTTTGGACGACTGCGACGCCGCACACAAAGCCGCCTGGAAGCGAATACAGGACGCAGCGGAGGAACACTATGATCGCAGCAGCGAGTGCAGCTTCACCACATTTGTGGCTTATGAATACACCGACGCACCCAACTACTCCAACCTTCATAGAAATGTCATTTTTCGCAATGAGAGAGTGACAGCGCAAGCCATTTCAACCTACGACACCGGATCAAAAAACTTCCCGGATTTATGGCGACGCCTGCGTGAAGAGTGCATTGAGGGTGATGCCGGCTGCGATGTCATGTCCATCCCGCACAACTCAAACTTGAGCCGTGGACTAATGTTCCCGGATCCATTAAACGAAGAGCAAGCCAAAGAACGATTATTCTTCGAGCCACTGGTGGAATTGGTGCAGCATAAAGCATCCAGCGAATGTCGCTTCGACCGTCTGCTGGGACGTGGTGTTGCCACTGAAGATGAGCTTTGCACCTTTGAGCAAGCGCCATCGGACAATCTTGCCATGCTGGGAACCGTCTACGGTGAAATGCGCTCCGAAGTGGGTGAGGCCGTTTCAATCGACGGCTTCGGGCGCCGCAACCTGGTGCGCAATGTCCTTAAAGACGGCCTTAAACTGGAGAGCGACAACGGCACCAATCCCTTTAAAATGGGTTTCATCGGCAGCACTGATACACACAGTGCAACTCCGGGCGGCGCCGAGGAAGACAACTACCTGGGGCATTTAGGCAGGCGCGACTCAGGCTACCGAAATTTGCAGGACCATTTTCTGGATAACCCTGGCGGCCTGGCCGTAGTTTGGGCGGAGGAGAATTCAAGAGACTCTATTTTTCAAAGCATGCGCAATAAGGAGACTTACGCCACCAGTGGCACGCGTCCAATCGTACGTTTTTTTGCCGCAGATGAAATGGACGATAACCTCTGTGAAGATCCGCAAATGATCGAGAAGGCCTACGCCGCAGGCGTCGCCATGGGGGGGGAATTAGAAGCCAAAGCACAATCACCCGTCTTTTTGGTTAATGCCTCCAAAGATCCAGGGCTGGCAGACCACCCCGGTACCGACCTGCAACGCTTACAAATCATCAAGGGCTGGCTGGACGATCATGGCAACACACACGAGAAAATTTTTGATATAGCCGGCTCCGCTAATACTAATGGAGGCGTAGACCGTGACACCTGTGCTGTAACCGGCAGCGGCTATAAAAATCTCTGCACTGTTTGGCGCGACCCACAGTACAGCGCCCAACAGAGCGCATTCTATTACGTACGTGTACTGGAAAATCAGAGTTGTCGCTGGAGCACACGTCAATGTCAGGCTGCCGGTGTCAATCCGTTCGCAAAAAACTGCGCCGCCATGGCTGCTGAAAAAACTGAGCAGCTACAAGACGACGGCGCATTTGGCGACGTTTATGGCAATTGTTGTATGGACGAAAGCACTCAACCGTTTTATTCTCCGCTCATACAGGAGAGGGCTTGGACCTCTCCTATCTGGATAAACCCGAAATCGTAGGAAAACCTATTGAGCGCAAAAAAACCCCGTATTGCACACGCCTTTGCTGGCATCACTATGCCCACCAGTTCACATCCAGCTATCCGTCGGGTCAAGCGTCGGGACGTGCACCCGTCCATCCACGGAAATAAGCTGTGGAAGTCCAGTTGCCTGCTGATGAATTATCTACAACAGCATCCCCCGCAACACTGTAATGCAGTAATCGATGTAGGTTGCGGTTGGGGTATTTCTGGCATCTGGTGCGCGCAAAACCTACAAGCAGACGTGACTTCTGTGGATGCCGATCCCAATGTCTATCCCTACCTCGACGCAGTTGCGCAGTTGAATGGTGTAACTACCACGCCATTGGTATCAAAGTTTGAGCAACTCAGCCTCAGTCAATTGGCGAAGTTTGACATGCTTATCGCTGCCGACATTTGTTTTTGGGACGAGCTTGCCGAGCCGGTCAGCAAGCTGGTGGACAGAGCGGTTGAAGCGGGCGTTAAACGGATACTTATCGCCGACCCGCAGCGCGCACCATTTTTTGTCGTGGCCGATCATTGCGTAGAAGCTCATGGCGCAGAACTCATCGACTGGCAGGTAGAAAGTGACACAATTAAGGCTCAAGGCGCGCTGCTGTTAATTGAGAACGACTAGTTATACAGCACATACTCCCGCGAAAAGGTCGGTGTGGCAACCGCCTGGCCATTTTCAAAGCGCGGTCGAAAGCGCGTCGCGGCAAGCTTCCGCTTAAATCGGTACACTTTTTTTGCGTCGTCCTCCCGTTGGGCCTGCGCGTTAATATTGCGCACCCGACCCCGGGCGGAAACATCGTAGTTTGCCGACATTATAATTTGCTGCGCGCCATCGCGATTAAGAGACGGCTGCCAGAAGGCGCCATTGTCGGGTAGCTCTACCGGGGCACTAAACCACTGCTGAACAAGTTCAACTCTATTATCAGCGATAAGCATCTCTACAACGCCGCTATAGTATTCAGCAGCGCTAGCATAATTGCCATTCCACTGGTGCCAATCGGCAAGTTCAAGCATCGCCCGGGCTCTGAACTCGATTACATGCCCCGCCTGCTCACTGCCCTCTTCCACCACCTGTGTCGATGCAAGATAGTGATCCAATACCGTTCGGCCTACCCTGAACGCATTTTTTCTCAGAGTTTCTAACTGACGCTGCGTGGAATCCAATTCCATGTCCTGCCCCGACATCGACTGCATGGCCAGGTTTCCTTTCAAACCTCTTATCTCGTTCGGCGGATTCACTTTGGACAAAAGTAAGTAGAGATTTCGAATCTGACCCAGGGACAGTTGCCATCGGTCCTCCAGAGTAAAGGAAACACTGCTCACAGCGGCGTCCAACATTTCCTCATTCAATGCATACAAATCAAGTAATCTTCGGCTCTCGCCCTTGCCGAAGTCGAGACGTAACGCCTCTCTTTGCCAGCGCAGGTATTCCAGCGCAGCCCTCACGCGAATATCGGTATAGGGCGGCTGGCCACGTCCATACAGGCGAAAAAAGTAATCATAACGGTCGTCCAGTGCCTGCAAGTCTCCAGAGCGCCGAACAGTATCCAATAATTCCCGCACAACAGGGGCCTGTCGCTTGCTGTAGAGGCCGTCATTGAGACGTACGACATGCAGAGCGCGACGATAAAGCTGTAATGCCTTCTCGTACTTCCCGCGCTGGGAATAATAGCGCCCCAAGCCCAACAAAGGTTCAGCCAGACCATCCGCATAGGGTCCCGCTTTAGATTCAAACTCATCCAACTGTAACTGAAGAGATAGGTTGTGGTTCTCGCTCTCACTTACCGCAACGGGATCAACCTTTGGGGGGCGCACATCCGCCCAGCCCTGCCCCATACGAGCAAACTTTTCGCCGTAGAACTCAGGTAAATCTGCACAAAAACTGCGAGACACAGGCAACAGACTCAGAATAAGAAAGCACAAGGCAAACCGGGGTAGCAGCCCTACGACCCCTGCTCCAGTAACAGTGCGAGTGTAATTAATCAGCATGTTGCACAATTTTTGATCACCCGGCTAGTTTAGGTTGAGCTACAATGATATAACGGCGGCCGCAATTACTCACCCAAATTGGGACAGATGTAAATCAGCCAGAATTAACTGAGAACTAGAGCAATGAAGCAACTGGGAATACTCGACGCAGCATTTATCAACCTGGAACAAACCAATACTCCACAACACGTCGGCGGCTTGGGTATATATGACCCATCCACCGCTCCCGGAGGCTTTGTCCGGTTTAAAGATGTCATCGCCAACTTTGAGCGACGGCTGGGCAGTCACCCATTGTTTCGTACACGGCTGCAGCAGGTTCCCGGCGGACTCGATCGCCCGTACTGGGTGAAAGATGCAAACTTCGACGTAGAATTCCACCTGCGGCACATTGCGCTGCCCCATCCCGGTGACTGGCGCCAACTGTGTATTCAGGTAGCGCGCCTGCACTCCCGCCCCATAGACATGTCCAGGCCACTGTGGGAGGCGTATATCATCGAGGGGCTGGACAATATTCCACATCTCCCAGAAGGCTCCTTCGCGGTTTACACCAAGATGCATCATTCCCTGGTAGACGGCGCTGGCGGCTCTTCATTTATGGAGCTACTGCACGACCTCACTGCCGTTCCTCAGGAGGTTAAAGAGGATGACAGCACGCCCAGGCTTGTCGACAATGAAGCCTCAAATTCCGAACTTCTTTACAAAGCCTCGGTCAATGGTGTTCGCAACACTTATGGATTCGTTAAAGGCGCCGTAAAAACTAGCCTGGACCTGACGAAATACGCCCTGCAAGTCTCGCGCAAAGAGATTCCCGCACCGGACATTTCTGCTCCAAAAACAATTCTGAACCAGTCTGTAGGGCCGCATCGTGTTTTTGATGCAGCAGAATTTCCTCTGCAAGGTTTTAAGGACATAAAAAATGCACTCGATGTTACGCTGAACGATGTAGCCCTGGGTGTTATTGGCGGCGCACTACAGCGCTATCTGGTAGCTAAGGGTGAGACACCAGATGGCTCACTGGCTGCCGGCTTACCTCTCAACATGCGTACCCGGCGCGGTGTTACTGGCGATAACAATCAGGTGGGTTCCGTTTTCGCTTCGCTACATTCAGATATTTCCAACCCGATAGATCGGGTAAAAGCGGTCTGCAATTCTACCCGGGAGGCCAAAGAGAGCGGCGAACACAGCCCCATGGTAGACGTGCTCAAAATAGCCGGTGTTTTCTCTCCGATCATTACCAAGGCCGCTGCCGGATTCTGGTCCCGCAATCAATTGTCCAAGCATTTACCGGTTAATATTTCCACAGTGATCTCCAATGTAGCGGGTCCTTCTTTTCCAATGTACTGTGCCGGAGCCCGAATGGTCGACTATTATGGCCTGGGCGTCCTGACCCCCGGACTGGGCATATTTCACCTGGTGTACAGTTATTCCGGCAAGCTATCTTTGTCGGTACTAGCCGACCGAAATATCATGCCCGACCCTGAGGTGTACCGTGACTGCCTACTGGCCTCCTACGCCGAACTTCACGCTGCGATTGAGGCGGTTAAGCCCAATAAAAAAGCAAAGGTAAAAGCAAAGGTAAAAGCAAAAACAAAAGCCAAGCCTAAGGCCAAGGCAAAACTGAAGACGGCCCCCAAAGCCGCAGCCAAAAAGAAACCAGCCGCCCGTAAAAATACATGAGTAAAAAAAATCGACGGGAGATCCCGAAATTCGCTACGCCCATCATAGAGACGCATTGTCATCTGGATTACCTCGATGACAATGAGCTAGAAACGACTCTGCAGCGTTGTAGTGAAGTAGGTATCGAGCGAATTGTTACGATTGCAGTATCGCCGGACAATCTCGATAAAGTGTTGGCACTCACCAAGGCATACCCCAACATATGGGGCACACAAGGGATTCATCCCCACGAAGCCGAAGGTTACACACCAGAGATTGAGCGAATCATCACCGAGCGCTGCAGCGATCCACGTATTGTAGCAGTGGGTGAAATCGGCCTGGATTACTTCTATGATCACGCAGACCGGGCAGTGCAACGCACGGTATTCGAAGCACAATTACAAATTGCCGCCGATCTGGACATGCCCGTGGTCATTCATACCCGGGAGGCCGATGAAGACACACGCAGTATTTTGCAGAACTTTAGCGGTTCCCTGAAGCAATGCGGTGTTATTCACAGCTTCACCTCTGGCCTTCCACTGGCGCAATATTGCCTGGACCAAGGCTTTATGCTGGGTTTCAACGGCATAACAACGTTCAACCGGGCAGAAAATGTGCGAGAGGTGGTGGCCGCTACACCGATGGAAAAAATCGTGTTGGAAACAGACGCGCCCTACCTCACTCCTGTACCATACCGTGGCAAACCCAATGCTCCCTATTACCTGCCGTTTATTGCAGAAAAAATAGCCGAGATTAAGGGCTGTGACGTAGAACAACTACTGTCACAGGCAAGAGACAACAGCTTTTCACTTTTTTTCGAAGGATAAACCTAATATGGACTATATTCTCGGCCAGCGATGGGTGAGCCATGCCGATGCGCAACTGGGTTTGGGTATTATCGTTGAAATCGAAATGCGCCGCGTTACAGTAAGTTTTCCTGCGGTGGGCGAAGAGCGCACCTACGCCCTGGAAAGCGCTCCTCTCACCCGTTTACGCTTTAAGCCCGGCGACCATATCTCCACTGTTGATGAACGGGAGTTGCTGGTCACCTCAGTAGAAGAACAGGACGGCATTCTTCTGTACTATGGCACCGATCATCACGAAGAGAAAACAGTTGTTTCGGAGCTTGAGCTGAACGCCTTTGTTCAGCTAACCACACCGCAGCAGCGCTTACTTAATGGGCACTTCGACAAACACGACGACTTCGCTCTGCGCGTCGCCACGTTTGAGCATAGCGACCGCCTGCAACAGGCCAGCAGTCGAGGGCTGATGGGCTCGCGAGCCAGTTTACTGGCACATCAAATTTACATCGCCAATGAAGTGGGCCAACGTCACGCTCCCAGGGTTTTACTTGCCGACGAAGTAGGGCTGGGTAAAACCATCGAAGCCGGCATGATCATCCACCAACAATTGTTAACCGGCCGGGCCAACCGTATATTGATACTGGTGCCACCGAGCCTGTTACATCAGTGGTTAGTCGAGATGCTGCGCAGATTCAATTTGCGCTTTGCTCTATTCGATGAAGATCGAATAGCACATATGGACGAGGACAACCCCTTTGAAGCAGAACAGTTGGTACTGTGCTCGCTCGACTTGTTCCAGGATAGGCCAGACCTCGAAGAACTCGCCGTGGTTGCCCCCTGGGATCTGGTGGTAGTCGATGAGGCACATCATTTGCACTGGTCTCCAGAGCAGGCTGGGGAAGACTACCAATTGGTAGAATCCCTGGCGGAAAAATCAGCCGGTTTGTTGTTGCTAACGGCTACACCTGAACAAATTGGCCAGGCATCACACTTTGCCCGCCTGCGTTTACTGGACCCCTCCCGATTTCACAATTTCGATACGTTTCAGGCTGAGGAAAAAGGTTATAGCCATCTCAGCGAGTTGGTAGAGCAAATCGAATCCGGCGAAACTCCCGCCGACCTGCCCACAGACATCGATACCAGCGGTTCACCCGATAGCATCATCAACCAAATGTTGGACCGCCACGGCACTGGTCGCGTTTTATTTCGCAACACTCGCGCGGCGATAAAGGGCTTCCCCAAGCGCCTATTGCACCGCTACGCCCTGCCCGCGCCCGAACAATACACACTGGCTGAGTTTGGGCTTGAAGAAAAGCTACACCCTGAACTGCCCTATCTGGACGAGAGCTGGCTGGACTTCGATCCCCGCGTAAAGTGGCTGGAAAAAACCCTTAAGGCTCTTGAACGCACTGACTTGGGCTTGATTGTAACCGCCGCTGGAAAATGGGGTGATTTTGAACGCCAACTGCTAGATCGACTAACGTCTTTGGGGCGTCAGGTCCTAGTCG
>JADGEN010000067.1:16387-16720 GCA_016744355.1 Halieaceae bacterium
CCGGTTTTTATGGAGGCCTGTCGATAATAGAACGGGACGGGGCGGCAGCTTATTTCGCCGACGAAGTAGATGGTGCACAAAGTCTTATCTGTTCGGAGATCGGCAGCGAAGGGCGCAACTTTCAATTTGCCCACCACCTGGTGTTATTCGACTTACCACTCAACCCCGACCTACTAGAGCAACGCATAGGGCGGCTGGACAGAATTGGCCAGAGTCAGGATATAGACATTCATGTGCCATTTCTTGAAAACACCGCGCAGCAAACGCTACTCGACTGGTACGACCAGGGCCTGAATCTCTTTCTCGATAGCTGCTCTGCAGGCTATACAATTT
>JADGEN010000068.1 GCA_016744355.1 Halieaceae bacterium
CTATTACGGTACCTACAGAGATAGGATTGAAAGCACCCGATCAGTTTAAGCTGATTGGAAGCTACGATCGGCGTAGTGATAGCGAACCCAAAGTAGATGGCAGCGCGAAATTTGGGATAGATGCGGGGCCAGAGGATTGTCTGGTTGCAGTGCTACAGCGATGTCCTCATTTCGGCGGTACCCTTGATAGTTTCAACGCAGAGGCTGCTCTGCAATTTCCAGGGGTCGTGGATGTTTTCCAGATTGAAAACGCAGTGGCAGTTATAGCCGAGGGCTATTGGCCTGCGTTGAAGGCCTCCGAAACACTCGAGGTTCAGTTCACTCCGGCACAGAGCACGTTAAGTAATAGTGAACAAATTTCCCAGGCAATGACTCTAGCTTTTGAAAGTGATGAATTTAATAGCGTCAGAGACGATGAAGGTAGTAACCAGAAGGCAGAAGGTCTGCTTGTAGAAGCGGAATATCGAGTTCCATTTTTGGCCCATGCAACGATGGAGCCACAAAATGCTACAGCACACGTCACAGATTCATTGTGCGAAATTTGGGTGGGCTCTCAGTCCCCCGATGTTGCTCAGGATGTCGCAGCGAGAATTTTGGGCCGCCCCCGGGAAACAGTGACTGTATACAATCAATTTCTGGGTGGTGGATTTGGCCGCCGACTCAACGCTGACAACGTAGCCGAAGTTGTCGCAGTTGCAGCGCGGATAGGACGACCCGTAAAGATTATCTGGGGACGCGAAGATGATATGCAACACGATTTTTATCGTCCAGCGACCGCGGGGCGCCTGTCAGCACAGGTCGCTCAGAATGGCGAAGTTTCGAACTGGAAGCATCAGATTGTAGGCCCCAGTATCAATCAGCAAGTATTCCCTACAGTAGGCAAGGCAATACTGCCTTCATGGGCACCGACTGGTATTCTCAGCATAGCGGGAAACTGGGCGGGAAAAGAGGACGCCAGTGCAGTTGAAGGGGCAGTGGACCTACCGTATCAGTTCGATGGAATATCTGTTGAATATCACAATCTTCAGGTGCCGGTGCCCATTGGGTTTTGGCGTTCGGTGGGGCACAGTCATGCGGGATTTATTGTAGAGAGTTTCATCGACGAGTTAGCGGTTACCGCTGGTGTCGACTCCGTAGAGTTCAGACGTAATCATTTACCTGCCGATAGTCGCCAAAGACGCGCCTTGGATGCCGTTGCCAAACTAGCTAATTGGGGTCAGGCGCCTGCTGGACGCTATCAGGGCGTGGCGGTGCACGAGTCTTTCGGCACTGTTGTTGCCGAGGTCGCTGAGATCACCATTGAGAATGACAAGCCGAAAATAGAGAGATTCTTCTGCGCTGTGGACTGTGGGCAGGTCGTGAATCCAGACATCGTTCACGACCAAATGGAGGGCGGTATCCTATTTGCTATAACAGCTGCGCTTTATGGTGAAATCACACTCAAAGATGGGGCAGTGGAGCAAAGTAATTTCCACGATTACCAAATACTCAGGCACAACGAAACTCCGGCTATCGATGTAGTGATACTTGATAGTACAGCACTCCCCAGCGGTGTAGGGGAACCGGGCACGCCACCCGCGGCCCCCGCATTGGCAAATGCGATTTACGCAGCCACGGGTCAACGACTACGCCAATTACCTTTGAGACTTTCTTAATGTTGCAATATTTATTTGACGATACACCCGGCCACGGCACAACGCGTGAAATTGTTCCCGGAGTGCGTTGGCTACAAATGCCACTGCCAATGTCTCTGGATCACATAAACCTCTACTTGCTAGAGGATGAGGAGGGCTGGTGGATCATCGACACCGGAATCGCGATAGATCCAACACAGCCCTTATGGGAAGAAATATTTGAACAGGAGCTGGGCGGCAAGCCGGTAATTGCCGTTCTTTGCACTCACTTGCATCCTGACCATATTGGCATGGCTGGATGGCTGTGTGAGCGCTGGCGTGTTCCGCTGTATATGAGTCGTGCAGAATATTTTGGTGGCTTGTCGTTCAGCCGTATGGAGAAGCATCATTACAGCTGGACCTCTGAACAACATTATTGTCGGGCGGGATTTTCCCCTGACGACATTGAAAAAGTGAAGAAAAACTATGGGGGGTTCTCCTCAGTAGTAACACCGATGCCAACTGCCTATAATCGTCTACGCGACGGCAACAGTTTGCACATCAATGGGAACAAATGGCGCGTAGTTGTAGGCAGTGGTCACTCCCCGGAGCACGTCTGCCTGTACTGCGAATCACTAAATATCCTTATTTCAGGCGATCAGGTAATTCCAAGAATTACGTCCAATGTCAGCGTAATGGCCAGTGAACCCGAGGCCAACCCACTAAAAGACTGGTTTGTGTCGCACGAGCGTTTTCTCGACATATTACCGTCTGATGCATTGGTACTACCGGCCCATAACACCCCCTTCTATGGTCTGCATAAGCGTTTGCGTTTTTTAATTGAGCACCATGAAGAGCATTTACTTGCGTTGGAGGAGGCCTGTAACGACACACCGAGTACAGCTGTGGAGCTACTACCCATATTGTTCAAAAGAAAGCTCGATGGAGACCAGATGGGTCTGGCCGTTGGTGAATGTGTTGCTCACCTGAATTACTTGCATCAACGTGGCATGCTGGACAGAAACATAGATTCCGATGGTCATTATCGGTATACCTCCATCGACGAAACTTTAGCATTGCGCCTGCGCCGTGAAAAACACGACGCTACTGCCGATGCTCCCATACAGGTATAAAGAAAGATGAGCATGCCAAAAGATATTGGGGTAATTGACCTCATGCTGGCGATTCCGGGCGAGGACAACAGCAAATTTTACGAGTGGATAAAACCCATGCTCATGGACAGGGAAAGCCATGAGATGTTTCAGATGCCCGCTCAGTATATGTTTAAGGACATACCCGAGACGCCTAGCCAGGACGATTATATTGCCTATACCATCGCGCAGATGGATAAGCACGGCATAGAACGGGCGATGATTGATGTTGGTGACTTTAGTGAAGCCCATGCAGAGGCGCTACGCCTTTATCCCGATCGATTTTTTGCATCCTACGAGGCAAACCCCAATAAGGGCATGGACGAAGTTCGAAAAATTGTAGCGCTTCATAAGCAATTCGATATAAAAGCGGTTACAGCTGCACCTGCAATGATCTGCCCAGCGGTGCCGGTCAATGACAAAAAGTGGTATCCAATTTATGCGAAATTGGTTGAGCTGGACATTCCGTTTTGCCCCTGCATGGGAGTACCCGGCCCCAGAGTTCCGTTCGAAGCACAAAAAATGGAACTGCTCGATGAAGTGCTTTGGTTCTTCCCGGAATTGCGGGTTGTGACACGTCACGGTTGTGAACCCTGGACAGAATTGGCGTGGAAAATGATGCTCAAGTATCCAAACCTATACTATATGACCAGCGCCTTTTCTCCTCGTTACTACCCCGAGGACATCATTAACTTCGCCAACACCCGCGGATCAAGGCAAGTGATGTACGCAGGCTATTTTCCCATGGGTTTGTCACTTGATCGAATTTTTAAAGAGATGCCCGATGTGCCACTACGTGATGAAGTGTGGCCTTTATTTTTGAGGGATAACGCCGTTCGTGTTTTTAAACTTGAAGACTAATTTCGCCAAGCACATACAGCTAGCCGTAACGGCAGCAATACTCGCAGGTAATCTATTTGCTTCGTCACTGGTTGCCTCACAGGACCTGGAGCCCCGTAGCTACACCAATGTACCCATTGGCGAGACTTTTCTTGCTGCCGGCGTTGTGCGCTCCGAAGGCGATGTGGCGCCATCGGGAGCGGCTTCCCCCTTGCAAGACCTGGAACTCACAATCGATGCATTGGGTGTTGGCGTTGCCCACAGCTTTGAGCTGGAGGGGAGTTCCGCAAAAATCGATGTAGCCGCTTCCCGCATATGTTTTGAAGGCTCAGGTGTCTTCAATGGCGTGTATAAAGAGGGGGACCGCTGCGGCTTTGGTGATCCCAAGGTTCGACTTACCTGGAATTTTTACGGTGCGCCGGCAATGAGACTAGCTGAGTATTCCAAGGCAGAACACGGACTGGTTATAGGAACAAGTCTTCAGGTGAGCGCTCCCATTGGAAGCTACGAAAATGGCAATTTGATCAATATGGGCGCCAATCGCTGGATGGCTCGTCCGGGACTGGGCATGTCTTTTAGGAGTGGACGTTGGTATTACGACTTAATAACTTCCGTGCGACTTTATGAAGACAACGACGATTTTTTCAACGGCTCAAAGTTAGAACAGGATCCCCTGTATTCTATACAGGGCCATATAATCTATAACCTTGACAGGGGCAGCTGGATCTCACTAGACGCCAATTTTTATCGCGGTGGAGAAACAACTGTAGACGGTGTGGCTGCTGATAACTGGAAGCAGAATTCGCGCTGGGGACTGACCTATACCAAACCGATAAACAGACATCACAGTATCAAACTCTATGCCAGTACCGGCGTTGTTACACGAGCCGGAGACGATTTTGACACCTTCGGCATCGGTTGGTTATATCGTTTATAAACTGTCCAGAAACGACTGGCGGATCTCCTTTTTAAGTAGCTTTCCCGTGGCGTTCTTTGCCAGTGGCTCTGTGCTAAGCGTAATATGAGAAGGAACTTTGAAACCAGCAACACGCTGGGCGACAAATTGTTTTAGCTCCTCCTGAGTCACCGTGCTTTGCTCGTGAACAGAGACCGTCGCGGCGAGTTCTTCTCCCAATTTATCATGAGGTACACCGTAGACAGACGCTTCAAGTACATGCTTGTTGGTTTGAAGAACGCCTTCTATTTCAATCGGAAATATATTTTCGCCACCGCGTATGACCATGTCTTTTTTTCGATCGACAATGTAGATGAAATTATTGCTGTCCACATAACCAATGTCACCCGTTGCTACCCAGCCATCTATAAACGTGCTGGCACTAGCCTCAGGGAGGTTCCAGTACTGACTAACATTGGTGGGACTCTTGATATAGATTTCACCAGGCTCACCGGATAAAAGGGTATTGCCCTGGTCGTCAACGGTCTTGCATTCGACAATAGGTGACAGGGTGCCGGAGGAGGTGGGGTTCACTTGAAAAGCTTCCCCGGTACAATTGGCACAGACGGCATTGGTTTCGGTCATGCCGTAGCCTGTTCCGGGATAGGCGTCCGGTAGCTTGCTGTAAATAAGGTCTTTCAGATGTGGAGGACAGGCCGCGCCGCCTGCACCGATAGAGTACAGGCTAGTTGTGTTGCTGCGCTCGAAGGCCGGTGATTCGAGTAGAGCCAGCGACATTGTAGGTACTCCAACAAAAATCGTAATACTCTCCTGCTCGATAATCGACAGTGCCTGCTCCGGGTTCCACTTATACATCATACTGACTTTTCGGCCACCTCTAAGACTTAACATGAAAACCGAGTGACATCCCGACACATGAAACAGCGGCACCGCGAGGAGAGTTGACGGCTCAAAGCCACTGCCCAGCATTTTTTCGATGGTCTCGGGGTTTACCATTGCTGATATATAGCTGTGCACTTCAAAATTTATGAGGGTCTGGCATATGGCAAAGTTAGTTGTGACAGCACCTTTGGGTTTTCCGGTTGTACCCGATGTATACATCAACATTACCGGGTCACCCGCACTGATATCCACGTCAGGCATACTATTGGAGCCGGTTTGGGTAGAGGCCCAACTATCCATGCGCTCTGGTAATTCCTTGTCTTCGCCTCGTACTACAATAGCCGTGCAGTCGAGTTGCTGAAGATTTCCGCCCAGGTATTGTGCGCGCTGCTGATCACAAAACACCAGTTTTGCTCCAGCGTCACTCAAGGTATAAACCAGTTCATCTTCCCGACCCCAGCTATTGAGCGGCACAACAATCGCTCCCACCGAAACAATGGCGTTAAAAGCCATCATCCACTCCGGGTAGTTGCGCATCGCAATCGCGACACGATCGCCTTTGCAGATAGAATAGTGATGAACCAGATGGTAGGCGAGGCGATCAACGCTCTCAAAGTACTGCTCGAAACTATAGCGCTCGCTCTCAAACGTAATAAACGGTTTGTCGCCGTGCACTCGACCCTCGGCCAGCGCATCACGCAGTGTGGCGGGAGCATTTTTGTAGGCTAACAGTTCTACGCCATTTGTCTGGCGCCGCTCTACTTCAAATGGAGCCCCGGGCCCTGTTAGTTGCTCAGCTGCACTACGCAATTTGGTAGCTATCGTATCTATAGCATTCTTATCGATGACTTCTTCGGACGGCATAGCTACCTCTGTACTAGTTACTCTGGTCGACCCAGGATTCTGGTAAGTATTCAAGATCGATTTTTTTGACGGCATCCCGGAGGAGATCCTCCAGTTGATCTAGCTCTTGTTCCCCAACACGTTGGGCATAGTAACGGCGAACTTCCTCCATGACTTCAATGCCTTCTTCTACCATCTGGATGCCTTTGGCGGTCAACCTGATTTCCTTGGCACGCCTGTCACCTGAGTCTATATCGCGAGTAATATAGCCGATGCGCTCGACTTCCTTAAGCATTTTCCCCATTGCCTGTTGGGTCACCTGGGCTCGATTTGCCAGTTCGGTGACTCGAACAGCACCCAGGCCGAGATTTGAGAACAGGATACTGTGAGAGGCTCGAATTTGGTCGTGCCCTCTTTCTTGCAGGGATTTCAGCACACGGCGCTCAAAATCTTTGGAGAACTCGAGTAAAAGTCGTACCAGGTTATTGGACAGTTTGTAGGCCACGTCCTGATTTTGTTCAGAAGTTGTTTTATTCATAGGGCACCTCGACTACTTGCGAGCCATTACAAGGACGGCTTCTACTTATTCATGGATAATACTAACAGTTTCCAAGTTTAATTGGACAATGCAGGCACTGCGTTTGTTACGGCAGCCCAGCAATTTGTACCAGCTCAGGCTCTCATCCGGTACACTGACTTTCACTCAATCAATCTAAAGCGACTGCATGACTAAAATTATCACCTGCAACACCAATGGCATACGCGCGGCCTCGCGCAAGGGTTTTTTTGAATGGATGGCGAAGGAAAGCCCTGATGTGGTGTGTATTCAGGAGACCAAGGCGCAAATCGATCAGTTAACTGATCCCATATTTTCGCCGAATGGCTATCACTGCTACTACAATGATGCCCAGAAAAAGGGTTATAGCGGAACGGCGATCTACAGCAAAGTAAAACCCATAAAGGTTACTACGTCGTTAGGGTGGGATCCGGCGGATTCCGAGGGCCGCTATATTCAGGCCGACTATAAAGGTCTAAGTGTTATATCCCTCTATTTGCCATCCGGCTCCAGTGGCGATGAAGCCCTGCAGCGAAAATATCGATTTATGGACAATTTTCTCGAGCACTTGCGTGCTCTAAGGCGCAAACGACGAGAGTTTATAATTTGCGCCGACTGGAATATCTGTCACAAGGAAATTGACCTCAAGAACTGGCGACCCAACCGGAAGAATTCGGGTTTCCTTCCTGAAGAAAGAGCCTGGCTGGACACTCTTTACGATGAGGTAGGCTATGTTGACTCTTTTCGCCTGATTAACGACGCACCGGAGGAATACACCTGGTGGTCTAACCGCGGGCAGGCCTGGGCCAAAAATGTCGGGTGGAGGCTGGATTATCAGGTTATTACACCCAATTTGGCCGACAAGGTGAAGGCTGCTAGCGTGTATCGCGAAGAACGTTTCTCAGATCATGCCCCGCAAATAATGGAATATGATCTCAAAATAACCGTTTAAAAGAATATACTGTATTGGTGACAGCCTGGCATGCAGTGGTATCGATGCCAGAGCAAACTGGCACCGTCTTTGATTGCGGCATTTCGGCAAAACCTGTACATTAGCTGTCGTTTTTTCTCTCTCATCCTAAGGAAGTACCATGAGTTTGTTTATTGCCAACGCCCACGCCCAAGCAGCTGGAGACGCACCCCAGGGTGGCGACCTTTTCCAGATTGCCTTTCTTATTGGGCTATTTGTGTTGTTTTATTTTATCGCCATTCGCCCTCAGCGGAAACGCCAGAAAGAACACACAGAAATGGTCTCTGCACTTAGTAAGGGTGACGAGGTTGTCACCAGTTCGGGTATTCTTGGCAAAATTTCTTCGCTGGATGACAATTATATTGTCCTGACCGTCAGTGACAAAGTAGAGCTAAAATTCCAACGTGTGCACATCCATGCCGTGCTTCCAAAAGGAACACTCAAATCCATTGGCTAATGTGAAAATCGCCTACCCACGCAAGGTCGATCTTGCGTGTACACCCACGCCTCTGCAATTGATGCAACGAGCGTCAAAAGAGTGGGGCAGGGGTCATCGCCTCTGGGTTAAGCGCGATGATCTCACGGGTTCGCTACTCAGCGGCAACAAGATTCGTAAACTGGAGTTTATAGCAGCTCACGCAATCGATAATGGGTGCGATACGCTGATCACCTGCGGTGGCCTGCAGAGCAACCACGCCAGGGCAACCGCTTTTGTCGGCGCCCAATTAGGACTCAAAGTACACCTGATCTTACGTGGCGAAGAACCCGCACAACGAGATGGTAATTTTTTGCTGGATCATCTCGCCGGCGCTACGGTTGAATGCCATTCCCCCAAAAAGTATATACCGGGCCTGGAGCAGTTATTAGAGCAGGCACAAGCCTCCTATACAGCACAAGGACATAAGGCCTGGGTTATTCCCACCGGTGGAAGCGATGGCCTTGGGGCATGGGGCTATATTTCTGCCTGCGAAGAACTGGCAGATGATTTTAATTCGCACGGTATAGAGCGTGCCCATATCGTTACTGCATCCGGTTCAGGTGGCACTCAGGCCGGCTTGAGCGCAGGAATCGCCTTGCATCAGTTGCCGGCGACTCTCTGGGGTGTCAACGTCTGTGATGACGAATCCTATTTCATTAAAAAGGTACTGGCCGACATCGAAGACTGGCGCAGCCGCTACCCGCACGTTCCGAATTTTGACTGCAAACCACGTGTTCTAGATGGCTATGTGGGTAAGGGGTATGCGATCGCCTCAAATGAGATATTCGAACTGATTGCTCGATTAGCGCGCCTGGAAGGCATTGTGCTGGACCCCGTTTACACGGGAAAAGCATTTCAGGGGCTGGTATCCGAAATAGAGAAGGGCACATTTGACGGTATCGAAGATATCGTATTCATGCACACCGGCGGCACCTTCGGGGTTTTTCCTCAGCGAGATGGCTTTCAATGACTGATTTCATAACAACAATAAATGGCTGGGCCTGGGGCCCGGTAATGCTGATACTACTCCTGGGCACAGGTATCTATCTCAGTGCAGGGCTGCGCTTCCTCACGATTAGAAAAATCCCAATGGCCTTCAAGCTGCTTCTCTCCGGTCGCAAGGGTGACGGCAAAGGCGATATCTCTCCTTTTAGTGCACTCATGACATCACTTTCGGCCACTATCGGTACAGGCAACATCGCAGGCGTCGCCACCGCACTGGCCCTAGGCGGCCCGGGTGCTTTGTTCTGGATGTGGATTACCGCGCTGGTGGGCATGGCAACTAAATATGCAGAAGCCGTTTGCGCTGTCAGCTTCAGGGAGCAGGATGAAGAGGGCAACTACAGCGGCGGCCCCATGTACTATATTAAAAATGGGTTGCATAAACGCTGGCACTGGCTGGGCGTGGCCTTTGCAATATTTGGCACGCTGGCGGGCTTTGGTATCGCCAACACGGTGCAATCCAACTCAGTGTCCCAGGTTCTGTATGATTCATTTTCCGTTCCCCCTCTGGCGACCGGACTGGTGCTTATGGTGCTGGTGGGGGCCGTGGTACTGGGAGGCATTAAACGTATTTCAACGGTAGCCGGCCTGCTCGTACCGTTGATGGCTTTAAGCTACATCTTCATGTGTGTCTTCGTCATTGCGACTAACCTGGGTGAAGTGCCCGGGGCAATTGTCTATATAGTGGAGAGCGCGATGACAGGCTCAGCAGCGGCTGGCGGCTTTGCTGGAGCCACCATGTGGGCGGCACTGCGCTTCGGGGTTGCCCGCGGGATATTTTCCAACGAAGCAGGCCTGGGTAGTGCTCCCATTGCACATGCCGCCGCGCGTACTAATCAACCTATACAGCAGGGCATGATTGCCATGCTGGGCACCTTCATTGACACGCTTTTGGTCTGCACAATGACAGGACTGGTCATTGTTATTATGGACGTGCTGCCCACAGGCGTTAGCGGGGCAAGTTTAACCACCATGGCGTTTTCCCAGGCGATGCCCGGAGGTGCGCTTGTCGTAACCGTGGCTCTATGCCTTTTTGCCTTCACAACCATGATTGGCTGGTCGTTCTATGGTGAACGCTGCGCTGTATTTTTGTTTGGAACGCGCGCTATTGTGCCTTTTCGTGTCGCCTGGGTAGTCGCTGTGCCCGTAGGAACGGTAGTACAACTGGACTTGATCTGGCTCATTGCAGACACATTGAATGCCTTTATGGCTATTCCAAACTTAATAGCCCTATTGCTACTGGGGCCATTTGTGTTCAAGCTAACTAAAGAGTACTTCAAGAATTAAGGGGTTGAACGTCTATGGCTACTAACCGACTAACCGAGCAACTCAACACGGTTGAGGAATGCGTTGAACAAACCATCGCCCGCGTTGGGAAAAAGCTCGTTCTGGGTGCACCTCTGGGGTTGGGAAAACCCGTTCAATTGATGAACGCTTTTTTTAGGCGGGTAGCTGCCGACCCCTCACTCTCGCTTCATATCTACACCGCGCTATCGCTAGAACTGCCGGCTCCAGCCAGTCATATTGAGGCCAGCCTTGCCGGTCCTATTATAGAACGGCTGTTCGGCGACTACGAAGAGCTCGATTACATGAAGGCGCTGCGTAGTAATAGCATGCCCCCCAACATTGAAGTGAGTGAGTTCTATTTCAAGGCCGGGGCAATGAAAAATATCCCGTCGGCCCAGCAACACTATATTTCAAGTAACTACACCCACATAGTCCGAGATCTGGCCGACAGCGGCGTGAACGTACTAATTCAACTGGTTGCCACTCGCGATAGTGCGCAAGGGAAGTCTATTAGCCTGTCCTGTAATCCAGATACCGCGCTGGAACTTGCCAAGCGTTTGAGCAAGAAAAAGGAAAACGGCTATGCTTGTGTTGCAATTGCCCAGGCACACGATGACTTGCCCTACATGGAACGAGACGCTGAAGTCGATGACGGTTTTTTCGACTTTCTGGTGTGCAATCCACAATACAACAAGACACTTTTCGCCGTACCCAATGCTGCAGTACCTCTAAAAGACTACGCCACAGCTGTGCATGCCAGCAGCCTCATCGCCGACGGGGGCACTTTGCAGATTGGCATTGGTTCTCTGGGTGACGCTGTCGCGCACGCTTGCATACTGCGTCAAAAGCACAATACGCACTATCGTAATATGCTCAATGGTCTTACCCATCAAACCACGTCGCTGGTTGATGATTGTGATACCTTTTCAGACGGTCTTTATGTGTCCACTGAAATGTTTGTTAACGGCATGATGCACCTTATAGAGCAGGACGTTGTTAAAAGAAAGGTCTACGACCAGCTATCCCTGCAGCAGGGCATTAATGACGGAGAGATAAGCGAAAATATAGACTCAACGCTATATCGCTTTTGCAGAGAAAATGGGTTTATGCCACAGGTACTCGACTGCGAAGCGTTAGCCGAGTTGCAAACATGGGGCATCGTTGCACAGAGTGTTGGTTTGCAGGGCGACCAACTAATGGTAGACGGTCAGGCCTATGCTAATGATGTTGATAATGACGAAACTCGAAGTGCTCTACTCAAAAGTGTCCAGGGCAAGTCTCTGGAGGGCGGTACTATCCTTCACGGTGGGTTTTTCCTCGGCCCCCAGGATTTTTACCAAAAGTTAAGTCATCTCGACAAAAAGTCGCAACAAGAAATTTGCATGACTGGTGTAAGCAAGACAAACCAACTACTAGAAAATGTCGATCTGTACTGTGCCCAGAGACAGAAGGCGCGTTTTATTAATACCGGCATGATGGTCACTCTCACGGGAGCTGTTGCGTCCGATGCATTGGAAAACGGCTCGGTTGTCAGCGGTGTAGGAGGGCAGTACAACTTCGTCGCTATGGCTCACGACCTGCCCGGCGCCCGATCAATACTGTGTATACGCAGTACTCGTGGATCCGGCAGTGACATGAAGTCCAATATCGTACCCAGCTATGGCCACATTACAATTCCCAAGCACCTGCGTGATGTTATCGTCACCGAATATGGCGTAGCGGATTTGCGTGGTCAATGTGATTCGGAGATTATCAAGCGGCTGGTGAATATAGCCGACTCAAAATTTCAACAGGAGCTGGTTGATTACGCCAAGGCCAACGGAAAGCTTGAGCCCGACTACGAAATTCCAGAGGAGGCGAGGCACAATACCGCAGAGAAACTCATGCGTGTTCTGGGGCCAGAAGTCGAGCAAGGTTTGCTCCCGGATTACCCCTTCGGAACACAGCTAACTGACAGGGAAGTGGAACTGAGCTCGAGTTTACGGCGGGTGAAAGCATTAACAGAAGAACCTTCAAAGCTAATAAAGGCGGTATTTAAAGCACTGTTGCATAATGTTGACCACGATGCTGCTCAGCCGTTTCTACAGCGTATTGATTTGGAACACCCTGATACCAGTAAAGAATTACTCGTTCAACAATTGCTACTTCTCGATTTGGAAGAGCGTGGAATGCTCAAGGCTGGCTAGTTCGATGGCTGCAAAACTCGATAGTAAATTGGTCATTGCCATCTCCTCGAGGGCGCTATTTAATCTCGACGATAGTCATGAGGTGTATGAGAATGAGGGCCTGGAAGCCTACTCCAGGTACCAGGTGGAACGGGAAGACATTCCGCTTGAGCCCGGCGAGGCATTTCCTGTCGTACACAAACTGTTACGCCTGAATGAGCAATTAGATGGAGACTCCGATGTGGAGGTGGTCCTGCTGTCGCGAAACAGCGCCGATACCGGGCTACGCATTTTCAATTCTATAGAACACCACAAGCTTGCAATCACCAGGGCGGCCTTTTGTGGAGGCGAGAGCCCCTGGCGCTATATTAATGCGTTCAACTGCCATTTGTTTTTGTCCAACGAAGCAGAGGATGTACGTCATGCGCTGGACAATGGTGTGGCAGCAGCGACGCTGGTATCCAATAAGGGCGGTGCCATGGAATGTGATGAGCTGCGCTTTGCCTTTGACGGTGATGCAGTTATTTTCTCTGACGAAGCAGAACGCGTATTCAAAACCCAGGGGCTGGATGCTTTCACCGCCAGTGAAAAGGCATCGGCGCACGACCCCTTGAGCGGCGGCCCCTTCAAGGCCTTTCTGGGTGCTCTGCACAGCCTGCAGCAGGCTTTCCCTGCTACCGAGGCACCAATACGAACCGCACTGGTTACGGCGCGCTCAGCTCCCGCCCATGAGCGTGTTATTCGCACGCTGCGTGCATGGGACATTCGTATAGACGAGTCTATTTTCTTGGGCGGGCTGAATAAAACGGAATTCTTGAAAGCTTACCAGGCAGATGTTTTCTTCGACGACCAACCTTCACACTGCGAATCAGCCAGCCCGCATATTGCCACCGGGCATGTCCCTCACGGCGTCGCTAACGATTGAGCGCTAACAAAGGCCTTATACCGTTTTCCATTGGCGTTTCCGCTGGTTTATGGCTATTCTCTATAAGTAGCGAGGGGATTAAGGCATGAAATTACAGCAATTGCGATACATCTGGGAAGTGGCACACCACGAACTGAATGTGTCAGCCACAGCCCAGAGCCTCTACACATCCCAACCGGGTATCAGTAAACAAATTCGCCTCCTCGAAGACGAGCTTGGCGTGGAAGTATTTGCCAGAAGCGGCAAACATCTCACACACGTCACGCCTGCGGGCGAAGTTATACTGGAAGCTGCAGGCAAGGTACTGCGCACTGTCGAGGGAATAAAACAGGTCGCGCAAGAATACTCCGACGAAAAAAAGGGCAGTCTGTCCATTGCCACAACACACACACAGGCGCGCTATGCGCTGCCGCCTACCATCGCCTCCTTTATGGAAAGCTATCCGGACGTGTCGCTGCATATGCATCAGGGCACGCCCATGCAGATCTCGGAGCTGGCCGCCGATGGTGCCGTGGATTTTGCCATCGCCACCGAAGCACTGGAATTATTCAGCGATTTAATCATGATGCCCTGTTATCGCTGGAATCGATGCATACTCGTGCCTAAAGACCACCCGCTTGCACAGCTTTCATCGATTAGTATCGAAGACGTTGCAGAGCACCCAATCGTCACCTATGTCTTTGGTTTTACGGGCCGTTCAAAACTCGATGAAGCCTTTCAGGAAAAGGGACTGAAACCAAAAGTCGTGTTTACCGCCGCCGATGCAGACGTTATAAAAACTTATGTGCGTCTGGGGCTTGGCATTGGCATCGTTGCGGCGATGGCCTACGACGAAGCTCTGGATAGCGATCTTGTTGCACTGGATGCGACTCATCTTTTTTCGAGTAGCATCACAAAAATAGGCTGTAGACGGGGCACTTTCTTACGCGGTTATATGTATGAATTTATCGAACAGTTTGCCCCTCACCTCACCCGATCAGTTGTAGAAGAAGCCTTTCAGCGCCATACCAAGGCTGAGCTGGAAGAGCTATTCTCACATCTCAAACTACCTGTTTACTAGAAGGAAACAAAAAACGTGGAATTAGCCTGTCTGGACCTGGAGGGGGTTTTGGTCCCCGAAATATGGATTGAATTTGCGCAACGTACCGGTATCGACGCCCTGCGGGCGACGACACGAGACATCCCCGACTACGATGTTTTGATGAAGCAACGCCTGGCTATATTGGATCAACACAATTTAAAAATAGACGATATTCAGGACGTTATAGCCGGACTAAGCCCTCTCCCTGGCGCCATAGAGTTTATCAACTGGTTACGTGAGCGGTTTCAGGTGATCATACTATCTGACACTTTCTACGAGTTTTCCGAGCCCCTGATGCGGCAGCTCGGTTGGCCCACTCTGTTTTGTCACCGTTTGATCACCGATGATGCTGGTCGCGTGGTAGATTATAAACTGCGTCAGAAGGATCCAAAGCGCGCTTCGGTAAAAGCCTTGCACAGCCTTAATTACAGGGTTATAGCAGCGGGAGATTCTTATAATGACACCACCATGTTGAGCGAAGCTGATGTTGGGATACTCTTTCATGCTCCGCAAAACGTCATTGACGAGTTCCCGCAGTTCACGGCCGTGCAAGAATTTGATGAGTTAAAACGCGAGTTTTTGAAAGCCAGTAACAGGGAATTAATCCTCTAGTTGAGAGAGCAGGGTAGTTGGGCCTGTACAGCTTGCGCTTTTTACTGGCGCAAGCCTCCCAGCGCATCGAGCAGCTTGCCCACTTTATCGTAGGTTTCCTGGAACTCCTCATCACATTGAGAGTCAGCGACAATACCTCCGCCGCCCCAACAATGAATTTCGCTGTTCTGGCACAGTAAGGTGCGTATAGCTATGTTGCTGTCCATGCGCCCGTCGGCACTGACGTAAAGCACAGAGCCGCAATACGCCTGACGTACTTGAGGCTCCAGCTGAGCAATAAT
>JADGEN010000069.1:0-260 GCA_016744355.1 Halieaceae bacterium
GCCCAGTGTAGCGTAGCAATCCTTGATTTCCGGGACCAGAATACGCACAGCACGTATATCGAGCACCTGGGAAAACCCGATGCCCTTACGCTGCATTTTTCGCCAAATACTGTAAATGTTCTTCGCCCGACCCTCTATTTCAAACTCAATGCCGGCACCGCGAAGCACCTGTCCGAGTTCAACTTTAACGCGGGAAATAAAGGAGTCTCGTTCCAGTTTTCTGCCATCCAATAGATTGGCAATTTTGCGGTAGGCATCAG
>JADGEN010000069.1:270-15377 GCA_016744355.1 Halieaceae bacterium
ATATAGCGAAAAGAGAGGTCCTCCAGTTCCCATTTCAACTGCCCGATGCCCAGACGATGAGCCAGTGGCGCATAAACGTCGAATACTTCCTGAGCAATGCCCTCACGCCGTAGTTCGTCGTTCTTCACTGCGCGGATGGCACAGGTGCGTTCGGCGAGCTTGATCAGGGCCACACGTACGTCATCGACTAGAGAGATCAGCATCTTGCGTATGTTATCTTTCTGCCCGTCCGCCTGGCCGAGCACAGGCAGCGTATACTGATTTTTCAGATTGCTGATGGCCGCCATACGCAGAACACCGTTCACAAGACCTACCACTTGCGTGCCAAACCGATCTTTAACTACAGCAATATCAAGACGCTCTTCACGCACAGCCCTATACAACACTCCCGCCACCAGCGCATCGCAATCTACATGTAGGTCGGCCAGCAGGTGCGCGATATCCAGGCCCGAAATAAAACAGTCTGAAGTTTGGGGCCAATCGGCAATATTATTGGATTCGGTTTCATTTGCTTGCAAAGCCAACTCACAGGCCTCGATAAGGCGCGCAATCTCCCTGTCGTCAAGCGAGACTGCCAACTGCGATATCCAGATACTCAGGTCGGCATCACCAGAGTCATTGATATAAGACTGTTCACGTACCTGTACCATAAATTAGCCTGCGGCTACCCGCGCTCAAACACGCCGGTGGAAAGATATCGATCCCCACGGTCACAGATAATAGCGACGATAACGGCATTACTCACTTCCTGAGAAAGACGCAAAGCCCCCGCAACGGCCCCACCTGATGACACGCCGCAAAATATACCTTCTTCCATAGCGAGACGACGCATCATTTCTTCCGATTCCTGCTGTGAAATATCCAATACTCTGTCGACTTTCTTCGAATCGAATATTTGAGGAAGGTAAGCCGGCGACCAACGCCGTATGCCCGGAATACTCGACCCTTCCAGAGGTTGTAGGCCGACTATTTCTATATTGGGGTCTTTCGACTTGAGATAAGTAGAGCACCCCATAATGGTTCCAGTTGTTCCCATGGAGCTAACAAAATGGGTAATCGTCCCACTGGTTTGCCGCCAAATCTCCGGACCCGTGCCTTGACGATGCCCCCGGGGATTGTCCGGGTTGGCAAACTGGTCCAATACTCTCCCCTCACCCCTGGCTGCCATGGCAAGCGCCAGATCTCGGGCGCCCTCCATGCCTACGTCCTTACTCACTTCCAATAACTGCGCGCCATAGGCAGACATTGCCAGCTTGCGCTCCTCACTCATGTGGGATGGCATAATTAATATCAGCTTATAGCCCCGGATTGCGCAAACCATGGCCAGAGCGATACCGGTATTGCCGCTGGTTGCTTCAATGAGAGTATCGCCGGGTTGAATCTCACCGCGACCTTCAGCTTGGAGTATCATGCTCAAAGCGGCTCGATCCTTGACCGAGCCGGCGGGGTTATTTCCTTCCAACTTAGCCAACAAGATATTGCTGGTATCGCCAGGTAAGCGCTGCAGGCGGACCAGAGGCGTGTTGCCAATACAGCTTTCAACAGTGGGGTAATCAGACATAGGCCGGCACCGAATAAGACAGGGCAAAAGTATATAGAGTTTTCACTGCGCTAGCAGTTCCCATCGCAATAAAGCTAGGCGAGCACCGCAAATGCCACTACATACTCCGCTTCGTCGGAAATACTTATTTCTACTCGACTGCCACCGCGCGCCGAAGCTACTCGCTGCGCGCCGCCGCTTAGGACAACAAGCGGTGCGCCGCTCTCATTGTGATCGATTTGGATATCCTGCCAACTCACTCCCCGCCCTATACCCGTCCCCAGAGCTTTGGCCACAGCTTCTTTAGCGGCAAAGCGCTTGGCCAGGAGTCCAATGGGAATACCGCTGCCCTGGTATTCCTGGCGCTCTGTTTCAGTAAGGATACGCCTGACAAACTTATCTCCCAGACGCGCCACCACTGCTTCAATCCTCTCAACCTTGAGAATATCGGTACCAACAGATATCACAGAACGCTCCCTTTATTAAGTCTTCAGACGTTGGATGAATGACTTACGTGCGGCGAAACAAGTCACGGCTCTTTATCGGCTTGTCGCCTAGATGCTGTGCCAATGCCAGACGTAGAAGCCGTTTCGCTGTGCTTTTAACCGGCTCACCAAATTCGCCTGCTGCCATGAGTTTCAGGTCGCTACCGGGAAATGCCGCACGCTGCCCATTCGAAGGCGAGCCCAAATGTACCAGACCATAGTCCGCATCAAAGCCATACCAGCCGTCATCGGTGACAGCCTCGCCACTGCCGCCTTCCTGGGCCAACTCAAACCCAAACCCAAGTTCACATAACAGGGTAAATTCGAAGCGCCGTAGTTGAGCGTGTAACTGGCAACCTTCGTCATTCAAGGCTCGTAGAGTATCAGCATAGGCTACAAATAGAACCGGATGGGGGTCGTGATGATGTAACAACCTTACCATCAGTTCGTTCAGATACATTGCACTAAACAGGCGATCACCCCCCAGCGCAAGCGGATTTGAGGCCATTTCTGATGCGACCAGAGTTTTCATTTCAGAGCGGCCAGAAAACGACACCAGAAGAGGAATAAAGGGCTGCAAGATCGCACCTGCACTGCCACCGCGGCGACTTCGTCTCGAGCCTTTGGCCACCAGTGCCAAGCGGCCGTATTCTGCGGTTAAAACATCCAGGATTTGGCTGCTGTCCCGATAGGGACGACTGTGTAATACGAAGGCGGGTTGCAATTTTACGCGCACTGGATTTTCCCCACGGTTTAGCAGTCTGGCCGCGACCGCTGCTCAGTGGTCATCATACCCCAAGCTACGCAGGGCCCGCTCATCATCTGACCAGCCAGATTTAACCTTTATCCAAAGCCTGAGCATTACTTTACAATCGAACAACGACTCCATATCCACCCGCGCATCGGTGCCTATGGAGCGTAACTTCGACCCGCCATCGCCTATCAGAATTCGTTTCTGCCCATTGCGCTCAACAAAAATAAGCGCAGAGATGTTGAGGATTCCTGCGTCCATTGAGAACTCTTCAATTTCAACTGTAATAGCATAGGGTAGCTCGTCACCCAGCTGTCGTGTGATTTTTTCCCGCACAATCTCGGCCGCCAGGAATCGTTGGCTCCTGTCGGTAATCTGGTCCTCGGGAAAGAAATGCGTCGCCTCTGGTAAATATTTGAGAACTTCATTTTCCAGCTCTGCTACATTGTGTTTATTCAAAGCAGAGACGGGCATTATCGCGGCGAAATCACCCTTTTCTGCCAACTTTTGTAAATGGGGTAGCAAGGTAGACTTGTCTTCCAGTAAATCAATTTTGTTGATAGCGAGAATGGTGGGCACAGACGCGGCGCTTATCTGTTCAAGCACCATTTCGTCCTCCTCAGTGAATGCCGTTCGGTCTACGACAAATATAACCGCGTCCACATCTTTTATTGCCGAGCTGGCAGCGGCATTCATAAGGCGATTAATCGCCCTGCTCTCCACCTTGTGCAGACCCGGTGTATCGACAAAAATAATCTGGTTATCGTCCTCGGTTTTAATCCCCAACACCTGGTGTCGTGTGGTTTGAGGTTTACGCGACGTAATGCTTATCTTCTGGCCGAGTATGTGATTGAGAAGCGTTGACTTACCAACGTTTGGTCGCCCAACGATGGCTACGTATCCGCAGCGGCCTCCATTATTTTCCATCCGTACTAATCCTTTTGAGAGCCTGGAATGCGGCAGCTTGTTCTGCTTTTCGTCTGCTTCCGCCCTCACCCACTATAGTTAATGCAGGTTTCTTCAGCACGCAATTGACTCGAAATGCCAGTTCGTGGTCAGCGCCATCTGTGGTTAAAAGTTCGTACACTGGTAACGGCAAATGGCGCCCCTGGAGAAATTCCTGCAGGGCTGTTTTGGCGTCTTTCTGTGTAGGGGACTGGTCTAGGTCATCCAGACGGGAGCCAAAAAGTGGCAGCACAACTTCCCGACAACGCTCAACATCACTATCCAGCAATATTGCTCCAATCACTGCTTCCAGCGCATCGGCCAGAATAGAACTACGCCGGTACCCACCGCTTTTTCGCTCGCCCTGACCCAACTTCAGATATTCGCCAAGCTCGATTTCTACGGCGACCTCAGCGAGGGTGTCGCCTTTCACCAAAGCTGCCCGCATGCGGCTCATCTCCCCTTCGTCTGCCAAAGGAAATTTGCGGTAGAGTGCCTCCGCGATAATGTGATTTACAATGGAGTCCCCGAGAAACTCGAGGCGCTCATTATTGTGTTTTCCGACGCTGCGGTGAGCGAGAGCCAATGCCAGCAAACCGGTATCGGAAAACTCATAAGACAATGCCCGTTGCAGGCGTGCAGGGTCGCTCATGCTTATTTTGTAAGCGGCTCGCCCACTTGGTACTTCAGGTCGTCAAAGTTCATAATTGAGTCAATACGCCCAAAAACCGGGGTTCTCACTTCATAACTCGCATCGATATAGGTTTTACCTTCTTTACGATAGACCTTTACATCCCGCGGAGAGAGCGCATAAATTTGATTCGTGTTAAAGAGATTAGAAATTCTACGACGCAAATCGGGAATTGTTCCCTCTCCAGCATCAAATTCTGTGGCAGTTTCTGACACGATTTTTTTCACCGTGAGATATTCCATGTAAGGCGGGACCATACGCATGGCACACATGGCAAAAAAGCCAACCATAATAGCGATAACCAACATCCCAATAACTGACATGCCCGACTGGCGATGGCGCATTTTCATTTGTATCTCCCCCTGGTTAAATCGATTGCTTTATTGTATTGAGCCTACGCGAGAGAAGCTTGGGATGCTTAACAACGACTCCCAATGCATCCAAACCGCGAACGCCTTGCCTACTATATCCTTTTCCGGGACCTGACCCCAAACACGACTGTCACTACTATTGTCCCGATTGTCGCCCATCATAAAATAATGACCAGCTTTCACAACCACGCTAAAATCGCGAGCTGGGCGAAACTCATTGGTTTGCATCAGGTGGTTGGAGTCTCCCAGTACCTCTAAACCCATAGCATACTTGGCTTTTCCCTCAGGTAATGTCGCCAGATGTTCCTGTGGCACCGCCTTCCCATTCACAGTTAATCTCTTGTCATGGTAGGAAATCCGGTCACCAGGCAACCCTACAACCCGCTTTATATAATAAGTGTCATTCATATGCGGCGGGAAAAATACCATAACATCGCCGCGCTTTGGTTCGTTATACCCCAACACTTTGGTACGAATAACAGGAAGGCGAATGCCATAAGTGAATTTATTGACCAGAATGTAATCGCCAACCTGCAGTGTGGGTACCATTGATGAAGAGGGGATCTGAAACGGCTCAACCAGAAATGAGCGCAGTACAAACACTACAAACAGAACTGGAAAAAACGACTTGGCGTATTCCACTACAATCGGCTCAGCTGAAGCCTTCTCCGCTCCAGCCTGGTATTTTTGTGCCTGGGAACCCTTCGCCTCCTCCCAGTTCGGGAACTGACCGCGTAGCTCATCGATGGCTCGACGCCGCCCCGGCGCTGCGAAAACAGCATCGACGGCCCATATCAGGCCGGTTCCGAAGACCAGAACCACAAGTATTAGAGGAAAATCCACTGTCATTTACATATCCCTGAGCTGGCTTTTTTAGCCATCTACTTTCAATACCGCAAGAAATGCCGATTGTGGAATCTCAACCTGGCCCACTTGCTTCATGCGCTTTTTGCCCGCTTTTTGTTTTTCGAGCAGCTTTCGCTTTCGTGAAACATCGCCACCATAGCACTTCGCCGTAACGTTTTTGCGCAATGCCTTCACTGACTGTCTAGCCACAATTTTGCCACCGACAGCAGCTTGAATAGCCACATCAAACATCTGCCTGGGTATCAGTTCTTTCATTTTCTCTGTCAATATCCGACCACGACGCTGTAGGTGATCTCTGTGCACAATAATAGCAAGAGCATCCACCCGCTCGCCATTAATGAGTACATCCAGCCTCGCCAGATTAGCGGGCTCAAAACGATCAAAACTGTAGTCCAGTGACGCATACCCGCGACTCACAGACTTTAAGCGGTCGAAAAAATCCAGAACGACTTCCGATAGCGGAATATCGTAGGTTACCGACACCTGAGACCCCAGGAATTGCATGTCTTTCTGGGTCCCTCGCTTGTCCACACAAAGCGTTATAACATTACCCAGATACTCCTGCGGCACCAGAATATGCGCTCGGGCAATGGGTTCTCGCATTTCTTCGATATCACCAGCATCGGGCAAAGCCGATGGGTTATCAACGGTGAGAATTTCGCCATTCTTTTTGAGGATTTCATAGATTACAGTCGGTGCGGTGGTAATCAGGTCCAGGTCATACTCGCGCTCAAGACGCTCCTGGATTATTTCCATGTGCAGCATACCCAAAAAACCGATGCGGAAGCCGAAACCCAGCGCATCCGATGTTTCTGGTTCGTAAAATAGTGAAGCGTCATTCAGGGTGAGCTTGGCAAGCGCATCCCTGAAGTCCTCGTAGTCGTCAGAGGATATGGTAAAAATACCTGCATAGACCTGGGGTTTGATTTTCTTGAAACCCGGAAGGGCTTCCACATCAGTGCGATTGGAATGCACCAGCGTATCGCCCACCGGAGCACCGTGAATCTCTTTTATGCCCGCAACCACATAACCCACTTCACCGGCGCGTAGACAGTCTGTTTCGACGCGCTTAGGGGTGAAAATTCCTACGCTATCTACCTGGTGCGCGCGACCAATAGTCTTTGAAATAATTTTATCGCGCTTGTGCAAAACACCGTTTTTTACTCGAACCAGGGACACCACACCCAAATAGTTATCAAACCAGGAGTCAATAATAAGGGCCTGTAAGGGCTGCTCTGTATCGCCTTCAGGAGGCGGAATTTTGGTTACAATGTATTCCAGCGCATCCTCTATACCCATGCCTGATTTGGCGCTCACCTGACAGGCTTCGGTGGCGTCAATCCCTATAATCTCTTCAATTTCGTGAGACACTTTATCTGGGTCAGCCTGGGGCAAGTCCATTTTATTAAGGATTGGCAGTACTTCCAGGCCCTGCTCGATGGCGGTATAACAATTGGCAACTGACTGCGCTTCCACGCCCTGCCCTGCATCAACAACAAGCAGGGCCCCCTCGCATGCGGCAAGAGACCGGGAGACTTCATAGGAAAAATCTACATGACCCGGTGTGTCAATAAAGTTTAACTGATAGGTCTCACCGTCATGGGCTTTGTAGTCCAGTGTGACGCTCTGGGCCTTAATGGTAATGCCACGCTCACGCTCAATATCCATGGAATCGAGAACTTGCGCATTCATTTCGCGCGCGCTCAAGCCCCCACAAAACTGGATAAACCGATCAGCCAAGGTCGACTTGCCGTGATCGATATGGGCAATAATTGAAAAGTTTCGAATTTTACTGAGGTCGCTCAAGTGCTAGGGCTCGATTAAGGAAAACAAATATTGCCACTACCGCCGGCAACAAAAAGACGCGCGATTGTACCCTATAGACCGTGGCCTGTAACGTGCATTGCGCACATGTTGGGAGGTCATTGGCCTGCCAATTATCGAACCACCAACACGAAAGCCCGAAAAAAGGGCTCTCGCATGGGCATGCTACGCTATTCCTGGAGCTTAAGACCGATAAACAGCGGACTACCACGGCGAATTAGCCGTACGGGAACCGAACTGTTAGATTTTAACTTTTTCACTGCTTTGTCAAAACTACGTTCTGAATCGATAGGCGATGAATCTATCAGAGTGATCAAATCCCCTGAAACAATGCCAGCCTCTGCTGCTGCAGAGCCCGATACGACCTTACGTACAATAACTGCACCACTGATTCCCATGCGCTCGAGAACTTCTCCAGGCACAGTCTCTACGACCAGACCCAGGCGTCCGCCCTCGCTGCTACCGCTGTTACGATTACTCAGGGCATAGCTGTCGTCCGCATCAAGGCCACCAACCTCTACATCCAGCGTCTTCTCCTTGCGGTTGCGTATAACTGTCACTGGAGCTTCGGTTCCAGGTTTCATAAGACCCACAATGTGAGGAAGATGTGATGAGTTTTCAACCTGCTCCCCATTAAAGGAGGTAATGACGTCTCCGGCTTTGAGTCCTGAGTTGGCGGCGGGTCCATCAGGTGCCAGCGAAGAAATTAAGGCACCGCGCGGCCGATCCAGGCCAAAAGACTCTGCCAGGTTTTTGTCTATATTCTGTATGGTGACTCCTAACCAGCCCCGGGTTACACGTCCATCGTCTTTCAACTGCTCGACTACATTGCGCACAATGCTTACAGGGATGGCAAATGAGAGGCCAATTGACCCCCCGCTGCGCGTGAATATCTGCGAATTGACACCTACGACTTCACCGTCAAGATTGAACAGCGGGCCACCGGAATTGCCTGGATTGATTGCCACATCGGTTTGAATGAAGGGCACGTAGTTTTCATTGTTTTGCGTAGGAAGGCTGCGCCCCTTGGCGCTAACGATACCGGCCGATACGGAGTAATCGAGACCGAAGGGAGAACCAATTGCGAGAACCCATTCACCCACATCCAATTCACCCGCTTCAGCAAGCGGCAGAATAGGTAGTTGTTTTGCCTCAATGCGCAAGAGGGCAAGGTCTGAGCGCGGGTCGGTGCCCACAATTTCGGCATCGTACTCCCTACGATCACTCAAACGCACCAGCACGCTGTCTGCGCCTTCCACCACGTGATTGTTGGTTACAATGTATCCGTCATGAGAAATTATAAAGCCGGACCCCATAGACATTTGAGCGCGTTGCGGTTGTTGTGGCGACCCCCTGTACTGAAAAAACCGTCGCAGTGGCTCGGGAATTTCTCTCGGGTCCATTTGTGGCTGATCGCCTCTGACTCGCTTCTGCTCAACAATAATTTTCACGACGGCCGGTGAACTGGAAGCGACGATTTGCGTAAAATCGGGCAACTGTACAGCGGCTGCATTGGCAAGCGAGGACATTGCCATCGCAACATACAGGCAAACGGCCAAGAGACTGGTAGTCATTCGAATCATAGTTTTAGCTCCAAAGAGAAAAGAGTATAGAAAGGCGCAACGTGTTTATTTGACGCTGACTACTTCAAGTGATGAGTTCACTAATTCCATAAGCCTGGGGTGCAAGGACTTATCGGACCGGTGATACCAGGCGTGCATACGCACAAGTGCCACGCCAAAAGAGAAGCCTAGCACTGCTCCGGCCAATGCCAGGATGTCGGTGCCGGCGGCGCTCATGTTGCTGAGCAGCGCAGCACCAGCGAGCATAAGAATTAGCGGAACCATGTAAACAAGCATCGAGCCCTTAACAATCACCTGTTCGGGAATGCTTATACGCACATGGTCGTCGACAGAACAGTCTCTCGCGGCCAGGGGGCCAGAAAATGCCTGGATATAATTTCGCCGCCCCGCAGCAATTCTGTTGAGTAGGCTGTGCCCACAACCTGATTGCGCAGCACAGCTCCCACAAGTACTACGTGAGATGGTTTCGACCCAAACGCTGTCGGCTTCAACGGCAACCACATGTGCGGTTTCAAGTAACATTGTTATTCAACCCAGCGCACTGAGTCGGCCACCATCCTGGCGGTGTTCACTGGAACCTCACCGATAATAGTGATAAGTGCGGGTTTACCACCCATACGCATGCCGCGGGTGTAGGAGGTGGTGCCTCCGTGTCGAACGACGCCCTCGCCTGCCTGAATATCGCGGGGAAGGATTTCGAGGAAAACCGAGAATACTGCGAGCCCGTCTGTATAGGTTCTGCGTCTATCACCGCCCGAGGCGTCCTCGGTCGACATAAACCCTTTGGGCAACCAGCCGGGGTCCCATAGGGCTGCTGGATAATGCTCGGCTGAAGACCCTACATTAGCATGCCCCTGCGGGGCCGGATGACTGGCATGATGTACCACATCGACGCTATCAGTTGGGATGCTTTCGTTCGTGTATGAGATATTGGCGAACTGAAAGCGCTCTAGCACTTTGTCACCGCGTCCAATGGTACGTTCTTTAAGCAACAGCCCGGTTTTTTTATCCAGCTCCATAACGTAGCCATAGCGGTACATATCTCTGGGCTGGATAACAATACGTACCGCCTTGCGACCGGCTATTCGTTCGCCCTCGAGCACACTGAATTGATAGTGTCCTGAAATTCCGCAATCTTTTGGCCCAGCTGTACCCGCAGGTTTTTCGGCCAGACTTACTTCTTCACTCAATCGCAATAATTTGTGACCGGGATGAATGCAGTCCAGCGGGTGATCTACTCGCGTAACACGAGCGCCCTGCCCCGTTAGCTGAGTGAGACTTTCCGAAGCACCTGTGTTGTTTACTGAATGTGAAATCTGCATAACCTGCATGTCATCGCCAAGCTGAAATGTCACCACCCCTTGATAGCTTACTTCATGAGCACTGTGAGACATTTTATCCAGCCAGGCCAGAGCTTCATGATTTACATCGGGGCAGCTAGCCGCACTGGCATGATTCACACAAAGCAGGCTAGCCAGTGATACAGCCCAACGAATACCCACTTTCGAACTCAATACTTTCACCAGACTGACTCGCGCATTATTCCTCAATTTTTTGGATACGAGAGAATGGAATCATGCCCTGGGGAGAGTTTAGGGCTGCCTGTTCCACATGCTCCTGCATATATTTTTGCATACGTTGGCGGGCAAGTTCCCGGTAGGCTGTTCGTACAGTTGGCTGTAAAACAGGCATACTTTGTGTGCCGTAACTTGCCTGCACTGCAGTCGCGCCAGCGGTATTGATCAGACCCACCGCAGAACTACCCGCAATAGTATTGCCATAGGGGGTCGTGTCGCCAATTTGATACAGTTGCTGACCGCCGATAACGACAGTCGCAGCAACCGAAGCGGCTACGGCGAAACTTGCCAGAGGCTTGAGAAAACGTTGGGCCGCGTTGTTAACTTTTGCGCCATCAGTGGCGGTTTCCTGCGCCAGGGCAGCACGAACCCCCTGCGACACATCCATTGATAAATGGGCGATGTGTGCACCCTCATTCACCGACCGAACAGCACTGTAGCGAACCCATGTCTGGCGCAACTGTTCATCACTTTCGATGCGGGATAGTACCCGCTCGAGTTCAAGCTCGTTCGCCTCGCCATCCATGACTGCCGACAGAGATTCACGCAATCTTTCACTCATGATTGTATTCCTTCGCGCTCTCGCACGTGTGCTGATTCAAAGAATTTGCATTCTTTGGACAGATCTTTAAAAAAAATGTCATGCCGGGCAATTTAGACACCACCATCAACTTGCTCCCGCACTTGTTTGTCTATCGATTCCCGTGCCCTGAATATTCGCGAACGCACAGTGCCGACGGGACAATCCATAATTTCTGCAATATCTTCATAACTCATACTGTCAAACTCTCGCAGGGTAACCGCTGTGCGCAAATCCGCTGGTAATTCACCGATAGCCCGCTCGATAACAAGCTTTAACTCTTCGCCGAAGAAAGCGCTCTCTGGCGTATCAATGTCTCTCAGCGCACCGCCTCCTTCGTAATACTCGGCATCTGCGACTTCGACATCTGAGCTGGGAGGGCGACGTGAGCGCGAAACCAGATGATTCTTCGCTGTATTAATAGCGATTCTATACAGCCATGTGTAAAACGCACTGTCGCCACGAAATCGCGGCAAGGCTTTGTAGGCCTTAATAAAAGCCTCCTGTGCTATATCTTGTACCTCGTCTGCATCACGTACATAGCGACCAATCAAGCTAAATATTTTGTGCTGGTACTTCAAAACCAACATATCAAATGCTCGTGTATCACCTTTTTGTACCTTTGCGACAAGCTGCTGATCCGTCTCCGCGGCCGTCATGCCCTGCAACCCTCCCTAGTCCATGACACAACTGTCCTGGCAAAATACTTCCAACTGCTTGAATAGACTGCAGAAACTAAAAAAAGTTCACACTCTTTCGCACATAGCCCCAATTGCGGCCAATAGTAAGAGAGACAAGTTGAGTAAAAGTTCCTTTGCAACGCATTTCCTTATTGAACACCACCTCGGATATACTCTCGGTAAGCGTAATTCTGTGACCCTAAGTCATTGAGCTGCATGATATAATTCACTTCTACCCACGGCAAGCATAACACCTATGTCTGTTACCTCCATTCCCCAGAGCACGGGCCAGCAACAACATGATGTTTTGGTCATTGGCAGCGGTGCAGCGGGCCTCAGCCTCGCCTTGCATCTGCCCACTCATTTTCGCATCGCGCTGATCAGTAAGGCAGATTTGAACCAGGGCTCTACTTTTTGGGCTCAGGGTGGCATGGCTGCAGTGCTGCACACGCGCGACACCATTGACTCCCACGTGCAGGATACACTCAATGCGGGTGATGGGCTGTGTCATCGCGACGCTGTTGAGTTCACAGTGCGCAACAGCCGTCGCTGCGTTGATTGGTTGGTCGAACAGGGGGTCGATTTCGATCTGCGGGAGGACAGCAAAGAAAGTGATAGTCCGGAATTTCACCTAACAATGGAGGGCGGGCATAGTCATAGGCGCATTATCCATGCCGCTGATGCCACAGGGCGGGCGATATCAGATGTACTGATTGAGAAAGCCCAGGCGGCACCCAATATCGACATTTTTACCCATCGTGTTGCAGTCGACCTCATCACCACAGAAGGCCGCTGTAATGGTGCCTACATCCTGAACCAGCAAACAGGCCATGTTGAACTGTTTCAGGCAAAATCTGTAGTGCTGGCAACCGGTGGTGCAAGTAAAGTTTACCTCTATACCAGCAACCCCGACGGCGCCAGCGGAGATGGCATCGCTATGGCATGGCGAGCCGGGTGCAGTGTGGCAAACCTCGAATTTAACCAGTTTCACCCCACCTGCCTGTACCACCCCAAGGCAAAATCATTTTTGATTACTGAAGCCATAAGAGGTGAAGGCGGCAAACTACTGTTGCCCGACGGCAGCCAGTTTATGCAACGCTTCGACTCACGCGGAGAACTGGCCCCCAGGGATATTGTGGCCAGAGCGATAGATCACGAGATGAAACGTCTGGGCGCAGACTGCGTTTTTCTCGATATTTCACACAAACCGGTAAGCTTCCTGCAAAGTCATTTCCCCAACATAATGGCGCGCACCAGGGAATTTGGCATCGATATTAGCAAGGAGCCCATCCCGGTTGTCCCCGCGGCCCATTACACCTGCGGTGGCGTTGTTGTTGATACCAATGGCGCTACCGACGTCGAAGGTTTGTATGCCATAGGTGAAACCTCTTCTACAGGTTTGCATGGGGCTAACAGAATGGCCAGTAACTCCCTGCTGGAGTGTATTGTCTATGCGGAAGCTGCCGCCGCTCACATCGAGAAAAACATTGATAAGGCACCGCCATTAACAGCAGTTCCGCCCTGGGACGAAAGTCAGGTCACTAACTCGGACGAAGACGTGGTCATCTCGCACAACTGGGACGAACTGCGGCGCTTCATGTGGGACTATGTGGGCATCGTTCGCACTGATAAACGCCTGCAACGCGCGCAACACCGGGCTCAACTACTGCAAGCCGAAATTGCCGAGTATTATAGTAACTACAAAGTAAGCAACGATTTACTGGAGCTGCGCAATTTGGCGATGGTAGCCGAACTGATGATTCGTTGCGCCATCAGCCGCAAAGAAAGTCGAGGCCTGCACTACACACTGGATTACCCGGACCTGTTAGATGAAGCCGTTGACACTATCCTCTGTTCCCGCGACTAGTGTTTGTACGCCCACCGGCGGCTAAGCCTTGTGCAGGGTCAGGCGAGAGCGTAGCTGACGCAGCAGCTCGGTATCGGCGCTGTCGCTGAACAACCATAACCTCCAGCGCTTGCGAGTATATGTTTCCCTCAGATCTAGATAAATAACCCAGGGATGGCGCAAAGAAGCGGGCTGAAGCAACACCGAAGTCCGCCCCCCCGCGCGCTGCAAAAACCACTCCCCCGCCTCCCAAATCAGCACTGACCCATCCATAGGGTCAATCCGCGAGCGCCAAAGCAAAAAGAAGGATACGATAAACACGGCAATACCCAGAATTGGATAGCCCTTAATACAAATATTGTAACTAGCTACGACTGCGGCGAATGCCAATGTCAGGATAAAACACCTGCGCTGGCGGGAAGAATTAAGCGTCAGCTGAAGGGAGGGTAAAGTCGAGTATCTGTTTAACAATGGGTACTAGTTCTCCATCCTCTGGCTCCTCACGGCGTAAGAACCAGGCGAATAAATCCTGGTCTTCAGATAGCATAAGGCGTTGAAATAGCGCTTTATCGGTTGGGCTTAAATCCATATAGCGACCTTCCACAAAGGGCGCAAGTACCAGGTCTAACTCGAGCATGCCTCGCCTCGCAGCCCAACGCATGCGATCCAAATCCTTATCTACTATCATTTCGAAAAATTTACCGTATGTGGAGATCAGAAGCGCGCATTGTATCGTCAATTGCGCCCAATGGGGCTATCATGTCGCTTCATTTTTGCCCGAAGGGAATAATCAGTGCCCAGCCACTACACCGTGTTAAACAATGAGGCCCTGTTGCACATATCCGGGCCCGATTCACTAAAGTTTTTACAGGGCCAGACCACCTGTGATACGAACAAAGTCAGCCCTGAGCAAGCCACTGTGGGGGCATATTGTACGCCCAAGGGGCGGGTTGTCTGTGATTTCATACTGTGCCAGATCGCAGGTGATCATTTTGCTTTACGCCTACGCCGCGACGTCCTGGAGACCAGCGCCGTAACTTTCGGTAAATACATTATTTTTTCAAAAGCAGAACTGAACCAAAACGAGACAAACTGGAAGATCTACGGTTGCTGGGGCAGCGAGGCAAAGCAAACGCTGTACAGTGCACTGGGAACTGAGGAATGGGCTAAAGACGCTGCAGGGTTATCTTATAGCAGCCACTGTGGCGACGGGTTTACTATCGTTCAGGTCGATGAAGCGGGAACACAATTCGAGTGTTATATCGACACACAGAGCCGCGCTGAGCTGGCCAGTCAGCTTGAGAGGGCCCTATCCGCTTCCGATGAAAACCACTGGGAAAGCCTGCAGATCGAGCAAGGAATTGGCC
>JADGEN010000006.1 GCA_016744355.1 Halieaceae bacterium
CCACGATTGCTGCTCGCAAATTACCCAAAAACAAGGCAAGCAGCAGCACGACGATGGCAATCGCCTGTATCAGTGCATTGGAAATAGTATTGATCGCCGTGTCTATCAGTGTCGCTCTATCGTAGAACACGTTAATGACCGTACCGGCTGGCAGCGTAGGCTCGAGCTCCGCCAGCTTGCGTTTAACGCCAGCCACGACCTGGCCTGTATTGCTATTCTTAAGCGCGATTATCAGCGCCTCGGTAGTTTCCTTGCCGTCCGCGGTCACCGCCCCGTAACGTGCCAAGTGACCAACTTCCACGTCCGCCACATCACTCAGCCGCAGCACGCGTGTACCCTCTACTTTCACTACAAGCTTCGCGAGTTCCTCAAGATTATTGATGCGCCCCTCGGTACGCACCACCAAAGTGTCATTACCCTGCTCCAGCCGCCCGGCTCCCAGGTTAAGATTGTTATCGCGTATTATCTGTTTCAAATCATCAACGCTGATACCCGCCTGAGCCAGTCGTGCAGATAGTGGCGACACCTGGTAGGTTCGGGCAAATCCGCCCAACACATTCACATCCGCAACGCCCTCTACTGTGCGCAGGACGGGACGTATCTCCCAATCCAGCAGATGCCGCCGCTCTGCCAGCGACAGTTGAGGGTTCTCAATTGTAAACATGAACATCTCGCTCAGAGGCGTACTCATGGGCGCCACGCCACCGCTGATACCCTCGGGTAGGTCGTCGAGCACATTAGCCAGGCGCTCATTGACCTGCGCCCTGGCCCAATAAATATCCGTACCCTCGCGAAAATCCAGCGTTATATCGGTGATTGCGTACTTGGTGGTGGAGCGCAACATCTCCTGATCGGGAATACCCAACAACTCGGTCTCGATCACACGCGTAACCTGCTGCTCGACTTCTTCGGCGGTCATACCCGGCGCCTTGAGAATAACCTTTACCTGGGTCGGAGAAATGTCCGGGAAGGCGTCCACGGGCAATTCCATCCAGGCTCGTACACCCATTACCATCACAGCCAGTGTGAGAATGCCAACAAACAGGCGCTGGGTAAGCGAGAAACGTATAACTGCATCTAACACTTATTCGCCCCCCAATCCCAGCAGCACACCCTGCACCGCGCTGACCGACGACACCAGCACCTCGCGCTGCCGTAGATCGATATCCGCCCGCAATAAATAGTTGTCGCCATCCGCTCCCAGCAGTCGAACCTCCACTGGTACCAGAGCGTCACCCTCGCGCAGCAGCAACTGGGTCTGGCGCTCCAACTGGAACACCGCAGTCATTGGAACACTATAAATGCCGGCCCCACCCAACAGAGGGGTTGCCAAGACTTGCTGGCCCAACATCAAGTCGCAGGTAGACATGAGCGGAACAGTCCAGGCCTGTACAAAGAAGCCATCGGTCATGGCACTGACCCGCTCAATTGGAAGCTCACAATCGGTGGTGGCAAGTGCCACTACCTCACCCTGAATTCTGTTCGGCAGGCGCGCCTCCAAACGAATGGCTCCATGTGGAATGAACAGAGCGATGTTTTCACCCTCTTCCACCCCGCCATACGCCGCGCTATAGTCGATCACCCCTGCCAGAGGTGCTTTCAATGTAAGCGCATCAGGGTCATCATCGCCCTCTACCACCAGCTCGAAAAAATGCCTCATATGCTCATATTCAAGTTGCAGGGTATAATACTTCTCGCTGATTTCCAGCCACTTGGCCGCACTGATTGCCTTGCGCTCATACAGCTCTTTGTTACTGTCAAAGCGACGCTGCGCTCCAGCCAGGAGCACTTTACTGCTCTGGTAGCTCATCTCAAAATGATGCATTGCGGGACCACGTACAACCGCAACGGGCTGCCCTTCTTGCACAGACGCTCCAGGTTCCACCAGATACTCAATCTGCTGTACCCTGCCAGGGCTGGGCACAGAAAAGGCCTCACCTTTCCTGAACGCAACGGTAGCTGCCACCGGCTCAGTGGGATATGTAGCAACGGGGAGGGCACTCTCGAAATTAAGGTCGAAAGCCCCTAGTAGATCCAGATCCACTGTCTGTGCCACGGTTGCTAAAGGCGTTGCAAGCAAGAGCAGGGACACTGCCAGCAATTTCACTTTCACACGCTGATTCATATACTGATTCCGGCTGCCTGACGCAGCATTGCGTTATTCTGTTGAATAAGGGTTTGGTTGATAGCTACAGCGGCCCGGGTGTCGATCGCATCCATCATTCTGCGCAATACAATCTCCTGTGCAATTTCATTGCTGGCCTGTAACTGTTCTAACTGCTTGGAAATTCGCGAGGCAAGTTGCCCCGACTGCTCCAACAAGCGCTGCTTGTTGCTCAGTGTTTCATGTACGTTACGCAGCCGCTCCCAATTAGCACGCGATTCATTTAATATCTGATCTCTGGCCAGCAAATAAGCTCGTTGGTCGGAGCGCCACGCTGCGTTATCTGATTGGCGCGCAACATCCAGTCCGGACAGGGGAATTTCAATTCCGACACCATACTGCTGTTCATCGTAATTGCCGGTTTGCAGGTTCTTTGCCGTCAGAGACAGGTTCCAGTCATCCGCCTGCGCACTGTTGGCCCGCAGCATTTGCCTGCGTTGCCGATGCTCTAGTTCCAGCATACGCAGCTGGGGTAGCAGGGCTGGCTGCAAGGCGGTTTCTACCGATCCAGTTTCACGTAGTTCGATCGGTAGCGTGGCCAAACCTGTGAGCTGTTTATAGCGCTGCAACCATTGACGGGTATCATGTAGGTAATCCTCCTGAGCTATATGCACGTCAAGCAGTTCAGTTTGCAACAGTAAAAGTGGGTACTCAGACGCCGCTGACGCCGCAAACAAATCCTTCTGTCGCTGCTCCATTTCCAGTAACAACACCCGCTTGTCTGACGCATAGCGACGCTTTGTATCTGCGAGCCGATAAGACCACACCGCTTCGCGTATCAATCCGGAATAATACAATCGACGCTGCGCCAGACCTACTTCGTCCTGCTCAGCCGACAGTGTTTTCAGCTGGTCGTCAGCACTGCGACGGCGACCCGATTTGACGGGCATATTAAAACTAACTTCCGATTCATCCGTACCAAAGCGCTCACTGTTGCCCAGGTAGCTGAGACTTAAGCTGGGCAGGCCTGCCAGCCAGGAAGAAGCCTTGTAAGGCGGAGACGCTTCATGGGAGGCCGAACTCTGAGCTCGCTGCATGGCAGCATCCAGGGCATCGACCATCGAGAGCTGGCTAATAGACTGCGCAGCCAATTGTGATGAGGCCAGTAGGCTGACCAGGCACAGAATGAAAGAGCTCAAGCCGGAGCTGGAATAAATTCTCATAAACAACCGCAGGTGTATATTACAGGTTGCTCAGTATAACGTGAGGAACGTCAATTGCATCGGACAAGTGTTCTTTCTGGCCCTATGGTACACTTGCCCGATACGACTTAACTTATTGTTTTAATGGAATAAAATGAAAGAGCCAATCATTACCCTGGTCCTCTGTTTAATCATGCTGCTGAACATGGTCGATGTCATTACTGACATCAGCCTGGGTGTTCCCACATGGCATATCGTCGAGGAAAGCATGATTGTGCTAGCGGCCGGGCTCGCAGCAGGCTATCTGGTTATTGAAATGCGCAGCCGCTCTCGCCAGCTCGATCAGCTAACCCGGACTCTGTCCAAAGCCGACCAACAGATCGCCAATATCACGCAGGAAATGCGCAGCGCCCGCAAACAATACAGCGAAGTTATCCATCAGCAGTTTGATGCCTGGAAGTTAACGCTTAGTGAGCAGCAGGTGGCGATGCTGTTGCTGAAAGGCTTGAGCTTCAAAGAAATTGCAGCCGTGCGGGACACCCGCGAAAAAACCGTACGCCAACAAGCTTCAAACATTTATGGCAAATCTGGCGTAGATGGCCGTCACGCCTTTGCCGGTTGGTTTTTGGAAGACTTTCTGGTTGCGACTACATAAACGGTCACACCACTGCGCACTCACCGATAGGGCGCTATCATTTGCGGATGAAAAAACTGCAGAATACTTTCCCGTTGAGCCATTGCATCTCGATAGCCGAGATCAATCAACTCCTTGCAAAATCCTTTTTCAAATAGCAAATAACTCGCCAGACTGGCGCCACCACCCCCCTCAGTCGCACCAATAGTACGCATCGCAATTCGCAGCGCCCAGGGCAAATTTTTAATATGCTTTACGGCTAGCTCATCAAATTCCACGCTGGGGTATATCACCAACAAATCGATATTCCGCAAGCCCCCTGGAGGTCTATGCGGGCTTTCATTGTCGGCAAACGCTACGAGGTTGTTCACTTTAGCCAGTGTTTCAATATCATGTTCCAGACTGTCGATAAAAGCACTATTAAAAATATGGCCTACCATCTGTGCCATGGAAGGGGAATGCGTAACCTGCTCTCGATGAGGCACATGCTGAGCATTGCCACTTACCCCAATCACCAATACCCTATCTGCACCCATGCGAATGACAGGGCTAATCGGTGCAAGCTGGCGTAAAGCACCGTCACCAAAATACTCTCGACTGATTTTTTCGGCCGGTAGAACGGTAGGAATAGCAGAAGAACCCAGTATATGACTGACATTAAGCATCGCAGGCACACCAATACTGCGGCCATGACGCCACTTATCCATTCCCGCACGCCCCTGGAAAAAAGTAACATTCTCCCCAGAGGTATAGCCTGTTGCTGTTACTCCCACTGCGTCCAGATATCCCTTATCTATGCGCTTCTGAATATTTTTAAACGCAATAGTTTGGTCCAGCAGGTTCCGCAGTGGGTCATTGTTTAGCAATGACAGGGGACGACGACGACCCACCCCGCGATTAAACAGCGAGGCGAAAAGTCGGCCAGGGCCTTTGAGCAGGTCCCACGCCCCGGCCCGGTATACATCGTCAACGGAGATGGAACTCCAGATTTTCTCTACTTTTTTTACCGCCAGACGAAAGTTGTTTGCCGATGCAGCCAGCGCTACCGCATTCACTGCACCGGCAGATGTTCCACTGATAATAGAGAAAGGATTATGCGCACTTTTTTCATGCAGATCGGAAATGGCCTTGAGCACACCAACCTGGTACGCCCCTCTGGCACCGCCCCCTGAAAGAACCAATGCAGGTTTCACTTAGCCCGTTGCACCTATGGTGGTTCGATGCAATAAGCGGTCATACCCCTCATACCCACCAGTAGCGCGGTGTAACACCGAGCGGTTATCCCACATCACCAGCATATTGGCTTGCCAGGCATGCTCGTAAACGAATTCCTCGCGGGTTTGCCACTCATGCAGCTGCAAAAGTAAATCAAAGGCATCTTTATCATCCATGCCTTCGATACCGACAATATAGCCAACACAGCCGAAAATGCCTTCCTCCCCGGTCTCAGGGTGTTTTGCTATCAAGGGGTGCAGCTGGGTCTCCAATGCCTCGGTAGAAGGTTTGATCTCCATACTGCGATCGGTCGCCTGGTCTTCCTGACCGTACATACCCTCAGGTGAATAGGCGGCCCGGGCAGAGTGGACGGCATTCCTGCCCTCAAGTTTTGCCCTCAATTCGCCGGGCATATTGTGCAAAGCCTTATGCTGGTCGGCATACATGGTGTTGCCACCCATTGGTGGGATGGTGATTCCAAACAGACAGGTTGCCGATGGCGGCGCCTTCTGGAAACTCCAGTCAGTGTGCCAATTCTCTGCAAATAGAGGTGCTTGCTCATCTGAGCGGCGCTCTACTGCGATAATGTGCTTTCGCCCTTCAATAGGCGCAATAAAAGGGTCATCTCCAAAGGGCCCGAAATAGGATGAGTACCGCTCCAGATCGTCATCTGTCATCGCCTGATCGGGAAAAGACAATACGTGATGTTCCAGCCAGGCAGCCCTGATTGAAGCAACGGTTGCCTCGTCGATGGGGCCAGTTAGATCAACGTTTGTAACTTCTGCCCCACAGGCCTGCCCGGAGGGTGTAACGACTATGCTCATTGTTATGCCTTTTCTATTGTCTAATAGTTCACGATGTCACCAGGGCATTGGTTTACCATCGAAATTAAAAAACTTGCCATCGTCAGTCTCGTCCAGCCCGGTAATCACTGTATACAAACCAGCGGCACTCTCGGCTGCGGTGATATTTCCCGCACCGTTATTCATATCGGTTTTAACGTATCCGGGATGCAACACGACAAAGATGGTTGCGTTGCCGCTCATATCAACTGCCAGAGTTTTAGTGAAACTGTTAAGGGCAGCTTTGCTGGCTCGGTAGCCCATACAGCAGCCGAAGGTGTTGAGCTCCATACTGCCCATCATGCTGCTGATGTTTGCCACTGTCTTGCGCTTCCCGGCCATAATATTGGGTAACAGGGCCTGGGTTACTCGCAAGGGACCCAGGGCGTTGACCTGGTATTCAGTGAGCAGCTTCTCAATATCAACATCCGCAAACTCTGCCGCCTCCCTGCTCACCATGCCCGCATTATTAATCAGGATATCAATTGGCTTGCCGCCGAGTTGCTGAGCAAGAGCAGATACACTTTCGGGATCGGTGACATCCAACGGCACTACGCTAACTGCCACGCGATGCAAAGCGGTGGCCGCTTCGGGCCGACGCGCCGTACCAATCACTGAGTAACCCGCTTCGCTGAATGTACTGGCCATAGCCAGCCCAATGCCACGATTGGCTCCGGTGATTAACACCGTACCGGCACTGTCAGTGCTCTGGGCCGTAGTAGTGGCGACCAGCAGCAGTAGTGCGGTCAAAAAATTGCTTATCAGCCTTTGCATATTTGAGTACCTGGTAGTGCGGAGAGCTTGCTACCTCATCCGAGCTGGGCAGAGAATAATTGAGTGTAGACGATTACGCGCTGATGACCAATGGGTGGACCACCCGGTCTGGAGGTGACAATACTCTCCATTTGCCGGCTACTGCTCATAGCCTTACAATAATCTAATCGGTATCGAGATGGTACGATAATCCCGCAGCCCGCTTTTACGGAAGGAACCAACATGGATATTTTAGAAATTTCTGACAAGAAAAAAATGAGCCGGGAAGAAGCCGCTGACCTACTGCGCACAATCGCAGACTCTCTCGCCCGACAGAACGCCCTGAACTTAACCCGTGATGGCAAAAAGCTACACATTAAGGTGCCCAATGAGGTCACGATTGAAGTAGAAGTAGAGATTGAAAGCGACGAGTCCAGCCTGGAAATTGAAATCAACTGGTAAGGAGTTCAACTATGCCCGGTTTTTGGGTACGTTTTTTCATAACTGCATGCGGCTTATTGATTGCGGCCAAAATGTTGGAAGGCGTTCATCTGGGGGGTGCTGTATCGCTGTTATTTGCAGCTCTGGTGCTGTGTGCGGTGAATGCCATTGTCAGGCCGATTATGCTGTTGCTTACCCTGCCCATCACTGTGATAACGCTGGGGTTTTTCCTGTTGGTGCTCAATGGGGCTATGCTGGGGCTGGCCGCCCTGCTGGTACCCGGCTTCATTATCGATGGTTTTTGGACTGCCGTGTTTGGGGCCATCATTATTAGCTTAACGGGAATGGTAGCCAACTGGTTTATCGGCCCCAAGGGACGCGTTGAAATTATCGTAGTACGCCACTGACAGTCCAAACCGCACTCAGTCGCGAGGCTTCATAGTCATCAGCTGGTAGCGTAACATGGCCCCGCTCGTCCGCGTCTTCGTAAGGAATTTTACATGTCCCACCACATTTTACTCCTGCTAGTTGGCATCGGTTTGCTTTCGCTTGCCTCGCAGTGGCTGGCATGGCGGTTGCGAGTACCGGCTATCCTGTTTTTGTTATCTGCAGGGATGTTACTCGGCCCCGTAACCGGACTTCTGGACCCGGATGAACTCTTTGGCGACCTTCTGTTCCCCTTCATCTCTCTCTCCGTTGCCATCATCCTTTTCGAGGGCAGCCTAACCCTAAACCGAGAGGAGATACGGGGCCACGGCACGGTGGTACGACGCATGATCAGTTGGGGTGTACTCATCATCTGGATTCTGGCTGCCACTTTGGCACACTGGCTCGCCGGGATGGATTGGCCGCTGGCCTTTCTGTTTGGCGCCATCATGACCGTGACTGGCCCCACCGTAATCATGCCGATGCTGCGCGCAGTGCGCCCCACCCGTGCGGTTGCCAACATCCTACGCTGGGAAGGCATCCTGGTTGACCCACTGGGTGCTATTCTCGCGGTACTCACATTTACCGTCATCATTGCCAGCCAAGTGACCACCAGCTGGTTCGAAGTATTCACTTTGCTTCTGCGTATGCTCGCCAGTGGACTGGTGGTAGGCGGTGTAGCTGGTCTGCTTTGGGGGCAGGCACTACGCCGCTACTGGATTCCGCAGTTCCTGCACAATGTTGCGACGCTCTTCGTGGTCTTTGCCGTCTATGCCATAGCCGACACCATCGCTATGGAATCCGGCCTGCTGGCGGTAACCGTAATGGGTGCATGGCTGGCGAACACCAGCAGGCTGCATATTCGCGAACTGCTGGACTTCAAAGAGAGCCTGAGCATTCTTTTGATCTCAGGCTTATTCATCCTACTTGCGGCACGACTTGAATTCGAACAACTGCTAGCCCTGGGTCCTACTGCACTATTAGTAATGCTGGGTATACAGTTTGTCGCACGGCCCATTAAAGTCTTCCTCTGCACTATGGGCTCCAGCCTGCGTGTACAAGAGCGTGCAACACTCGCCTGGATAGGCCCACGAGGCATCATCGCCGCTGCAATCAGCGCTGTATTTGCAGAACGTTTGGCAGCACAGAATGTGGCGGGGGCAGAGCTGCTGGTACCACTGACATTTGTAGTAATTCTGGGAACAGTATTTTTGGAGAGCCTCACCGCCCGTCCGCTGGCGCGCGCCCTGGGTGTTACCGAGCCCGAACCCGAAGGTGTGCTAATCATGGGCGCCAATGCGTTTTCCACAGCGTTAGCCAAAGTCATAATGGACGCCGATTTCAACGTGGTCATTGCGCACAGCGACTGGGATAGCCTGCGCGCTGCGCGTATGTCGGGTATCCCCACCTACTACGGCAACCCCATGTCCGACCACGCCGAACGCACACTGGACCTGGCCGGCATAGGTAAACTGATGTCCATGTCACGTAATGTTGAGTTCAACCGCCTCGCCTGTGCTTATTTCTCCCGCGATTTCGGCCGCAGAGAAGTATTCGCGCTACCAGTGAGTATCGAGGAGGGAGGAAGTAGCAGCAACGACAAACACGCTCCTTCTATGGAGATGGCTGGCCGCAGGCTATTTTCGGAAGATGTCAGTCTGTCAAAACTGCTTAGCTACATGAGTCGTGGTGCAGAAATCAGAACCACTCGTTTGACCGATAGCTTCAGTTTCGACGACTTCCTGGCGCAGGGGAATAGCGAACGTATTTTGTTGTTGGCCTGGAATGGTAAAGGAAAACTTGCTCCCTATTCTGCACGCTGGGGAAAACTTCTTGATGACGGCTGGACTATTGCCAGCCTGTCGCTCGAACGCAAGCCAACGCCGAAAGAGAAGGAAAAAGCGAAGGAAGAGTTAAAAGCGGCGCAGTAATAGACTCAGTCTACCCAGTGCAATACGTCCCTGATGATGGACCAGCGCGGCGACAGATCCACAGCACCTGCGCCATTAATCCAGTGATTAAATAATGAATTGACGGTTGAGTCTTTCTGCTTAAGCGTTATCCATTGAGACACATATCGATGCCACTGCGTGTCGTCCTGCGGCAGCGGATAACCGGTGGGTAATTTGATCGCAAGTGGCTGAGGCACCGCCACAGCATAGTCAGGGTAAATTAAAGTCCAGGCCGACCCGCCCTCGGCAGAATAAACAACGGCATCGATGTCTGCTCGCTCACCGCGCACAAAAGCCCGGGGCGAATTAATCGACTCGATATGGGCGTTGGGCACGTGGGAGGCTATCTGCCGCATAAAAGAGGGGTCTGACTGAACAACTCCCAAATGTAAATCAGGTAGTTCCTGTATCGATGCCAAAGAACTAAATTCGCTGCGTCTATGGTCCTGCACCAGAAAACTGATAGTCAAATCCATTGGCGATGCGCTGAAGTTCCACTTTTTCAGGCGACCGGGAGTTTGAACCAGACCGGACATCACAATGTCCAGCTGACCTGAGGCAAATAGAGTATTCATGCTGTCTCTTTCAATACGCACCAATTCCAGCTCTACGTCCAGATCATTGGCCAGATGGTGCGCCATTTCTATATCCAGGCCGACCACTTCGCCAGCCTCATTGCGGAATGCAAACGGCAGGGAGTCCGGTAAATACCCCACACGCAATGTTCCCCGCTGCTCAATCACATTCAGTCGACCCAGCTGCTCAACATCTGGCTGTGTAGCGGGTAGAGAGTCGGTATACACTCGCGCTTCAACGGGTCTGTCCATCCAGCGCATCTCTATCAGCTGTTGGTCTCCGCTGTAACTGCCGCTCAATGCCTGAGCCAAATAAGTGCGTATAAGCAACATCGAGGTAACTACTATCACCAACGACACGGCACCGGCGATCGCAAGTTTACGCCAGTTCACCCTAAACACACCTCGGCTAATAGCAATGGCCACAATAGCCAGCGAAAACAAGTGCACTGCTCCCAGCACAACGCGTATACGATCCGTGTATACCGTTGACATAACGAACAATTCCATCATGTCAGCGGGCAATTGCATTAGGTCGAGTAAAAACGGGATGCCGATAATTGGCGCCACGAAACTGCTGAGAACCGCACTCGCTTGAAAAGTCAGGTGGTCAGACAAGTCGAACCCACGCCCCAGATACCAGGCACAAAACGGCACGAACATCAGTATGGCGTAAGTACCCAGATTGGGGAAAGGGTATGCCAGTGGCAGCAGTATTTCCGCGCCGGCATCGGTGTCCTCGTCTTCAAGGTCGTAGCGTTTGAACAGTTCCTTCACGTTGTCGACCAATTGTGGCAGCACCACAATAATTTTCGCCGTGGCAAAAATTGTAATCAACGTATCTCTGGGAATGGACACCAGGTCGCTATAGCGAAATGGGGTAACCGAGGCCACCAACATTGGCAGCACCACAAATGCCAGCAATACCGCAACAACAGTGTAGGTAATGAGATAAGCCTGTAACCTGCTTATTTCATCAAACACAACGGTGCCCGCTACGCCGGCAGCAATGGCGAAAACACCTAGCGGCGTTATTTTAATGACGATTTTATTGATACGATTAAGCGCGTCTGCCAAAACGTCCAGACTTTTTAGCAGGCTCTCGTTGCCGCGCAGGCCACTAACACCAATACCCAGCAAAATACTAAACATTACCGCTGCCGGAACGACGTTATTGGCCAGTGAGTAAAAGGGATTTGCGGGTATATACAAGGCAACCAGGTCCAGTGCATGCCTTGATTGGATGAGACTGGCGCTGAAAAAGGAAGCTGACTGCCACTCGGGGAATGCCAAAGGTGCGGTTATTAACACAACCACTCCCAATAATAACAGGAACCCCAACACTGACATGGCGGCCAACAGCAGGCCTCGACTCTCTTTCCATGAAATGCGGCCGAGATTACCAATGAGTGAAACAACAATATAGGGGAGTACCGTCATCTGCAGCAGCGCAATAAAGATTTCACCGCCTACCGAAAACGGTGCAGCGATGTCACCTAGGAACAAACCCGTGAATACACCTGTTACCAATCCAAATAGAATTTGTAGCGTAAAAGACATAGGTAGTTGAACGTCCTGTTGAAAAACCCGACATACTGGCAGAGCAGGCAGTATACATTTTTTCGCTTGGCATCGAGGTAAGGCAAACGTATATTGACCCCCATGAAGTATACCGGCAGCCAAAATTTCGACCATAGCCAAGCACCCCGGGTGGGTATTCTGCTCACAAATCTGGGCACGCCAAATGCGCCTGAAACCAAACCACTTCGAAAATACCTGAAACAGTTTCTGTGGGACCCACGCGTGGTCGAAATACCTCGCTCAGCGTGGTGGCTTATTCTCAACGGCATCATTTTGCGCCTGCGCCCCAGCCGCTCCGCTGCTGCCTATCGCAAAGTCTGGACAGAGCGGGGTTCGCCCTTGATGTTTCACACTCAAGATCAGGCAGACGCAGTGCGTTCGGTCATGCAACAGCGCTACGGTGAAAGGGTAGTCGTTGATTTCGCCATGCGCTACGGTTCTCCTGATATTGCCAGCACCCTACAAAATATGCTGCAACAGGGTGTACGTAAACTGCTGGTGCTGCCGTTGTATCCTCAATATAGTGGAGCGACAACCGGCTCCACTTTTGACGCGCTGGCAGCAGACTTCACCCAGCGGCGATGGCTACCAGAAATGCGCTTCGTCGCCCAGTATCACGATCATCCCGCTTATATTGAAGCTGTTGCCGAAAGCATTCGGGTTTATAGAGAAAAACACGGCAGCGCCGACAAACTGATATTTTCTTATCATGGAGAGCCCCAACGCTACCTCGACCAGGGCGACCCCTACCATTGCCAGTGCCACAAAACGACGCGCCTGGTAGTCGAGAAGCTCGGCTTGCAGGAATCGGACTACCTCACAACTTTTCAATCCCGCTTTGGCAAAGCCCAGTGGTTAAAGCCCTACACAGATGCCACCCTGAAGGCCTTGCCAAGTCAGGGCATAAAGTCGATTCAAGTGGTATGCCCGGGTTTTTCCGCCGATTGCCTTGAAACTATCGAGGAAATCGGTGAAGAAAATTACACCTACTTTAAACAGGCGGGGGGCGAGCACTTTGGCTACATACCCGCCCTGAATAGTGACCCCGCCCACATCTCGGCACTCACAGCCATTATAGAACAGCAGATAACAGGGTGGCTCGATGTCGAGGACGAGGACTCTGGCAAGGCCCGGGCTATTGCAATGGGCGCGACGACCTAGCGCCATCAGCTTTTTAATTACACTGTGACATCGGCACTTCTACCCGCCGTTCACTGCCGTCCGCCAGTATCTCAATTCGGTGACAGCCAACCACCTCCCGATTACTACTGCTCTGTCGATATTGATTATCCGAATGATTTTGGTAGCATCGCTCTCCACTGTGAGTGTGATATAGACTGCTAGTCAATGCCGAACCGATAAGGGCGGCACCCAGATAGGAAGGGTAATAGTAGCCCGGCGCATAGTAACGACGGTTATAAAAGCGATTGTGATGGCCTCTATAGTAATTTTTGTAGTGGTGTTTCCTGTGCTTGTAGTGGTGCTTCTTATGCTTGTGGTGGTGCTTTTTATGTTTATAGTGCTGTCCTCTATTGTCATCATACCCTCCCCCATGATCACCGCGGTCACCGCGATCCGCCAGGGCTGCAGAGGTTCCTGTAAAGAGCAGGAACGCCAATCCGTAAGCTGTAAGTTTTTTCATGGTACTTCTCCCGTGGGTTGTTTTCACGGTTCCCAGATTACGAGACGGCAGCTGAACGAAAGCTGAACGCAGTAGTTTTAATCACGCAGCTGTTCAGCTTCCGTTCAGACTCGATGCGTTACTTTCAAGCTTGTAACAAGGCCCAAGGAGTAATCATCATGAAAGTCTCGACAAAAACTATAGCCGCTTACAGTGCGCTGGCAGCAGGTCTGGCCAGCGCTCAGTCGCACACTTCAGTGGTTGAAGTTCCGGTTACAGCGGTAGAGCCCGTAGTGCGTATCATTACGCACAAAATTCCCCATGAATCCTGTTGGGACGAGCGGGTAAAAGTTGTGCGCGAGGGCGGCAATCATTCCGCAACGCCCGCCGTTCTGGGCGCAGTTATAGGCGGTGTAGTGGGAGGTTCTGTGGGTCATAACAGTCGCTACCAGCCAATAATAGCTGGTGCAGGTGCTCTACTGGGGTCTTCAATTGGAAACGATATAAGCCATCAGCGCAATGCGCAAAGCTACTATGTGACTGAACGGCGCTGCGAGGTAGACTATGAACTGCGGGATGAAGAGCAAATCGTTGGATATCGCGTCAGCTACCAATATGGGGATAGTATCTATCAGACCGAAACCCGAAATTCCCCGGGGGCGACGATACAGCTACAGGTGAATGTAAAACCGGTAGGTCAATAAAAGAGATTTAAGATGGCCCAACATTTCCAGACAAAAGCTTTATGTGCACTGCTGCTTGCCTGCACCCTGTGTCTGGCAGTACCCGAAGTACAGGCCAAAAAACCCAAGCAAACAAAACAACAGCCCCAACAAAACCAACATGCCCTGACGGTGGCACAAGCCGCGGAAAAAGCCAAGGCTAGACATGGCGGCACCGTTTTGAAGGTTACCCCAAAGGGCCAGGGTTTTAGGGTAAAGCTGCTGACAGATTCCGGTCGAGTTATGACAGTGATGGTCAAGGACTGAATCATGCGTATGCTCATCGTAGAAGACGAAGCACATTTGCGCCTGCAACTGGCCAGACATTTCAGTGAGCACGGTTGGGTTGTAGAGGAAGCCGCTGATGGTGCAGAAGCACTGTTTCTGGGCAATGAAAATCCCTACGACATCGCTCTTGTAGACCTGGGCCTACCTAAGGTGTCTGGCATAGAGCTCATCAACAATTGGCGAGCGGCCGATCGCACATTCCCGGTATTGATATTAACCGCCAGAGGGGATTGGCAGGACAAGGTAGAGGGGCTCGAGGCCGGTGCCGATGACTATGTCACCAAACCGTTTCATCTGGAGGAAGTGCAGGCACGGGTTAACGCCCTGCAACGTCGAGCGGCAGGACACGCTCAGGCCCTGGTTGATTACGGTGCAATCTGCATCGACTTTAGTGCCAAGTCGGTTCTTCGACAGGGCGAGCCCGTAAACCTCACCAGTTTCGAATACAACACATTGGAATACCTTGTTCACCGTGCGGGTCAGGTGGTTTCAAAAACTGAATTGACAGAACACCTGTACGATCAGGACTTTGACCGGGACAGCAACGTAATAGAGGTTTTTGTTGGTCGTTTGCGCAAGAAAATAGACCCCGAAAACACCTTAAAACCCATAGTTACCGTAAGAGGTGCGGGCTATAGATTCGCACTCGAGAACGAGAAGCCGTGAGAGCAGCATTCAACTCGCTGGCCGCTCGACTGCTACTAGCCAGTGCACTGCTGTTGCCAATATTTCTCGGCGCCACAGGTTTCTATCTGGATCGCAGTTATCGTGTCAGTATCGAAGCTGCTCAGGCCGAGCGTATGCAGCTGTTAATTCTTACCTTGTTGGCCGAGGCCGAATTCGACCAGGCACTGCAACTGCCCCTGCAATTGTTAGAGGCTCGCTTTAATCAGCCCGATTCTGGTCTCTACGCCCAAGTAACAGATAGCAATAAAAAGCTTCTGTGGTTCTCGCCTTCCGCCCTTACGCAAACCCCCGAAGACCTGTCTTTCGAACCACCGGACCTGCCCATAGGCGGCAAGTATTTTTCCCGTGGCCATAATCTGTTCCAGCAGTCCTATCAGGTGGCATGGCAGAGCGAAGAGCAAACGGAAGTTCCGCTTCTCTTTACCGTGCTGGAGACTGTAGCACCAGCAGACGCCCAGCTGACCACCTACCGCCGCCATCTGGTACTTTGGCTGAGCGGTTCTACGCTGCTACTGCTCGGGTGCCAGACGCTAATATTGTTGTGGAGCCTGCGCCCGCTGCACAAGTTAGCGCAGGATATATCGCGCATTGAATCAGGTGCTGTGGAAAAACTGGACAATTCCTACCCGCGGGAAGTGCAGGCGGTAACAGACAGCTTGAACACGCTGCTAGTGAGCGAGAAAAAGCGCCAGGAGCGAGTGCGCAATACGCTATCAGATCTCGCCCACAGTTTGAAAACCCCGCTGGCCGTTATTCGAAATGCAGATTCAACGGAACGAGATTATGGCCCATTGGTACGCGAGCAAACATCTCAAATGGAAGAAATAGTGGGCTACCAATTGCGCCGTGCCGCGGGGGGATCGCATAAGCTTTTGCAAGTGGTTGCGATTGAGTCCGTGGCAAAACGCTTACGCACAAGCTTGCTGAAAGTTTACGCTGACAAGGCTATGTCGATTGAACTAAACATCGAATCCGGCTGCGTATTTCGCGGCGATGAACGCGACTTAATGGAGCTGCTTGGCATATTGATGGACAACGCCTGTAAGTATGGCACACGAGAGGTGCGTGTATTGGCCACTGGGGGAAGTGAGCAGCCGTTACTAGTCACCGTTGAAGATGATGGCGAGGGCATCCCCCCTACCCTGCGTGAGGCAATTCTCAAGCGCGGCGTACGGGCAGATACCCAACAAAGCGGCCACGGCATTGGTCTGGCAGTAGCCGCAGACCTCACCGAAACTTATCTCGGTACGCTAGAGTTAAGCGAGAGTGCCCTGGGGGGCGCACTGCTGCGGATAATGCTACCCCGATAGAGGCTCTCTCTTATATAATCCCAAAATAATAAGCTAATAGATACAGGAACAACCTATATGACTATGCAACAAACCCCTCTACTGCTGTCTCGCATTCTCGGCCGCGGCGCGCAGCTCGACCCCAATGAAGAAGTCGTTACGCTGTTGCACGACGGTACCCATCGCCAGACTCTGAAGACTACCTGGGATCGCGCCAACCAGCTTGCGGGGGCACTCAGTGCACACGGTATTAAGGTGGGTGACCGTGTCGCCAGCTTTATGTGGAACAACTACAGACACCTGGAGTTGTATCAGGCCATTCCGTCCATGGGTGCAGTGTTGCACACACTCAATGTGAGGCTCAGCCCTACCGACCTCGAATACATTATTAATCATGCGCAGGATCGGGTTATTTTTATTGATGAAGATTTACTGCCGTTATTCGAGCCCCTGTTAGACAAAATTCCCTGTGTCGAATTACTGGTTATCTGTCGCAACGGCGAAGGCGGTGAGTCATCCCACCCTAACACCGTCGACTATGAAGCCTTTATCGACGGACAGGAAACAAACTATGACTGGCCTGAGATAGACGAAAATTCGCCCATGGGGCTTTGCTATACCAGTGGCACCACGGGTAAGCCAAAAGGAGCTATGTACACGCACCGCTCAACCTACTTGCACACCATCACACAGGCTATGACTGACGCTATGAGTCTAACGGCACTAGATGCCCTTTGTGGCATTGTGCCCATGTTCCATGCAATGGGTTGGGGGCTGCCCTTCACGGCCTCCATGTTGGGCTGCAAACAGGTCATGCCACATCGATTTATGGTTCCACAAAAATTGCTTGATTTGATGGTAGAAGAGGAAGTCACCATCTCCGCGGGCGTACCTACAATTTGGCAGGGCATCAAAACCATTCTGGAAGAGAACCCGGGCAAATACGATACTTCCAAGTTTTCACGCCTGACCTGCGGTGGCTCGGCACCACCGGTATCATTAATACGCTGGTACTGGGATAACCTTGGCATTGAAATGGTTCAGGGCTGGGGAATGACAGAGACCAACCCTCTTGCCACCCTTTCTCGCAAGGTGGCAAAACGCTCTCACATGAAAATCACCGAAGACCAGCAGTTTGAGAATATTGCCAAAGCAGGCTTGTTGATGCCCGGCCTGGAAGTAGAAATAGTGGACGAAAGCTGGCAACCACTGCCCCACGATGGCGAAGCTGTGGGAGAGCTGCTGATCCGGGGGCCCTGGATCTGCTCGGAATACTACAATGACCCGCAACCCGATAAGTTTCACGAGGGCTGGCTAGTCACAGGCGATATGGCAAAGATCGACGCTGAAGAATATTTGATTATTGCCGACCGTTCAAAAGACCTGATCAAAACAGGTGGCGAATGGATTTCTTCTGTTGATCTCGAAAATCATATCGTGGCGTTATCGGGCGTCACTCAGGCAGCCGTCGTTGCACAACCGCATCCCCGCTGGGATGAACGACCTGTCGCGCTTGTCATTCTCGCCGAAGAGACCCACATCTCCAATGAGCAAATCCTCGAACATTGCGCCAAAGTTTTTGCCAAGTGGCAGTTACCTGATGAAATTATTTTTGTTGAAGATATAGCGCTAACTTCAACCGGTAAAATTGACAAGAAGACCATACGTTCGCAACTGGAGGAGCAGGGTTACAAGCTGCCTGACCTTCGTTAAGCCTGCGACGGAATCAGCATTGGCATATATCCATAAGTCAGCTAGAGTTAGTTGACAATAAGACCTATGCAGAGGCTGTGGAAATTATGCAAGGTGCCAGTGTGGCCTGGATACAAACTGTCAGTGGTTTTTTTAGCCTGGTCCTGCTCGCCGCGCTTTCAGGCTGCATGCAGGGCGAATCCAATGTCGCAGCAGGCAATCGCGAAGGCGTACTGCATATTGGCAATGGTACGGAGCCACAATCTCTAGACCCACATGTAATGACGTCCGTCCAGGACGCGTTCATCGCCCGTACGCTGTTCGAGGGATTGGTAACGCAAAACCCCTACACACAGGCTATCGAGCCTGGAGTAGCGCAACGCTGGACCTTCAGTGAAGACCGCAAAACCATTACCTTCTATCTGCGCAAAAACGCGCGTTGGTCCAATGGTGAGCCGCTTGATGCGCGTGACTTCCTGTACTCATTTCGTCGCATGCTGTCGCCAGCCCTGGCTAATGAGGTGGCCTACCTGTTGTATCCCATCATCGGGGCCGAAGCTTTCAACCGCGGTCAAAATACTAACGTTGAGAGCCTTGGTCTACGTGTTATTGATAACTACACATTCGAAATAAAGCTCAAAAACCCCACCCCCTACCTTCTCGAACTTCTCTCCGGCTATCAAGGTCACCCCGTTCCCCGAGCAACAGTTGAAGCCTTCGGCAAAATGACTGATCGCTACAGTGAATGGACCCGGGCGGGAAACCTCGTAGGAAATGGCCCCTTCACACTCAAGCGTTGGCGCATGCAGAGAGAGGTCACTGTAGCCAAAAACCCCCACTACTGGGATGCAGACAAAATTGCTCTAAATAGTGTGGTATTTCACGCGATAGAAAGCCCCCTGCTTGAGGAGAAAATGTTCCGCGTGGGGCAACTGCACTACACCACCAGCGTGCCCCTGAGCAAAATCGAAGGATACCGTGCGCAGCCCAATTCCCCCTACCAACAAAACCCCATGATGGGTACGTATTACTACATGTTTAACATAGACCGCCCCCCGGTGGATGACCTGCGCGTGCGCAAGGCGCTGGCCATGTCTGTCAATCGACAACAGATAATTGACAAAATTCTGGAGGGAACGGGCATTCCCAGCCCGGCGTTGGTACCTATGAACCTGGTACCCGGATATCAGCCACCAGACTTGCTGACCTATAATCCCGAAGCCGCAAGACGACTCCTGGCAGAGGCAGGCTACCCCAACGGCGAGGGTTGGCCGGGAGTAGAGCTAATGTTCAACACTAGCGAGGATCACCGTAAAGTCGCCGTCGCTGTACAGCAGATGTGGAAGAAAGAACTGAACATCCAGGTCACCCTGGTCAACCAGGAGTGGAAGGTTTACCTGGACACCATGACGTTAAAAAATTTCCAGTTGGGCAGAATGGGCTGGATTGCTGGAATTCTTGATCCCGCAATGTTTCTCGATGGATTTACCAGTGACAGTGGCACCAACCGCACAGGGTTCTCCAATAGGCGTTTCGACGAGCTGGTTTTAAAGCAGGCACCCGCCGCCGTTGATCCGGCTGAGCGCATGGCATTACTGCGCGAAGCGGAATCAATTTTTATCGAGGAAGTCCCGCTGATTCCCTTTTACACATACAACAGCAAGCATCTGGTTCAGCCCAGTGTGAAAGGTGCACCCGCCAATGTGGCCGACAGATTAAATTATACGTACATCAGTCTGGACCCTACTGCAGAAGTCTTTCGCTTTGAGTGATAGAACAGTACTTCGGACACTAGCCACAAAGAGGCCTAAGAATGCTTGAACTCATAACTGAGTCAATAGCAGCACTGCAGAACGAGACCGCTCACTACCCACAAAGTGTTCAAGTATGGATGAAGCTGATGGGTATGTCTTTTATGGCAAGCCTCGTTTTCATCTACTCCAAACCAGGGGCGAGATGGATTCTTCTTGCGCTTATATTGAACATTCTGGGCCTGATTATTGGAAAGATACTATTCCCCGACGCCAGCAGAACAGCTATTGGAACCATCGTCCATATTCTATTCTGGCCAGCGATACTTTGGGCTGTGTCGCGCACGTTCAAACAAATTTCCTTATCTCGCGAACAGAACACACTGTACGATTGGGTTTATATCGTCTGGCTGGCATGGGCGAGCCTGTTGTTGGCCATTTCTCTTTTCTTTGATTTCCGCACGCTAATTTCAATGTGGTATTAAATGTGCTCTAGAATCTATTCGCTGCGCACACCGCTTTCACAATGAACATTGAATCCATCAGCGACACTATTCTTGATGAAAGCAGTTCGCCGCAACAGCGCCATGATGCACTAAACGCATTTACCACTGCCTGCAGTAATTTCAGCGGCATACTGCCCGACCCAAGCTTTGATGCGTGGGCCGATGATTCGCTGCTGCCAAGCGGAGTCGCCATTAACCCCGAGGCAGCCGCGCACTGCGCACACGATTATCAACGCAGCGTGGTTTTTATACGAGGCGTATATGCGGCGATAAAGGCACTCAGATTACGCTTTGCCGACGCGCCACTAGAAATTTTGTACGCAGGCTGCGGTCCCTTTGCGACACTGCTAATGCCCCTGCTCGGTAAGTTTTATCCAGACGAACTCAATATAACGCTACTGGACATTCACCAACGCTCGCTGGATAGCGCACAACTTGTGTTAGAAAAATTTGGGCTGGGTGATCACGGAGTTAGCACAGTTCAAGATGACGCCTGCGTCTATAAACACCCACAGAAGCTGCACCTGATAATCGCTGAAACCATGCAGAAATCTCTTGAGCAGGAACCCCAGTTTGCAGTAACCGCCAATCTGGCACCGCAGCTTATTGCTCAAGGTGTTTTCATTCCGCAGCGCATAGACGTAAGCTTGTCTTTGGCCGATCTCGAGAAAGAGAAAGTCTTTTACGACAATTGCGGCACGAGCAACCCAACGCTGCTGGAAAATAGCCCGGGGCGCTACCCCATTGCTACCCTGTGTTCCCTATCTCCTGACAACGCCGTCACTCAACGTCAGGCCGCGCAGTACAACCCACACTCCGATAAGCTGGAACTGGAACCCAGGATTGTGGAGATTCCAGGGGTTGCTAATATTGAGCAGTTAAACGCAGCCCTGTTCACGCGTATTACAGTGTATGAAAGTTATAGCCTGGAGGATTACGAGGCCGAAATTACCCTGCCATTGCACTGCTATGAACTGGAACCTTTATGTGGCGGCGAGCGTTACATGACGAGCTATCAACTGGGCGCTTACCCTAAGTTTAATTTTGAGTTACTGGGCAAAAAATAACCCTGTGTAGGTATATTAAACGCGCGCCATGTGTAGACAAAACTATCACAACCCACCTTGTCTGGCCCGGTAAAATTGGTTACCTTGTTATGAAAATTAAAGGAACTTAACCATGAGCATTGATACCGTTGTAACTGATTCCGGCCAATACATGTACGACAACTTTCACTTTTCTGAAGCGGTCAGGAGCAACGGATTTTTGCTTTGCTCCGGCGTCATAGGCGTAGGGGCTAAGGGCGAAGTACCTCAGGACATCAAAGAGGAATTTCGCAACGCATGGAAAGGCATCGGGCGAATACTCGCAGAGTGTGATCTTGGCTACGCCGACATTGTGGAGTACACCAGCTATCACGTGGGCCTACATGCCACTACGGATGACTTTATGTCCGTCAGAGATGAGTTCCTCTCCCAGCCCTGGCCAGCATGGACTGCCCTTGGAATAACCGAGCTCGCCATACCCGGTGCACATGTCGAAATTAGAGTGATCGCGAAATTAAATGGCTGACAATCCGCGCCCCCTGGCCGCGTCGAGTTCTATTTTTATCTATGGGTTGCTGCCACGCATGCCGCTTGATCATATATACCCGACAGCAGCGTCAATATAGTGGATAACTCTACGAGCTTTTCCTCGTCGGCCGAAATGGACCTGGTTAGCGGCAGTAGAAGCTCTCGACGGTATTTCGCATAGCGGTCGGTGGCGGCCACACCGGCTTCAGTGGTTGTATACACCACGCCTTTTTTTTGCCCTTTTTCGCCAACCTTTGCAATTAACCCGGCTTTGGTGAGTTTACGTATGCTGTACTGGATGTTTGACACGTCATCTCTATTCAACAGTCGCCCAACTTCGGAGATGCTCTTGGGCCTGTCATGCATACGAATTACATTGAGAATTGAAAAGTCGATACCACTGAAAGACTGATCCGACGAACCCTGACAACTGGCTGTAAGGTCATCCATCCAGCGAGTGAAGGCTGCAAAAATTCTGAAAATCGAAAACTCGAATTCAGATATAGCAATCTCATGGTCACTGGTAGACAGGTGCCAATGACGATCTACACCAACTTCTTCCGCATTCGCAGCTTGCTCATTACTTTGCATAATAAGTTGTTCTCTTGGGGGCTGAGTTATGGAAACGAATTATATTGGTTTCTAGCGGTAAAATCCTGACCCGTTTGATAACCATCGACATCGACAGGACCTACAGACTAATAATCATCGAAAATCAGCGCTTATTGACCAGGGCTTGAGTTGGATGGCGTATCGTTACCGAGGATATGATCGGCAGTACGCATGGCGAGAGCATGAATTGTAAAGGTGGGGTTTACTGCACCACTGCTGGGGAAAAGTCCCGGCCCCGCAATAAACACATTATCCAATTCATGTAAGCGTCCATATTGGTTAGTAACTGAAGAAGCGGCATGTTCCCCCATTACCGTTCCGCCCATAATATGCATCCCAATTCGCGGCCCTGCCCAAGGATCCGCCGCCCCTGCTGCTTTAAAAACAGCAAGCCCTTCGGCCACAGCAGCCTCAGCTAGAGCTGCGGTTGAGTCCTGGATATTATGCGTAGCCCGCGCCAGTGGAACACCATAATCATCTTTGTGCTCGCTCAGCTCTATGCGATTCTCCGCCAGGGCCAAGTCTTCTCCAACAAACACCATATTGCCCATATGGGTCGCGGCCTTTCGCATAAAATCATCGAGCGCAGCGCCATATATATCAGGCCGCGTGTTCGCAATACCCAACAAGTCGTTGGGTTTCAGTGCATTGGCAATCAACCACTGGTAAGAGCCGAATGCTTTGCCCTTCTCCTTTTGGGAGTAGTGGTCATGATTTATTAGCTGCCCACCCGTGGCGCCTAAATGCGGCTGAGTCTCGTCGTTAAAAATTCCATAGATAGAGTTAGCCGGGTGGGTCATAAGGTACCGTCCCACCAGATCGTTCTTGTTAGACAGACCCTGCGGATGTCGCTCACTAGCCGAGGCCAATAGAAGGCGGGCATTTTGTACCGCAAATGCAGCGAGTACGACGGTTGATGCGTGAACCCTGTGACGGGCGCCATCTGCATCACAATACTCAACACCTGTGGCCGTGCGTCCGCTGGTATCATGCAAAACTTTAACAACCGTTGCCTCGTTGCGTATTTCCGCTCCCGCCTCCACAGCCCAAGTCAGATACGTTGCCAAGGGATTGGCCAGAGCACCTATTGGACAGCCCGCATCACACCAGCCGTCATAGAGGCAGGCTTTACGACCCCGGTAGACTTCGCTGTTAATCGCTAGCGGAATGGGGGCGGTTGTCATGCCGCGCGCAACAAAACCCTTATCGATTAGTCGGCCCTGGGCAAATACAGGTAACGGCGCCATAGGGTACTTTTGCCCCGGGGGACGCCACTTCTCCGCCGTCGCATCACCGCTGATACCAACCTCAGCCTGAACTTTATCGTAATAGGGGCGTAAATCATCATACTCGATAGGCCAGTCGAGACCCTTTCCATAGTCTGATTTCAGTTTGAAGTCGTTTTCATGTAGCCGCGGCCACACGGCAAATTGATGTAGTGCGCTGCCGCCGGAACCCCATCCCGCGTTAAAATTATGCCCTATGGGTAGGTTGCCGGCCTCTTCTACTGGAGCCCCCGACCACTTCAGGCGTCGCGCCCATATTTGCGAGCTAATCAGGTCAGACATTTGCCGCGCCGGACCAGACTCAAGTACCAGCACACGCTTTCCAGCTCGGGCCATCTGTGCTGCAATCACACTGCCAGCGGCACCAGAGCCTACAACCAGTACGTCGAATACTTCTTCAGTACTAATACGCTGCATAGTTTCTACCACGCCTGCGCGGGTTCGATATGCGCCATGTATGGCATACCAATTTGATCGAAGCCTTGTTCGGTGCCATAAACAACATCACTGGCATCAGCTCGTAGAACGAAAAAGAAAAATGGCGCAGGTGGGCCGTCCCACTCAATGTCTGTATCGCCGTTCATTTCCACCAGCAAGGTTTGGGCCTGGTCAGCGCTGAGCGCTGGCCAGGGTAGAGAAAAACGAAGACGAGCCAAGCGGCCTGCACTGTGCAAGCCACCTCGGTAAAAGCCGATAAAATCTGCAAAAGGCACGCCAAGATACTTGAGCATCAGCAGGCAATCCTCAGCAGCTGCGCCCAATTGCTTGTCGATGTAATGACTCACGCCTGCTTCGCGCGCGCCAGGAACAATAGCCTCAGCCAGCCCCTGTAGCGTAGCAACCTCTTCTTCGGTCAAAACCTGGTAGGGCAAGGCTGCAGCCTGCGCGCTTCGAGGTGACACGCGCAGTATTTCACCGCTGACAATGACAGATAAGGCTATTCCCGATGACTTCAGAAACTTCCGTCTATCGTGTTGCATTGTCCCCTGCCCTCTTTAAATCAGAAATTGTATCGCATTCCTACACTGACGAAACGAGGTGCACGATAGGACACTTCATTACAACCGCATAAGGTGGCCAGATCAAAGCCCTGGATACCCGCCCGCTCATCGGTAATGTTGCGCGCTGCCAATGTAGCCAGCCAGCGCTGATCATTACTTTCCCAACTGAGCATTGCATTGACCATCGTGTAACTATCGAACTTGTCAGCGTCGAAGTTGCGCAAGTTATAATAGAACTCATCGGAGTAACTCACGTCACCCTGCACCGCCATCTCGCCTCCCAGACCAGACCAACTATAACGAGCCATCGCAGTCGCCTGTAGTTCGGGCGCGTAGGTGGGTTTAACATCTTTAGGCGGTAGTGGCGAACCACTGCGTAGAGGCACATCCAGTACTTTGGCATCAAAGTAAGCGGCATTGAAGATTAAGTCCAGACCCTCCATCGGTGAAGTCTGCAACTCCAATTCAGCACCCCAGGTCTCAGCATCGGCATTGATAACTACGCCGCCAACACCAACAAACATAAAGGCCTGATAATCCGTATAGTCATAATAGAACAATGAACCATTCAGGCGTGTGCTGCCATCTCCCAGCGTAGATTTAAAACCGCTTTCGTAGGATATGAGCACTTCTTCATCGTAGGGCAATGCTGAATCGCCTCCCGAACCGAGATAGGACCCCAAAAGAGGTGCATTGTAACTACCCGCTTTCACACCGCGATTGATACCTGCGTACAGCAATAGATCATCATTCGGACGGTAGTCAAGCTGCAGCTTTCCCGCCCAATGCGTGTCTGAAGATTCGTCCTGATAGAAAAAGGGTGAGCCTGCACCGAAGGGGCTGTCGAGGAATTCACCCTGATTCACCGTAGAGTTTCCCTCTGACAGGAAGACTCCTATGGCCACATCAAATTCCTTTTCCTCCTGGATCACGCGCACTCCGCCGGTTAATACAACCGTCTCGCTTAAGTCGTATTCAATCTGGCCGAACACGCTGTAAGAGTCTGTCTGCAGATCGGCCTGCACACCGATATCCAGCGATACTCCAAAACCGGCATCGATAATACTGTTAGCCGGAGCTTTGAGCCCGTTGTCAGATTTGTTGTCAATGGAGAGATAGTATAATCCCGTAACCCAGCGCATGCGCTCGCTCTCACCATTGAGTCGAAGTTCCTGACTAAAGGTATCCGCGTCGACAGCGGCATAATTGGCCAACTGGTTTACCGGGGCTGCATCCACATCAATAAAGAGTAGTTTTTCGAAAGATTTGTAGTCGGTGACCGACGTGAACTGCATGCTGTCACCCAGATCCCAATACACTCGGGTATTCAAGCCGCTACTTTCAGTGCTGCCCTGATCTTCAAATGCAAAGTCGCCGGAGAAGGTAAAGTCATCACCATCGGGGTCCTTGTAGCCAAAGAAATCGCCGCCGGGAACCAGTCGCCCGTCCAGACCGATACCCGCGCCTGGCGACAGGTCACTGCCATCAATGGCGTTGGCACCACCATCTCCGTCACCTGCAATAGTGAGGCGTGATTCATTCGCAGGCGTATCAATTACATTGACCAATTCACCGCCTTCAACAATACCAATAGTAGACTTGGACTGATAAGGGCCCGTGGCAACATCTGATTCTGCGTAGTTGCCCGAAACCGCTATTTCCAAAGTGTCACTAGGACGGAATGTAAGAGACAGTCTTCCGGCAATGGAGTCGTCATCGCCCAGATCCTGCCCTGCGTTACTGTCGGGCGGACCATTGAATATAGCTCCTTCCGGATAACGGTTTTCCAGATAGGGGTCCTGTTTGTTGTAACGAATGGCCAGACGCGCCGCAACCTTTTCAGTAAGAGGACCCGTTAATGCCGCCTCTACTGTGTAGCGATTTGCATCATTGGGGACATCATACTGGCCCGCTGTGACATCGACGTAGCCACCCACCTCTTCAAAATCGGGTTTGTTGGAGATATAGCTCACCAGGCCGCCTGTGGCATTACGACCAAACAGTGTACCCTGTGGTCCTTTTAGAATTTCTACACGCTCGATGTCAAACACGGCGAATGTCTGGCCCTGCGCTACGGCTATATAACCTTCGTCCAGATAAACTGCGTTGGGCGCCTCAACAATATCGTTGAAATCATTCTGCGTAACACCGCGAATTGAAAACTGCGTATTTTGTCCGGCCAGATTGCCACTGATGTGCACGCCAGGCGTGAACGTGGCTATATCGAAGCTATCCTGTACTCCCATAGCATTCATCTGAGCCCCCGAGAAGGCGGTGATGGCGATGGGTACATCCTGTAAATTTTGCTCACGTTTCTGCGCGGTCACAACGGTTTCTTCCAGGATACTCGCAGCGCTAGCTGTGTACATGGGAAGTACCGAAGTAAGAAGTGTGAGTGGTGCTACATAGCGTTTTCTGAATTTCCGAGTGCTCATATGGCCTCTCCTGTTGCTCTTATTAGTAATGGCTTTAGGTGTAAAACTACTTCAGTGGCTGGCGCAAACCTTTTTGCTCCAACCGCGGGATCACCTCATCCCTGAAGTAAGGGAACTCTTTAGCATAGTCAACGAATGATAAAGTCGTACCGGAAATACCCGCGGCACTCAACTTCTCCAATTGGTCGGCTATATGATCGGGGGTTCCTACCAGCGGAAACCCTCCGTGTCCTGCTGCAAAACGGTTACGGAATTTGGACAGGGCCTCGGGCGTAAAGGATTGCGCATGCATACCCTGCAACTTCATCAAATAATCCACGGCCTCCCAGTCAGCGTTCTGCTCAGCATAATAATCCAGGTATTCGTCCGCCTCTTTTTGTGTGGGTCTGCACACTACCGCGCTGAATGTAAATACGCCCAAGTCGCTTCCCGCAGCGGCGGCCTGGTTGCGAATATCAGTCGAAGTCTCCTTGGCTTGTTCGAAGTCGAAAACAGGGGTAAACAGGAAATCGGCGTTTCGAACCGCGAATTTACGCCCTTCGACAGATGCAGCCGCATTCAGTACAGGCACATGTGACTGCACAGGACGAGGGTTACCGTACACACCGGTGCCCTGAAAGTATTCGCCGTTCCAGTCGAAGGCACTCTCCTCTTTCCACAGCTTCTGCACATAATCAAACCACTCCTGGGCTCGGGCGTAGCGCTCCGCATGCCCCTCGGGTAACTCCACACCAAATGCGTCATACTCTGGCTTATTCCAACCCGCCACCACATTCAATCCAATGCGCCCGCCGCCGAGATGGTCGATAGTGGCTAGCTGTTTGGCAGTAACAATAGGGTGGTTGAAGGCCGTGTGGACCGTGGCGAAGATCTGTATGTTTTTACTGTGAGCCGTCATACCCGCGGCCCAGGCTACAGTCTCAAGTACGCCGCCGTGAAAATCTGTATCTCCGCCGTAGCCTATCCACCGGGCGATGGGAAGCATAAACTCAAGTCCAGCATCGTCGCACAAGCGCACCAGCTCTAAATTATTCTCCCAGTTGTTTTTCCAGCGCTCTTCAACTTTGGTAACAGCCATTCCGCCAGAACAGTTGGCAGAGAAAATACCCAGCTTGAGTTTATTATCGTTAAACATGGGGCTTGTTGATTGCATTGATGTCACCTCTAGATTTACCGTTTTTGCTATGCTCGCATAGAAGCGAAATAACATTTATTATTGAATTTAAATATTACTTTAAATGTAAAATTAATTTTTATCAAGAAAATAATTGATATAGATCAATGGGCCTGATCTAGAGCGCAGCCTGAAAGCCAACGAAAGAGGATACGACGATAATGAAAACCTTTGAAGATTTTAACAGCGGAGACGTGATAGACCTTCGCTCTTATGAGGTGACAGAAGGCGAGATGATCGAGTTCGCCAAGCGCTATGACCCGCAAACCTTCCACACTGACCCCAAGGGCGCACAGGACTCTCCCTTCGGTGGTTTGATTGCCAGCGGCTGGCTGACCGGAGCGATTTTTATGCGCATGCAGTGCGATAGCTATATGAGTGATTCCAGCTGCGTGGGGTCTCCCGGTATCGATGAAATGCGCTGGCTTCATCCAGTGCGCCCCGGCGACACGCTACGTGGTACCAACGAGATACTGAAGACTGCACCATCGCGTTCCAAACCTGATCGTGGAACGGTTTACAGTAAAGTAGAAATTTTAAATCAGGATGAAATCGTTGTTATGACTCTGCTCACACGCGCTATCTATCTGTGTAGGCTGCCAATTTAATTGATAGATTTTAAGTAAATTAGCCATAGGGCATTTGCTATAAATCTATAGAAGAGAAAAACACAAACGACTACGTGACATGGGTTGTCGCTACCGCCAAGACAAGAGATACTTACTTGTGCCCAGCAGAAGCTCGACGCACCCTTTATTTTCTAGATTGAAAATGATCCCAGACCTGTGATTTTGAGCCCTCGGCAGCCAGAGCAAAGCCTCCTGCAAGCATCGGTCGACCAATATCTCGAGGACGTTAAGCCTGCTCCAACATGATTCGAATCAAATCACTCAGGAAAAGCTAATATGAAAACCACGCTAAACCCACTTGTTCTCGCTATTGCAGCGAGCATCCCAACGCAAGCACTCGCGCAAGACGAATCAAGCCGTGTTCTGGAGGAGGTGATAGTCACTGCCCAGAAACGCAGCGAGAGCCTTCAGGATGTGCCCATCTCCATCGCGGTAATGAGCCAGGAGGCGATCGAAAAAACCGGTGTAAGACAGATGCGAGAGCTTGTAGAGTTTGTACCCAACGTCACTATGTCTTCGGGAAATGACAACAGCTCCGCCGTACGTATTCGTGGCGTGGGTGCATCAACCCGCAATATCGGTTTCGACACGAGAGTGGGCATGTATGTCGACGGCATCTACCTAGGACAATCTCCTGCTCAAAACGTCGATATTCTCGACCTTGAGCGCGTGGAAATTTCGCGCGGACCACAAGGTACCCTTTATGGGAAAAACACGGTGGCCGGTGCGATCAATATGATTACCAACAAGCCGGATCAAGAGTTTATGACCGAGCTACGGGGCGAGTATGGGAACCTGGATTCCTACCGGGTGTCGGCAATCGTTAACCTGCCAATCAACGAGCGCTGGTCGAGCAGATTTTCCGTCAGCGACAACCATCGCGATGGCTATGTGGACAACATTACAACCGGCACCGAGCACAATGAACGCGATGGCACTTCACTGCGTGGCCAGCTTCGTTACAGCGGGGAAAATTTCGACTTGAATATCGCTGGCGACTACCTGGAATCTGAGCGCACCTCCTTTTTCGGCGAGGCCGTAACTGATTGGTCTGGCTCGGTATCTCCAGACCCCCTGGCGCCCCGTGAACTTGAGATTTCCAACAATGTTGACAACTACGAGGAGCGTACAATCTGGGGATTATCTGCCACCGCCGATATCGACCTGAACAGTGATTATGCCCTGCGTTCAATCACCGCCTATCGCGACACTGACTCGCGCCGAATACAGGACTCGGACCACTCTGCCACCGACCTCCTTAGTGTCGACTACCCCGATGAGTACGAACAATGGAGCCAGGAGTTGCAACTGCTGTCCCCCGGCGACGATCGCCTGGCCTACGTACTCGGGCTCTATTACTACAACGAGGCAAGTACCACCAATCGCGCACCGGTCGTGGGAACACAGCTCGATGTACTACTGACTGCTATAGGTAATCCACTGGCACCCTTCGGGCCGGAATTCGCCGGCGCATCAGTGGGCACCTTTGGCGATGTCGATACAGAAAGCTGGGCGGCCTACATTAATGGAACCTACGACATCACTGACAATCTTGTGCTCGGTTTTGGTGCCCGCTACACCTGGGAGGAAAAGTCCATTGATTACGCCATTGTTGGTGACGTGGTCGATCTCGGATTTGCCCAAATACCAGGCGCGGCGATATTTGGCGTGGCCATAGGGCCTGTAGTTGATGGCCAGACCGTGGCTCCCTACAAAGACTCCAACGACTATACCGACTTTTCTCCCACCGTCAGCCTCACCTACTCTTTCAACGAGAGCCTGAATCTATACGTCAAGTACTCTTCTGCTTTCAAAAGCGGTGGCTACAATGCCGATTTCGTTCCTCAGGAGGTATATGACAATGGCATTGACTTTGATAAGGAAACGGTAGATGCCTACGAACTTGGCCTCAAGGGTTCACTGTTGGACGAAAGCCTTCGTTTCAGCCTTATAGCCTTTCAAATGGACTTTGAGGACTATCAGCTCAACCAGTTTGTCGATTTGGGCAACAACCTCTCTGCCATCACAATTCGCAATGCGGCGGAAGTGCAGTCCAGAGGACTTGAACTGGAGGCCACCTGGTTACCAACAACAAGTTTAATGTTACAGGGCAGCGTGGGTACCAGCGACGCAACATTTGAAAGTTTCCCGGGTGGCGGTAGCGCTCGCAATCCCGACGGCCTGGGTGCAGACCTATCCGGCAATACCTTGCCAGAGGCACCGGAGCTTACCGCCGCCCTGGCCGGTCAGCACAACTTTCCACTTCCCAATATAGACGCTGAGCTGGTGACTCGCGTCGACTGGACCTACACCGATGAATACTACACCAGCGAAGACAATGTGAAGTTTTCTACCCCCGGCGGCAGTATTCCCTTTGGTATAGTGGACAGTTACTCTATTTTAAATGCACGTATTGGGATCGAAGCTGCGGGACATTGGTCCGTTTATTTATGGGGGCGCAACCTGCTGGACGAAGAATACTCCTCTGGCAACGGTTCTGACTTCTTCGGCACCATCGTTGATTTCCCCTCAGATCCAAGAACCTACGGTGTCGAAGTGTCCTACATCTTTGACTGATCTCGATAATAGGGGCACCCCGCTGGGATGTCCCTAACTCCCATAGAAGGTATCTCATGTTGAATCGTATATTTCTTCACTTTATGTTCATATGTGCCGCACTCCCGGCTATAGCGGACGAAGTAACATTTCTCAATGCTGGCGACACTCTGTCGGCTGAGCTGCCTTTTTCAGAGGCAGTGCAGGTCGGCAATATGGTGTTTTTGTCGGGTCAAATCGGCGTAAAACCAGGCACACTCACTCTGGTGGATGGCGGTATTCGCGAAGAAACCCGGCAGGTAATGGACAACATCGAGGCCGTACTTATCAAAAATGGCCTGTCGCTGCGCGACGTCGTGAAGTGCACTGTAATGCTGGCGGATATGGATGACTGGCCAACGTTTAATGATGTCTATCGCAGCTATTTCCAACCGCCCTACCCGGCCCGCAGTGCCTTTGGGGCCAACGGCCTGGGCTTGGGCGCCCGCACTGAGGTGGAATGCTGGGCGGTTAAACCATGAAAACTGCGCTGCATTTTTTGACTATCGGCTGGGTTATTCTATTCGCAAGTGCAACCGGGGCGTCGGAGTGGGAGACCATCCGACCGCAGGGCGACACTCTATGTGCCACTGGTACGCCCTACGAATTTCATGCGCGCAAGGCCTCGCCCGATAAGGTTATGATTTTTTTTAACGGCGGCGGAGCCTGCTGGAACGGCCGTGATTGCGATCCGATAAATAATGTTCCGGGAAAGTCAGTCAACTACCGCGTAGAGGCCTCCCCCCAGTGGGGTAACGACCCCAGGAACTACAACGGCGCATTCGCCCTCGACGACCCCCGCAACCCCTTTGCTGACTGGTCACAGGTATTCGTTAGCTACTGCACCGGAGACGTCCACCTGGGTACCAGCGATACCGATTACACGCGTGAAGATGGCTCCATCCTGACCATTCACCATCGAGGGCGTGTTAACGCCCAGGCGGCGCTGGATTATCTGTACCAGCAATTCCCGGACGCAAGCAGGTTGTTTGTTTCCGGTGGCAGTGCTGGTGCCATTGCATCACCTTTTTATGCAGCCGAAATCGCGCAGCACTACCCGCAAGCAGCCATTGTACAGTTTGGCGGAGGGGCCGGTGGCTACCATCTGCCGCCACCGACCGAACTTTGGCAGCGCTGGGGCCTGTTCAATAATCTCCCTGGCTGGTTCGACACGACGCGTTTTACACAGAACTCGACCCGGTTGACAGATCTCTATCGCGCGGCAGCTACAGCGGCGCCCCAAATCCGCTTTCACCTTTATGACACGGCATACGACCACGTGCAGGAAACATTTCACGCCAAACTGGGCCAGCCCGTTGAATTATATCCGGGCTTGCAGGCAAATCTCGCAGCGCTGCAAAAGACGCTGCCCTATATGCGCAGCTACGTGGCAGCGGGTGAATTTCACACCCTCTTACGATTCCCTCAGCTGTATAGCGTATCCACTGAGGGTATCGATGCCCGGGACTGGGTGAATGCCGCAGCTTCTGGCACAGCCCTGGAAAACGTCAGCTGCAACCCGACCACAAGCTGTGCGACAGAATCACTAATCACTAAAGATTAGCGCAAATTGCCCCATCCTGATTAATTCGTGAGCAGTTTTTGCATGTGCGAGCGCTGACCCCAAAGCGACCTCACGCGAAGGAGGAGGATTCGTTACTCTCCTGAATTCTCGCAACCAGAAAATCCACAGCGGCTTTTATTTTTGGCACGAGATAACGCTGCTTTTGGTACAGCAGGTAAACAGCCATATCGGCGTTTTGAGTAACACGTAAAACCGGGTCAAAAACCAGCTTTTGCAACTCGCCACTCTCAAGATACGTCGCAATAGCCCATCTCGGTGACATTAATATACCCTGACCAGCAGCGGCTTTTTCAGCCAACCAGCGACCATTATTCGAGATGGCCACTGCTGGTGCTGACACATCGTGCCATTGGCCATTCAATTCACACAACCAGGGAGATGGACCAATGGGTGTGCGAAAATATAGGCCCTTATGCTGCTGCAGTTCCAGAACACTGCCCGGAGTTCCCATCGCGGCCAGATAACCGGGAGCGGCAACGGGAATAAACTCATTGTCCATCAGCCTTATGGCCAGCACCCGTTCGTTGGGTGCATAGCCGCCTCTGATGGCAATGTCCACTTCATCTCGCCCCAAGGTCGACAACTCGTCACTCAAGCTCACATCCAGAATAATCTCCGGGTATAGCTCGCTAAATTCCGTCAACAGAGGCAGCAATATACGTTCGCCAAAACCCACCATAGAACTGATGCGCAATTGCCCCATAGGTTTCGCCTGATAACTGCGCACGGTTTCATCGCTGTGCTCTAGACGGGAGAGAATTTCCTGAATCTCGCTGTAATAGATTTGCCCTACTTCGGTCAGCTTTACCATCCGTGTTGAACGTTTTAGTAAAGTGGCACCCAAGCTTTTCTCCAGGTCGGCAACTCTGCGCGACAGGGATGAGGGCGGCACGTCAAACGTCCTGGCAGCCTTGGTAAAGCTGCCGGTCTCGGCCACCTTGCTGAAATAACGTATCGCTCGCAGCTGATCCATCATCGCGTCCTTATTATTGTCTTTATGGCAATAAACAAAGCCATATTAACCCATATATCTCGTATTAAAATACACTAATAATACGCCTGGCTTTAAGAACCTAAACATCAAACCCAACATGGAGTTAACTTATGAACACCTATACCGCCGTTAACCTGATAGCCCGCCCCGCACCCGGACCTATCAGTTCCGACATATTTGAAGTTGTCCAAAACGAGATCCCCAGCGCTGGCCCCGGCCAAATTCTGGTAAAGCAAACTCATATGTCACTGGACCCGGCCATGCTGGGTTGGATGAGCCCCGACCCCGAAAGCTATATCCCGCCCGTGGCTTTAGGCGAAATCATGCGCTCATCAGGTGTGGGTGAAGTCATCGAAAGCAACCACCCTGACTTTGCTGTAGGTGATCGTGTTATGGGTATGATGGGCTGGACTGAATATGTCGTCAGTTCTGGCGCAGGATTGAACAAGGTGCAACCCGGCCCCGATGCCGAGACGGTACTCTCCATTTTCGCACTGCCGGGACTGACGGCTACTCAGGGCTTGTTCGGTTTTGGCGACCCCAAATCAGGCGAGACTATTGTAGTGAGTGGTGCGGCCGGCTCTGTGGGCTCGATTGTAGGTCAATTGGCTAAAGCCGAAGGCCTCAACGTGATAGGCGTCGCCGGCGATGATGAAAAGTGCGACTGGATTGTTAACGAGTTGGGCTTTGATGGCGCGATTAACTACAAGACCGATGACATTGCAGCCAAGCTGGCCGAGTTGGCGCCAGGGGGTATTGATGTCTACTTTGAGAATACTGGTGGCCCAATCCAGCAACATGTATTTGACCGCATGAATGCCCACGGCCGTATTGTAGTGTGCGGAATGATTGCTGACTACGGTAAAGAAGTACCCGGCGCAGGCCCCAACTGGATTCCCCTTATCAAGAAGCGCATCACCATCCACGGTTTCGCCATGCCGGATCATTTTGGCCAGGTACAGGAGCTACTGGGTAAACTGACGCCGTATGTTATGCAGGGAAAAATCAAATACCGCGCCCATGTACTGGAAGGACTGGAGTCGGCCATTGACGGCCTGAATCTTTTTTTCACAGGTGATAACAAGGGTAAGTTAATCGTTAAGCTGTAGCCTATTGAAGATATAAGGCCGAGCCCGCTCAATTAGCGGGCGAAAAAAAGGCGGGATAACCCGCCTTTTCCGGTTCACTGCAGTTTTAGAAACGACCAGTCAGGCCAATGTTCCAAACTTCATTGTCATCGCCTTCTTCCGGAGTACTTACTGTATAGCCTGCATTAAGTGCAATGTGACTATTGAAAAAGTATTCCGCTTTTACGCCATATATCCCGGCTTCGGTGTAGTCGTCGTCCGAGGTTACATAGCCCAATACGCCACCAACACTAAAATTGTCATTGATGTAGTAGTTCAGGTCACCCGTTATACCGTAAGCATCGTCACCAGACTCTACATCGGCATAAGTCAAATCAAGATCAAGGCCAAACTTGTTATTGAACAATTGCTTGTAGCCAACTGACCAGAAATCTTCTTCAGAATCCAGGTCGTCTACCTCGGAGTGCGCGTAGCCCAGAGTAATAGAAGACGCACCGGTGAGATAGTAGCCTATACCCACACCAAATGCTTCGGCGTCTGAATTATCAATCTCTGTGGCAGCATAGTCCGCCTCCAGAATAAAGCCTGAGTCTGTAATGTAGCGGCCGCCCAGAGCCCATACGTCACCGTCTTCATCAAACTTGGGGCTAAAATCGGTACCGTCTATTTCCAGAGTAGTTCTACCCCAGCCAGCGTGAACACTGGAAGCCTGATCAAGGAACGCGGCTTCCGCTTTGGGCCCATTGCTATCATCTACAGGAGCCAGGTAAAAAGTACCTCCCAGCGTGTACGTTGTCAGGTCGATATTTTTTGAAATCTCGTCACTCACATAACCGGCTGTACCCTGTACACGATATTCGTCGGCAACAGCTGTTGTTGAAATAGCGGCAATTGCCGCGACAAGTAGTATTTTTTTCATTGATGAACCCTTAATAGTTAAATGCAAACCTTGGCCTCAACCAAGGCCGCGCATAATACGTAAATTTAGAGTGAAACCAAGTGAATAAGTCGCAGGAAAAAATTTGAATCTTTTCGAAAGCCTAGGCCTTAGAGAATACAATTGGGAGCGCAAATACCTCATAAAGTTGTAGTCTCTGTCGTCAGATCTAATGTTTGATAGATTTTCAAGTACTTTAGCTATAGGGTGTTTGCTCTGCGAAAATCACAGAAAGCACATAATTAAAGTCTGCAGTTCCAGACACCATCGACAATACTGAGATAAGAAGAATGAGCAACGACAAAGATCACTCTCCCTACCGCATGTCCTATCGCGACGTGGCAATGCACAAAGTAATGTTACAGGATGTCGTGCGTACCGATGCCTATGAGAAGTCGATCAACGAAGTGGTGAATCCGCTGCAGACCGTACTGGATTTTGGATGCGGGACAGGCGTCCTATCTATGTTTGCCTCGCGGGCAGGCGCTAAAAAAGTTATTGCGGTTGACCGCTCTCCCTTTATCAAAACGGCGAGTGAGATCGCGGAAAAAAACGGTTTCGACAATATCGAGTTTTACCACGACGATCACCAGTCGCTGCAACTGGAAGAGAAAGTAGACGTTATCGTTTCAGAGTGGATGGGGCACTGCTTGTTTTATGAGGCCATGCTCGAGCCTTTACTAGCAGTACGAGATCGGTACTTGGCCGAGGACGGCATCATGATTCCCGCACAGGTGAGCCTGCATGCGGGCCTGGTCTACGATGAAGATTTGCTGGACGATTTATCGTTTCTGCGAGACCGACCTTACGATTTAAATTTTTCACCAATAGCGGATACGCCCTTCCAGCAAACCGACCTGGTAACGCTGGACCCCGAAAGTCTGCTGCCTGACACGGCTCACCTGGGCTCTCTCAATATGCACACTATTACTAAAGCTGACAAACCCAGATTGTTTTCTGGAGTCATTAAGCCCAGTGAGAAAACCGAGATTTACGCCCTTTGTGCCTGGTTTAGCTCGCAACTGAGTCAAGGCGTGGAATTTGGCACCGGGCCAAATGATATGCCCACGCACTGGGACCAAATTCTTTTCCCTCTACCCGAGCCCTTTGCGGTTGACCCCTCGCGAGAACTGAGTATCGCGATATCCCCCTTGACCGAACAGGTCGGTAAGGAGCAGTGCTGGTCCTGGTCCATCACCGACGGCGACAAAACCATCAGCGTGAATGAGCAACAGCTGCGAACAGTGGAGCCTGAAGTGCCACAGGGCAAGTTGTAGGCAAGCAATTAACTGCAAGGACGCTATTTCGTTCGACTTCCTGAGACAATCGCACTAAAGCAAGTAGATTAATCAACAAAGTCATCGTGAAAATGTGGGTAGTGCTTCATTGTGAAGCAGGCCCCGGCGCTAGTATCATTAAACAGCACTTAATTTCGAGCTGAATTAGATCGCAAGCGCAACGTGGATTCCTCTGTAGTATGAAAAATTTCAGTTTCCCCATCCTAGCAATAGCTCTTTTTGTTCTGTCAGGCTGCCAGACAGGCCCCTTTGCGAAATCTCAAACAACGCCGCTATGCCCGGTAATCGAGGCGCCAGCATGCCCAGTGTGCAAAGTACAAAGCTGCCCTCAGCCGGAACCGACAGTACCACCCCAGGCTGAGAAAAAAGACAACAGCGTGCCCGAACCCAGGCTACAAACAATCGGCGAGCGGGAATGGGCTCTGGTTGAGCCCAGCGACCTCGTCCTGGAGGCGCGCATTGATACCGGCGCTGAGACCTCCTCCATCCATGCAGAAAACATTCAGCTAATTGAGAAGGACGGCAAAAGATGGGTTCGCTTCAACCTTTCGAACCCGCAAACCGGCGCCGCCATTCCTCTTGAAAGACGTCTGCACCGCCGTATCCTCGTCAAACAAAAAACCGGCAGTAGAAGTGACAGGCGTTACGTGGTGCGAATGTGGCTCACTCTGGGAGAAAGCAGGGTCTGGGTTGACGTCAGCCTCTCCGATCGCGACGACTTTGAACTACCCTTATTGATAGGTCGTAACATGTTGATGGACAACTTTTCCGTGGATGTCAGCGCGCATCACACCCTGGCCAAGCCAGCGTTACAAGCAGAAGAGCAGTAAGCGTGGTTGCCTCAAAAACACAAATTGGAATCATCGCCGGCCTGCTGATTTCGTTCGGCCTTGGACTGACAATTTATAAGTCCATAACGCTTGGGCTTCCGCTTATTCCACAACAGTACCGGGATGTCTGGACAATTGAAGCTAAAGCCAGCTTTTCCCCCACGGATAGCCCCGTTGAAGTAACACTCACCCTGCCCGAAGACCACAACGGGTGGGTTACCCTTAATGAAAACTATTCCTCGTCCGGGTTTGGCTTCACTATCCTAGAAAACGATCTCGGCAGTCATGCACGATGGACCAAACAGACTGTGAAAGAACCCACTACGGTCTACTACAAAGCAGAAGTCTACGAACAAGCTAGCGATTATACTCCTGTGGTCTTCGCAACTACCCTGTCGAGAACGACACCGCAGCAGGAAAAAACCTTTAACTATCTTGTAGATAGCCTGCGTAAAAAATCTACCGACGATGAAGGCTTTGTCACGCTGCTACTACAAGAATTTTTGGCAGCCAGTAATAGCCAGGAAGTTCAGTTTATTCTCAGCAGTACGCATGAAAGCAAGATCAAAGCTATCCTGCAGTTACTTACTTTTGCCAATATTCCGGCACACCCCATCAAAGGCATCCAGCTAGAAGATGGCCGCAGACGGCAAACGCTCAACGAACTGCTAGAGGTTTACACCGGAAAGGAGTGGGTCATTTTTAACCCGGATGATGGATCCTCTGGACTTCCCGATGACTATTATATTTGGAAACGCGGCGACAACGCCGTGCTCACAGTAATCGGCGGAGAAAAGTCCAGCCTGGAATTTGCATTGGTAAAAAACAACCTGCCCCTGCGAACCGTAATAAGCATGGAGCAACGATCCAACAAATATGCCCTGCTGGACTTTTCCATCTACTCCCTACCCGTTGAGCAACAGGGGATTTTCAAGGGCCTGTTACTGATTCCGATCGCAGCACTGGTGGTCGTCTTTATGCGCATAGGCGTGGGAGTTTCGACCTCGGGTACTTTTATGCCTATTTTGTTAGCGCTGGCTTTGATGCAAACCACCTTGCTGGTGGGATTGGCCATGTTTGCGTTGGTAGTGGGGGTGGGCCTGTGGATACGATCCTATCTGAGTCATATGAATTTACTGTTGGTCGCCAGGGTTGCCTCCGTGGTGATCGTAGTGATCCTGTTAATGGCTGTAGTCGCGGTCATAAGCTATAAACTGGGCATCGATCAGGCTCTCACCGTGACATTCTTCCCCACTATTATTCTGGCATGGACAATAGAACGTATGTCTATCTTGTGGGAGGAAGAAGGCGGCCATGAGGTGTTAATCCAGGGCAGCGGCAGCCTGGTTGTCGCTGTGCTCGCCTACCTCGTTATGTCCAATCGTTATGTGGAACACTTGACCTTTAACTTTCCCGAACTGCTTATCGCACTGCTGGGCGTGATTTTGTTAATGGGCAAATACACAGGCTATCGCCTCTCCGAACTGTATCGATTCAGGGAGATGAAGAAACAATTATGATCAGCCTCATCTCACCAAAATCCCTGCGCTCACTGGGTATCGTTGGAATGAACCGGCGCAACATCAGCTTTATTGGCAAACACAATAAGCGCAGCAAATATCGCCTGGTTGATGACAAACTGCTTACCAAGAAAATTGCGCTGGAAAAAGGTGGCATCCCGGTTCCGGAGCTTTATGGGGTTGTTGAATACCTGTTTCAAATTAACGACTTTCTGAAAGAAATTCAGCAGCGTGAAAGCTTTGTGATCAAACCGGTACAGGGCAGTGGCGGCAAGGGAATTCTGGTGGTCACTGGCCGTGACGGAGAGGCCTTTATCAAATCCAGCGGAACAAGAATCTACAACAGCGATATACGCCACCACATTACGAATACCCTGGCTGGCCTTTATAGTCTGGGAGGGCGCAACGACCGGGCCATGGTTGAGGGCTTGATAGACTTCGATCCATTACTAAAACAGTACAGCCATGAAGGGGTCCCTGACATTCGCGTCATCGTGTTTAAGGGTGTGCCACTAATGGCTATGATGCGCTGCGCCACCCACAAATCAGATGGTAAAGCCAACCTGCACCAGGGCGCCGTTGGTGTTGGACTAGACATAGCTACCGGACACTGCGTATCCGCAGTGCAAAATAGTGTTCTGGTTACGGAGCACCCGGACACGGGAGCGGTTTTCAGTAAACTGCGCGTTCCCCACTGGGACCGAGTTATTGAACTCGCTGCCAGCTGCACTGCATTGACCGGGCTTGGCTACATAGGCGCAGACGTTGTACTCGACAGAAAGTCAGGCCCAATGTTATTGGAGCTGAACGCACGGCCCGGACTGGCCATACAGGTAGCCAACCAAGCCGGCTTAATACATCGAATGGATATTGCGCAGGAGATTATCGAGACTACCGATGATCCGGTGCTACGTATTCAACTCGCAAAATCACACTTCACTTCGACAAGCGCAATATGAAGTCAAAGATTCACAATAGCTCAGTTTCCTGAGCTCAATTCGGGCGTTCGCTTGCGATACTTCGACAGCCACCCTCTTACCTGAGTGGGAAACGCCAGCATGGCCGGCGTCGCAACCAGCGTTAACACGGTAGCAAAAGACAAACCAAACACGATGGCCTGGGATAGCGGCGCCCACATCAGTGCCATCTCACCATCAACTACAACGCTGCGGGATAACAGATCTACGGAGAAACCACAGGCCAACGGTAACAAGCCACAGACCGTAGTGACTGTGGTCAATAGCACCGGGCGTAAGCGCTGCGCAGTTGCCCTGACTATCACCGATCGTATATCGAGCCCGGGATTCGTGAGTCGCACATGGTTAAACGTATCGATTAAAATAATATTGTTGTTAACCACAATTCCGGCCAGCGCCAATACACCCACTCCAGTAAGTAGCGTACTAAAAGGTTTACCCAAAATCAGCAAACCCAACAGCACGCCCGCAGTCGACATAATCACCGCCAAAAGTATCAAGGAGCTTTGATAGAAGCTATTGAACTGGGTTACCAGCAGGATGAACATCAGCGCCAAGGCCAACAGAAATGCCACACCTACAAACGCCATGGAATCGGCCTGCTCCTCATTAGCTCCGCGAAAACGTATTTTTAGAGCGGGATCAAAATCCTGTTTTTGTAACCAGCCCTCAATCTGCGCAACCATGGTATCTGCCAATACGCCATCAACCACATTGGCACGAATCAGTTCGACGGGAAACCCGTCGATACGCTTGAAAGTATCTACACCGGGAGCGGGCTGCATTTTTGCAAAGTTTTTCAGGGGAACCATACCCTGATTGGAGCTGATGCGCAGTTCATCCAGAGCGCGGATACCGCGTTCATTACGGGGGAAACGCACCCTGATATCCACGGAGTCGTCAGCACCATCGGGCCTATACTCCCCCACTTTCACACCATTGGTCACCAACTGCACCGCAATACCCGCAGAGGAAACATCGGCACCGTAAATTGCCGCTTGCGCCCTATCAACTTCGATACGCCACTCGATAGATGGCAAGACAGCCGTGTCATCGATATCCAGTAGTTCGGGCAGCGTATCCAGATGAGCGCGAACGCGCGCCATAGCCGGCTCAAGCAAGCCACGCTCGCGCGAAGTAAATTCGATTTGTATGGGCTTACCGACAGGCGGCCCCGGCTCCTGGGGCAACACTTCTACGTGTATACCGACCAGGTGATCAGTGCGCTTGCGAATTTTCTGGATAATGGCATTACCCTTCATGCTGCGCTCAGACTCAGGATAGAGCTCCAGAAATATCGAGCCGATACGATCTGAACTACTGCGTGAGCCGCCTCCACCGCCACCACCGGGTAATATTGTGCGGCTATTGACAAAGCGAATGCCGGATATCTGAAGAATTTCACGCTCCACCTCAAGTACCAGTTCGTCCACTTCACTAGCAGAAAAATTTCCTCGACCCAGCACAGACACCTGAAGGAACTGGGGATCAGCATCGGAAAAAAATATCATGCCAACACCAAACTTTCCATAAGCCCAGAAAATGCAGCACAAGAGACTGAATATAATCGCCAGCGTCATAAAAGGTCGATGACACACCTGCACCAGGAAACGAGCAAATTTGCCGGTTAAGGTCTGCAACTGAGTAGGATCGCCAGTTTCCAGCAGGTGCATTGCCTCTGCCGTTTTACTGCTATGTGCTGATGGCCGCCCGAAGAGAGTACCCAGTACCGGCCCAAACAACAGTGCGTACATCAGCGACCCGACCAGAACCGTGAACACCGTCACCGGAAGATAACCCATAAACTGACCGGGTATTCCAGGCCAGAACACCATGGGCAAAAAAGCCGCGAGGGTTGTGGCAGTCGAAGCCGTCACCGGCCAGAACATGCGCTTCACCGCCTCTGCATAGGCGGACTTATGGTCCATGCCATCACCCATCATCCTGTCGGCATATTCTGTAACAACGATACCGCCGTCAATCAACATGCCAAGCCCCAGTAACATGCCGAACATCACCATCATATTGAAGGTGTAACCCAACATATAAATGATGATGACTGAAAACAACAGCGAGACAGGTATGCCCAACCCCACAACCACACCGCTACGAAAGCCCATGGCAGCGACAACCAACACCATTACCAGCGCCAGGGCTGTAAGGATATTACCTTCAAGCTCTCGAACCTGAAGTGCAGCAAACTCGGCCTGGTTTTGCGAAACCTCAACCTCTATGCCAGCCGGAAGTTTCTTACGCTCCGCATCCACCATCAATAAAACTTGCTCAACACTGTCGATAATGTTCGCGTCTGAGCGCTTTGTCACTTCAATAGAAATTGCTGTGCGCCCGTTATAGCGAGCGTAGCTGGTACGATCCTTGAAGGTTCTGCGCACGGTCGCCACATCTCGCAGCGTAACGATTTTATCTCCCGAGCTACGGATAGGCAGATCCAGCACATCTTCACTTTCCTCAACGACGGCCGGAACCTTTACCGAGAAGCGCCCCTTACCCGTATCGATACTTCCCGCGGCAATCAGGCGATTGTTACGCGTCAGCGTGCTGAACAGTTCCTCACTGGAGATGCGATAGGCATTGAGTGCATCGGGGTCGATAATGACCTCGAGTAATTCCTCACGTTGACCTCGCATATTCGCTGCCAATATCGAAGGAATCGATTCAATATCATCTCGAAGTTTTAGTGCAGCCTGATAAACGCTACGTTCACTGGCGTTTTCTCCCATGAAGTTGATTTGAACAATGGGGAAATCGTCTACAGAAATTTCTTCTACAAAAGGCTCCTCCGCCGTACTTGGCATCTCCGCCTTGGCTCTATTGACCGCCTCGCGTACATCGTTCAATGCCTTATCATGATTTTGTGACACATCAAATTCGACAAAAAATGAAGCCATGCCTTCAGATGCGGTAGAATCCAGCTCCACCACCCCCTCCAGTTTTCTCAGCTCAATTTCCATTGGCTGAACCAGAAGCCGCTCTGCATCCTCTGGCGAAATGCCTTCATGCACGACACCGACATAAAAATAGGGCAGCTCAATATGAGGGTCATTCGCAATAGGTAACACGCTACGCGCAATCAGGCCACCCACAACCAGTACTGCCAATAATGACATCGTGGTACGCGTGCGACTGATCGCCGATTCAATAAATGTGGTCACGGTAGAACTACCTGGTCGCCGGATTCATCAGCATAGACTGGCTCGACCAAGTCGCCACCAGACACAAATTCCTGCCCCACAGTAATCAGACGGGTGGTATCGGGGAGTCCAGTAACCCAAACCCCCTCTACCCCGTCTTCTATAATTTTCACCGTCTGAAATACTACTCTGTCCGCCGAATCAAGAATCCGTACACCTATCTCCCCGGCATCGCCAAGAGTAAACAGCGCCGGCGATATTTGGTGTGCATCCACCACACCCAAACCGATGCGCACGTTCACCGTTAAACCGGAACGGATGCTGTAGTCGCCATTTTCTACAGTGATCTCTACCGGGTAAGTACGCGTGACCGGATCACTCTGTTTCCCCACAAAAGTAACCACTCCCTCCAACTCTCGGCCCACACTGGTACGCCCAAACACCTGATTGCCCGGAACCAAATTTTCTACTTCTGATTCGGTGACGTTCGCACTGATCAACATAGGGTCAAGCTCTATGAGAGTGACACAGGAGGCACCCGCAACTGCGTAGTCTCCAGCGTTCATTTGCAGGTCTTCTACAACGCCTGCGAAGGGAGCAGTAATCTTTGTTCGCTGCAGGTTCAGTATCTGGCGATGCAACTGCGCGCGCGCTGCTTCCAGGCGCGCTTCGGCACCTGCGATGCCAATGTCGGACAGCAGCCCCTGCTTCTTGAGTTTTAGGCTGCCTTGATATTCGATTTGCGCGTCTGCTACTGCCGCGTTTGCCTCGGCTACCGCTACTTCTCGGTCATCGACCGCTACTTCACACAGCAGATCTCCCTGCTCGACCTGCATACCCCTCTCAACGGGCCGGGAAATTATTGTCCCCGCGATCTCCGCTTTTACTTCCACCACGCGCTTACTCTCGGTTCTGCCTCGCAGAATAAGAAAACGCGTGCGCTCTTCGGACCTAATATCCGTTACACGCACACGCTTCAATTCCACTTCGCTAGTCGTAGTGGTTTGCGACTCCAGGGCAGCAAGCGTCGCATGCTCCTGCGGCGTGGAATCGTTACTAAAAATACCCGAGCCAAGCCAAAGCAATAAAACAACGACTACAATCGAAGCGGAGATGAGATTCTTGGACATATGCGAATTCCGGCAAGGTGGATTAAAGCGGGCGCATTATATAAGCAAGATTGAAACCAAACTATGGTTAATGTAGCGCATTATTTGGGATCTACACGCTTTCAACGGCCACCGTGCTTTGCGGGCCACATTCGCATAGCGTTTTCTCGGTGATTTTTTCACGGTGAATTAGCAATCGTTGTTGTGTACCCTCGCCCCCATCGCATCCATTTAAACTATTCGGGCAAAACAATGAAAACCAATATTCAGGCAATACTGAGCATCGGCTTGGCAACAATTTTCGCACTCTCGGCTTCCACTTCAAATGCGGATGGCTTTTACGTAGGCGCTGGTGCTTACAAGGCCGACATGGATATTGAAGATTTCGACGATGATTACGTACCGGCCGGGTTTGTTGGCTATCAGTTCCTCGATACCAATTTTTTGATGCTTTCTGCCGAACTTGGCTACTATAACCTTGGCAAAATAGACAAAAATAACTACAAAGTCGACGCGTCTGCCTTCACTCTGGCAGGCGTCGCCTACTTACCCATAGGCCCTTTCTTCGAAGTTTACGCAAAGGCCGGAGTGGCATCGGTCAGTATTGACGTGAAGGCCTTTGGAGAAAAAGATGATCTCGATGGTGAGGAAGCCTTTGGCGGCGTGGGCTTCGCCTTTGACATTTTGGACACTATCGATATTTATGCGGAATACCTGCTATTCGACACTGAGATAGACTCTCAAATGATAGGCGTCGGCATTCGTCTGGATTTTTAACAGCAGCCGCTTTAGGCGTATTGATCATTTAGCCTGGGCGAGGCTAAAGCTCGCCATAATCTCACGATTCTTTTGCTCCCGTTGCTCGATACGGTCAATGTTCTCCTGAGAGCAACCCAACTCCTTAAGAATTTCTGCGGAGTGTTGACCCAGCTGGGCTGCATGCAGCCCTGGCAATGACCCCTGCCCTTCAAACTGGAACGGCGTGTTGGCGACGCGCATGCTACCAGCCACCGGGTGCTCAACCTGGCAAAGTGCCTGCTGCTCGGCTATTTGTGGATCGTTGAGCATTTCGTCCAGGGAATTGACTCGGGCTACCGGTACATCATGCGCATCAAGCTCAGCACACAGAGCCTCCGTCGACCAATCTGTCAGGGCGTCCTCCGCAAGTTTCTGCAGGGTCTGCATATTGGCCAATCTTGCAGGCAGAGAACTAAAGCGCTCATCCAAATGTAGTTGCACGCCAAGCAGCTCACAGAACTTTTCAAAGGCCTCTGACGTCACTAAAATTACGGCTGCAAAACCATCTGCTGTTTTGAAAACTTGAAACCAATCTGCCAAAGGCCCCCCACCCTGAACATCTTCGCCCTCAAAGGTATGAGACCACATAACGTCGGGCCACTGAAAATACAATGCCGAAGACAGCATTGATATAGACAAACGTTGACCTTTACCCGTCTTTGCGCGCGACAGTAAAGCCGCTGTAATTGCCTGAGCCGTGGTGTAGCCGGTAACCTTGTCGAAAACAACCGTACGAATATTAGCTGGTCTGTCTCTGTTTTGTTGCGATGAAGCGCCTGTGGTGGCCTGAATCAAGGGATCGTAAACGCGTCGATGCTGATAGGGACCTGATTCGCCATAACCCGAAATAGAAGCGTATACCAAAGCGGGATTCAGCAGCTTCAGCGCCTCGTAATCTATACCCAGTTTTTCGACTATGCCCGGCCGGTAATTCTCGATAAGAACATCGGCCGTTGGCACTAACTGCAGGAATATTTCCATATCGGCGGCATCTTTCAAATCAAGTACCAGTGACCGTTTATTGCGGTTCAGCGTGGCATACATCGCTGACATACCGTTGCGTATATCCCCCATATGTCGTGCGAGATCTCCGATCATAGGGGGTTCAATTTTAACAATGTCCGCGCCCTGATCTCCCAGGATCATGCCTGCTACAGGCCCCGACACGGTAGAAGTGAGTTCTATAATTTTGTAGCCGTGCAATGGGCCTGACATAGTAGTGCTCCTATTTGTAGATTAGATTTTTGCTACGCTATCCACTGAGATAGCGCTCAGCAGGCTATGTAATCATGCATTAAAGACCACCGTTTTATTGCCCCGTATAATGACGCGGTCTTCGAGGTGATAACGTAGACCGCGGGCAAGTACCGACTTTTCTACATCTCGGCCCAATCGCACCAAGTCGTCCTTGTCACAGGAATGATTCACCCTGATCACATCCTGTTCAATAATTGGCCCCTCATCCAGCTCACTTGTCACATAGTGGCAGGTAGCGCCAATCAGTTTAACGCCCCTGTCGTAGGCCAGTTGATAAGGATTGGCCCCTACAAATGAGGGCAAAAAACTGTGATGGATATTGATAAGACGTCCGGCATATTCCTGACAAAGCTGAGGCGGAACAATTTGCATGTAACGCGCCAGCACAATTACATCCGCCTGGTACCGTTCCACCAGGTCACTCATACTGGCAAAAGCTTCTTCTTTATCCTCTTTGGGTACGGGCACATAGTGAAAGGGAATTCCGTGCCACTCCACCATTCGACGCATATTTTCGTGATTGGATATAACACAGGAAATTTCGCACCATAATTCATCGCTCTGCCAGCGGTAAAAAATATCCGCCAGACAATGCGTGGCATGACTGGCCATAACGACCACACGGCGCTTCTCGCGGTTGTCTCGCACATGCCACTCCATGCTGTACTGCTCAGCTAAGTGTGAAAAATCCGCACGAAACTCTTCCAAAGTGCCGTCCATAGATTCAGCCGCAATAACATTGCGCATGAAGAACCAACCCTGCTGCAGGTCAGTGTGGTTATTAGACTCCACCAGAGAGCCACTGCGCTGCGCGACAAACTGGGATACTGCAGCGACCAGCCCCACCTGATCCGGGCATGAAATAACAAGAGTATAGGTAGAAGCATTTTTCATAATCGATTCTTTGTTAACAGACATAAACGGTCATCTTACTCGGTATAAAACCCAAAGTAGACCACATAGCCTCCTCTCTACCTTCCTAACCTATACTGGCAAACTCCATGCACGAACTACAGCAGTCTCGTACAAGCCTGCAAAAAGTTAAAGCACGCGCTTTCCTGCGCGGCTCTACCTCCTGAGTTACCTCTTAACACTTCGTAACTGGGTGTTTATTTATTACTCAATTCTGGTACAATCGCGCCGCTTATTGAGCAGGCTGGAGCACCCATTTCGTTTTCCACAATACGTAAATGGCGACCCCAGACCTTTTAGATATGGCATCTCATTGTTTTTTATAGATATTTTAATAATGAGCATACGACTTCAGCCACTGAAGCCAGCCGATATATCGCTCTGGTGCATGAGTAAATCAGCACAAGCCGGTAACTTACACAGTTCACCATCAACGCGCCCGTAGCTCAGCTGGATAGAGTAACTGGCTTCGAACCAGTTGGTCGGGAGTTCGAATCTCTCCGGGCGCGCCAACTTAACCCAAAACCATAGGACAGACACAGGACATACTAAATGCTAACTGCAAAAAATCTCGAAAGAATGATCGCGCTTGAAGATAGACTCAGAGAAGAATACCAAACTCAAATTGACGCCAAAACAGCCGAACTTGAGACCTGCACTCAACAAAAAGAAGAGCAAACTGCCACTATTGCCAAACAATTGGAGCAGATAAAAAGCCTCTCAGCGGAATCCTCTTCAGCCAAAAAGCTTGAGCAGCAGAACCGTGAATTACACCAACGCTGTGAAAACCTGAAAGAAGAAATGGCTACGCAAAAGCAGCGATTGAAGAGCCTACAAAAAGATCTCGCCGAAGAGCGCACTGAGATCAAAGCACTGAAGCAGTTTGATCCTGCCAAAATGAAGAAAAATCTGGATGCCACTAAAAAGAAGCTCGCTGAGAAAACAACCGCTACTGATTTGCTACAGAAGTCCCTGAACAAATCCAGAAGCGAGAATGTTGAGCTGGAAAGCAAAGTAAAAGAGCTGGAAACTAAGCTTGCAGAGTTGGAAACAACCGAAACTGAAGAAGAAGCGCTGGAAGAAGCGGCCGCTTAAGTCCTCGCACAACTCTTTAACTGGAAACCGCTATGGCAGTCATCCGCTGGATACTAGGCACACTGATTCTGACACTCAACTGGCTGTTCACACCTCGTGGTGTGAAGCGCAGTGCTGATGCGCAGATCGCTATGGATGAGCAAACCGCTAAGTTGGCGCTGTATCACTACAGAGCCTGCCCATTTTGCGTAAAAGTTCGAAGAGCCATGAAGCGGCAGTCGCTGAATATAGCTACTCGCGATGTAAAACGCAGCGAAGCCGCAAAAGAGCAGCTCTTGTCCGGGGGCGGAAACCTGAAAGTGCCATGTCTGCGAATTGAAAACGAACAGGGCGGCGTTGAGTGGATGTATGAATCAGCTGACATTATAAATTACCTAAACAGCAGATTTGCCGCAGAACAACCCGCCGCTGTTACAGCTTCATCATAAAACCGTGAGAGTCGTAGACATTACACGGGAACCAGTGGAACTCTACAAGATCCTGAAATTTGAAGGCCTGGTGACTACCGGCGGTGAAGCTAAACTGCTCATTGCGGACGGCCAAGTAAACGTCAACGGTGAAATTGAAACCCGACGACGCAAGAAAATGATGGATGGCGACGAGATTGAATTTCGCGGGGAGACATTTCAGCTTCGGTTGGTATGACCCCCTACTGCCTGTTCTTCCCACACAAGCCATAACATGGCGCTCTCGCAATTACCCCAAGCTCTGCTAATTTACCCCTGGATAATTCGTTCCAAGCTTCCGGGGGAACATCACATGGCGGCAAGCAACCGCATCGCCCCTTCACACCAAACGTGGAGTTCGGCAAGTGCATACCCTTCTTCGCCGAAACCTCAGGCTGCGCCATTTGTATAGCCGTATGCCCCTGGTCACGACCTGGCGTGGGTGAAAACCTGGCACGATAGTAGCTACTCGTTGTTGTTATCTGTCGTAGATTTGATAATCTGCTGGATCAATATGGACCTTGCCTTTATTTACACAATATGGAGTTATCAATGAAACCGGAAACAATTGCCCTGCACGCAGGCTACGCTGGAGACCCGACTAGCCATGCCGCTACCACTCCCATCTACCAAACCACCTCATTTACATTTGACGATACACAACATGGTGCCGATCTTTTTAATCTCGCGGTACCAGGCAACATCTACACCCGTATTGGCAACCCCACAAATGCCGTGCTCGAGCAACGACTGGCTGAGCTTGAAGGTGGCGTAGGCGCACTTACCGTAGCTTCTGGCATGGCAGCGATTCGCTATGCTATCGAAGCCATTGCTGAAGTGGGCTGCAACATTGTAAGCACCTCGCAGCTCTACGGCGGAACTTATAATCTGTTCGCCCACACCTTTCCTCGCCAGGGGCTGGAAACTCGCTTTGCCCAAGCCGATGACTTCGAACGTGTCGCTTCACTTATTGACGAAAACACCCGGGCGCTGTTCTGCGAATCAATCGGAAACCCGGCGGGCAACATTGTAGACATAGAGCGATGGGCACAAATTGCCCACGATGCAGGCGTTCCCCTGATTGTCGACAACACAGTGGCAACCCCCCTGCTATGCCGTGCCTTCGACCTCGGTGCCGACATAGTGGTGCACTCCCTGACAAAATATATCGGCGGCCACGGCACGACTATTGGCGGCGCAATCGTCGACTCTGGTAAATTTGATTGGGCCGCTCATCCTGAGCGCTTTTCAGTAATGAGCACACCCGACCCCTCCTATCACGGTGTGGTTTATACCGAAGCTATGGGCGAAGCTGCGTACATCACTCGCTGTCGCGTAGTGCCATTGCGCAACACCGGCGCCGCGCTGTCACCGCACAGCGCCTTCATGATTATGCAGGGGCTGGAAACTCTGGCGTTACGTATGGAGCGCCACTGTGAAAACGCGCTTACTGTAGCCGAATACTTGTCCAAGCACCCACAGGTGAGCTGGGTGAACTACGCCGCCCTGCCCGACAGTCCACACCGCGAAAACTGCGAGCGCATTTGCGGTGGAAAGGCTGCGGGTATTGTCAGCTTTGGCATTAACGGAGGCATTGAGGCAGGCGGAAAATTTATCGATGCGCTTCAGCTAATTTTGCGTCTGGTTAATATTGGTGATGCCAAGTCTCTGGCCTGTCACCCGGCCAGCACCACTCACAGACAGCTAAATGCTGAGGAATTGGCATCCGCTGGAGTACCGGAAGAGATGGTGCGTATTTCGGTGGGCATTGAACATATCGATGACATCATTGCCGATATCGATCAGGCGCTTGCAGCCAGCGCCTGAAACACGACTAAGCCAGAGTCCTCTGCATAGAGGCTCTGGCACCTCCATTTGCTAGAAAGTATTAACTGGCCTCGCATTTTTTCAGCTGCCGCTCCACAAATGGCAAACTGAAATTATCTATCCTACCCATACCAGCTTTTTCCATGGCTGCGAATTTTGTGTCCAGAATAATTGCAAAACGCACCACCGAAAACAGATCGTAGTAGTCGGTGTGCTCAATAGGTAACCCCGTTAGTGCATGCCATTGCGAATATATTTCATCCAGCGACGGTAGACCGCCCAATCTCTCCACGCCTAAACCCACGCTATTGATATAATCGATCCAGTACCACCAGCTTACATCCTGAACAGGGTCACCGATGCCGGCCATCTCCCAATCGATTACGGCGTTTGGCGTGAGATCCTGCCAGATAATGTTACCGACTCGCGAGTCTCCCCAGCATAATCTTCGAACCCCAGCTTTCGGTGCATTTTCATTGATGTAATCAACCGCGCGGGCAAGCGTAGGCTCCATTGTGGCGCGCAAGTCTTCAGTGATCAGCTGATTAAATTTATCCAGCTCATGTTGCACAGGTGAGGCGTTCTTATCCGATGTGGGGATACCACTGACGTCATAGTCAGCCAAATTGATCTGGTGTATTTTTGCCAGAGTATTCAGCCCGTTGCTCCACATAAGCGCACGCTGCTCATCACTCAACTCTGTCACCCAACTGCCAAACGCAAAAGGTGGATTGTCTGTAGGAATCTGTCCATCGACAAACCCCATAATATAAAAGTCACTGCCGGTCAGGCTGGCATCATGTTCAAAGCCCAACAGCGGTGGAACCGGAATACCATTCTCCCCTGCCATCTGCATCAGATTGTATTGCATGGGCAAATCATGGTCGGTAAACACCTGACTCTCGCGGGGTTTCATACGACAGATAAAGCCCAGAGTTTCGCCGTTGTTTTCCGCCCTAAGAATCAAGCTAACGCTACTTTCACCGCTCGCTTCCGGGAAACTCAACTCACTCAGTATCAGTTGCTGTGCATTGGGAATTTTGTCTCTGAGCCAACCCTCAAGATTGGCGCGAATGACTTCCAGGTCACCCAAATCATGCTTAGCCATACTATTGTGCGCCGTCAAAGAAGTCAGTGAAGCCGGAACGGTCGTGCCGGCCGATAACAATCGACTCCAAAGTACCGACTCCCTGAAAAACCTCGCCTCCCCGATTCAGCGTGGCATTTACAACCTGGTGTGTGTGGATAAACTGATAGTCCAATTCATCTACTTCATCGAGATTCCATTCCTCCCTGCCTGTTTCCAACTCACCCTTCCAATAGGCATGACCCCACTCAAAGTGGTTGTAACCAATTCCCAGCATATAAAAACGCTGACCCGCCTCCACAGTGTAGTCGTAAGACAATCCCTGTTTATCTCTAAACTGCATCTTTGCACTAGCTGCACGACGGGTGCCTTTCAGCCAATGCATGTCATGTTGAATTTCAGTCATCTCGATTATGCCCGGATCTTCGCCAGACGGGATATCATCAGGGTTATCGTGCAGCGGTACCAAATCAGCACTCACCTGCGTTGCCTTACCATCCCTGTCTTCGAACGTGCCCATCTGTGTACTGAAACTGCCGAAGTTAATCGGGTTCCACACCCAATACACACCGGGCTCATTATTCATTAAACCCGGTGCACCGCCTGCGGGCTCTCCAACCGGGCGCACACCCCAGGATTTATCCCGCGTGCCAATTGCCCTACTAACTTCATAGCGATTGCCGTCGATGCTGAAATAGCCATGCCAATAGCCCATCTGCGTAAAGCGAGTATTGTGCATAATGAGATGCCCATCGTCATGCATGACATTGGCTGGCTCCTGGTGAGGCACACTGGCTGCAGTGAAAAGCAGATCGCACTCAATGTCGTGCTCATTGGCAGCGAGCGTCACTCTCACTTGCCGCATAGGTTCTACTATCTCCACCGACAAGGGCCCAACCTCAGTCTCTCTGCGCTCCTTTGGGGCGCGACGGGAAGCGTGAAAGGCGTATTGCTTGTTGCCAATAGCGACACTAAAGTGGCCATCCATCACCCGACGGTTGGGGTACAGCCCGAAACCGATTTCGAAAATCCACTCTCCCTGAGCTTCCTCTATGCCATTAAACCAATAGCGGTCATAGAAATTTCGATCGCTCTGTGAAGGCTCCGCTATCGGTAATGCGGTCTGGTGAATGCAATAGTCGTCAAAGCTGGTAATCATAGTAGGGCCTCTGCGTGATCGTAGCGGGGTCGGCTAACACCTGCTAGTGACCTTATCGAATTTAATCGAAATTCAGCAACCGTTTTTCACACAGAAGTTACCCTGGTCTAATTTGTCGCCCCGTATGCCGGGTTTTACTCTCTCAGCGGAGCGGCCACGCGTGTTCGCTCAGTAAAATATTCCTTGTATCCCCGAGAAAGGTTTTACTACACTGAAGAAGAGTCAAACTTCAGGACTATAATAATATGAAGAATCTTCTCGAAACTCTGATGCCCTGGGGCCCCGTTTTTTTTGGCCTGTTATTATTTGCACCAATGCTGGCGGCAGTCTTAGACACTGTCTCATTTTCTGCAGCTATGGGCATTCCCTCTCTGTATTTGACTCTGCCTCTGGGCGCCATCTGGGGTCTGGTAGCGAAGCAGCGGGGGCAATGGTTATGAGCATGACAGAAGAGCGTGCCATTGCACAAAAGTACATAGGAGGCTTCCCATGGCTGATGGTGATATGGGGGCTGGGTGGATTTTTCCTATGGCTGGCGCTCTGGCCTCTCGCGGCAGCTGGACACATTCCTCTATGGTTAGGCTGCGTTATCGCATCTATTACCATGAGCGCTTGCTACCTACCTACCCACGAAGCGCAACACGGCAATATAGGACGGCCTAACACATCGCTGCGCTGGTTGAATGAGCTTGTTGGGCACGTGTCAGTTTTGCCCTTGCTCATTCCTTACCGTCTACACCGCGCCATTCATCTCAAACATCATGCATACACCAATGATGATGAGCGTGACCCTGACATCTATATGCGGGCCGATACTATCTGGGGCGCGGCGAAAAATGCCTGGCTCAGTAAGCAACCCGGCCACGCGGGCGGCCTGACTGACAATGTACTGGAAGACAACGACACAAAAGAACGCCTGATGCTGGAGGCAATACTTGTAACCCGCCTGGGCTGGCTGATAATGGCGGTGCTGGCATGGAGTGGCTTTGCCCTGGAAGTGCTAGCATTGTGGTGGATTCCACGCCAAATAGCGGGCATTTACACCCCAATAACCTTGTCTTGGGCGCCGCATCACCCCATGCGGGAAAACGGTCGCTATCGGGACACCAGGGGCTGGAAGTCACCCATTGGCACTATCTTGTCATCCGGTATGGAATACCATCTGGTGCATCATTTATTTCCCTCGATACCACTGAACAAAACCCCCGCCGCTTACCATGAACTCAAGCCGTTACTCGAAGCCGAAGGGGTTTCGCTAGGGGGGTTGTAACACAAGCCCCTAAGGCCTATCAGCTCTCTTCCACTTCGAAAGTAAGCCCGGCGTTTGCCTTTAGACGTTCTATCAGCTGACTTCCCATGGCTGCAGCAGGCGTCCATATTCCGCCACTCGCAAGGCCGGGGTTTTGCAACAGACACACGGCGCTCTCGGCAATCATTTTCGAAGTAGAGCCATAACCGGGGTCCTTGTCGCCTGTCACGCCAACGCTAACAGAGCCACCTGAGTCATTGGAACCCAAAAACAGTACATCGTAATTACCCGTTTCGCGCTGTTCCTTTGTCGGCCCTTCGCCGGGCTGAGTTGGATCGCTCGCCATCGATTTATCTTCTGCCACCGCTTTCGCTATGGCTTCACCCTGCTCACCCGGACCGGTTAGTAACATTTCGTCGTAGACAAAGTTGTCACCATAAGAATGCCCCAGCAGGAAATTGGAACGGTGGATATTCTTGGTATTGATGGTGGCCATGACAAAGGGTGCAGACCAACTACCCAAATCCTCTTCATATATTGGCGCCAGGCCGGAAGGCTGTTCTGGCCCGGAAAAATCAGCGGTTAAGGCGAAGGGGTTCATCAATACCTGAATCATCTTGGGATCTTTTGCAGCGGCTGCCATGGTGGCTTTAAAGCTCGCGAGCGTACCACCGGAAAAGGTGCCATTCATTGCGCGCACTCGGCCTTTCACTCGAGTGGCCACTGCGCCCAGCTTTTCCTTCGCCGCTTGCTGTAAGAAATAGACACCCAAATCAAATGGTATCGAATCAAAGCCACAGGAGAACACGATACGCGCTCCGCTGGCCTTGGCTGCATCCTGGTGGGCGGCAATCATGTCATGCATCCAGGCGGGTTCACCGCACAGATCAACGTAGTCAGTGCCCGCTTCCGCACAAGCTCGCACCAAATCAGAGCCGTAAAGCTGATAAGGGCCCACAGTTGTTAACACCACAGCTGCACGGCGCACCATTGCGTCAATCGAATCAGGATTACTGGCATCTGCGACAAGCTGCGGGACATCCTCAGAAATGCCCATCTCGTCTCGTACTTCATTTAACTTACTCTGACTGCGTCCAGCCATGGCCCACCTCACATCGCCATTAACGCCATATTGTTTGTTCAAATATTCGCAGACCAAACGACCCGTGTAGCCCGTTGCGCCGTAAACGATGATGCCAAACTCGCGTGTATCAGACATGGTTTTTCCCTTTTTATAAATTTTGTGTTGTGATTGATAAACTGAAGCCGAGTGTAGCCATCAGCTGAAACTAGCGACTTCCTGATTTACAACATCGACTAGCAGTGGGCTGGATTCTGCACGTTCAAATGCGGCGTCGATATCTGCAGAGCGCTTCTGTACCCAGGCGCGATAATTTGGATGTGTAAAAATGTAAAGCTCCCCCGCCCTCAGCGCCTCGACCACCCGATTACCCACCAATAAGGGATCCAGGCCAGCGTCGATTACCTGCTCCATGTGATCAGCAATGGCAGAACCCTCTTCGCTCTGTTGCTGTGAACTGCCATCACTTTCATAGTGAGCATGCTTGTTGCGATGAGATAAATGTATGCGTGTTTTTACAAAGCCCGGGCATAGTACTGAAACCTGGATATTGTGAGGCTTTAGTTCCGCACTCCAGCTCTCCGACATGCCAACCACTGCCATCTTGGTGGCTGTGTAGGGTCCGCCGAAGGGGATACCACCCATACCTGCCATGGAGCCGACATTGACTAACCAACCGCCCTCACCGTGCTGTTTCATAAGTGGAACCATAATTTGAGTGCCAAACACTACACCCATCAAATTGACATCCAGCACCCACTGCCAACCCTTGGGGTTCATGACATCAACCTCGCCGGGGGTGCCACTTACACCCGCGTTATTGACCAGCATATGGACTTTTCCAAAACGTTGCAGGGCCTGTTGCGCCAAACTTTGCCACTGCCCTATGTCAGTAACGTCCATGGTGACTGCCAGAACATCTACGCCTTCGGCAAGCAGAGTTTGCTCCGCCTGCTGTAACTGCTGCGCGTCTATGTCACCCAGAACAATGTTCATGCCCTGCTGACCAAGCACCCGGGCTATACCAAACCCAATACCTTCCGCGCCGCCACTAATGACCGCGGTTTTTCCTGCAAATTCACTCATTATTGTAGCTCATCAAATTATCGGGGAGTTATACTCGCAAGCATTAATCGCCCCTGTATAGAGAACAGCCAACCCCGCTGCAAATCGCCGACATCACGCCCCTGAATCTGACTCAACGCTGTGCAGAAAGTCATTAATTACACGACGGATGCGGGCGGGTTTTTCTGCCCATATGGAATGACTGGCGCCTTTGATTTCAGCAAAAGTGCAGCCTGATATTTTATTGGCATACTTTACGCCAGTATCTGGCGTCGCCTCATCATACTCACCACAAATAATCATGCAAGGAATTTTGATTTGGGAAAGCTCGCTCACCTTGTCGTAAGACTTGAGGGTACCTGTAGGCTCGAATTCGCTGGGACCCCACATATACTCATACACGCGATTGCCATTAGGGTTTTCTCGGGCGAACATCTCGTCCAATTTTTTCTTGCTGCGAATCACATGTGCAAGGTAATACACCTTCATTGCCTGCTTATAAACCTGCGCATCGGTAGCGCCAATTTCATGGCAAGTGTTTATTATGTGACGGGTGTCTGCTGGCAGTGCCTTAATAAGGCGCTGGGCGTCCGCTTTCCAATCCTGTGAACTAAATAGAGGCGACTGAAAGACCAGCGATTTAACCCCCTTCCCACGGCGACGCAAGTAATATTCCAATGCCAAAGTGGTACCCCAGGACCCGCCCATCAAGTGGAATTCATCCAGACCCCAAGCGTCAATAAGCAAACTCAATTCTGTTACAAAGGTGTTGATGGTCCAATGCTTCTTGTCGGTTGCAGAACTCCTGCCGCCGCCAACCTGGGTATAACAGTAAACCTGGCGATCCTGCGCCAATTGAAACACTTCACTATCGGGTTTGTGCGTGCCACCAGGACCGCCGTGCAGCCAGATGATCGGTGTTTTCTGATTTCGGCCCTTTCTGGTGTAATGGGTCTTACCGAGTTTATGTTCGACGAATGCCATAAACTGCTCCTGTTTTAAGTTGGCGGAAACTGTTGATGCTGCGTCATATCACCGATCAATCGAGGTAACATCTTGCGCCGGGTAAAGTGCCATTTACCCGCTGTCTTCAAAAATTCATCTTCATAACAGCCGGCTATAATCGGCTGTAAAGGGAGTTCGTTGGTGGCCTGGAAAACCGTAAAATAAGATCTACAACGGGCTTGTTCTCCGTCGACAGTCACCATCGCATTACTCGTAACATGATGGGTTCTCGGCGTGCCATCAGGATACAGTTTCACAAACTGTCGGTACAAGGTTGCGATAGCATCGGCGCTATTACCCTGCACCTTTCCATCAGGCCCCAAAAGCTCGCCATGCTCGAACAGGCGCGACATACCACTTATGTCGCCAAGGTCGAGGCGTTCAGCATAGAGGTAAAGCAGGTTTTCAATCTCGCGTTCGTCAGTGGCCATGATTCTGCCTCATGTGTAGTTTTTTTATACTCACATAGCCTGCTTTACAAAGATACCGTTTTGCCGCGCCAGGGAACACGCGACAACGCCGCCCTGATGCACTTGCGACCCACCTTTGGATTACCTTTGAAAAAGAGGTACATTAACGGCGCTGGAACAAATAGAGGTTTCAGCTCAGCCCAAGGAAAGACCACAATGATAGCCGCCCTCAGAGCTCTGTTCGAACCCATGCCACGGGAAACTGAACAATCGCGCACCCATCGCTTACATCTGGTGGCAGCTGCACTGCTGATAGAAACCGCACGTGCAGACTTTTGCCATACCGAAGCCGAACAGCACGAACTTGAAAAACTACTTAGCAGCGAGCTACATCTGGATACGCAACAGATAAAAAAACTGGTACTGGAAGCACAGTCCGAAGTCGACAAAGCCACGTCTCTGTACGAGTTTACTCGCGAGATAAATGACAATTACAACGCAGAGCAAAAGACCCAGCTCATTGAAGCGATGTGGAAAGTAGCCTACGCCGATGGCAACCTGGGTAAGTATGAAGAGCACCTTATTCGTCAGGTGGCAGAACTCACCTATGTGGGTCATGACAACTACATTCGTACTAAAATGAATGCACAGAAAATACAGTTACCCTGATACAAATTCTAGCCTACAATGTCTGACCCGATAGCCTACACATCGGCGCTATCTTTAATCGCAAGCAAGGAGAATAACTATGTTCAGTCACATAATGGTCGGTGCCAACGACGTCGATAAAGCGAAGGTCTTTTATGACGCCGTTCTCGGTGCACTGGGCCACGAGCCCGGAGTAATCGACGACAAAGGCCGTTGCTTTTACTTCACCAGCGCCGGTATATTTTCTATGAGCAAGCCTATCGATGGCCAAGCCGCCAGTGCCGGAAACGGCAGCACCGTTGGTTTTGCAGCAGCAAACCCAGCAGAAGCGGATGCCTGGCATGCCGCGGGCTTAGCCAATGGCGGCACCACTTGCGAAGAGCCTCCTGGAGCACGTGAAGGCGCGGCAGGGAAATTGTACCTGGCCTATTTACGCGACCCCTCAGGTAACAAAATTTGTGCGCTGCATCAGTTAGGATAGACGCTCAGTAAACCAGGCAACCTGATCGGTTTGCACTGCCCTCGGCTACGCTCCCTCAACAACCAATGAGGCGAATATAGCCGAGGCAGATATGACTCACCAATCAGGCATGCAGCTTGGGGATCAATAAATGACAGCTACAACTATCGAAGGCCGCGCAGTATCAGGACGGGCGACAAATCTGGAAGCGTTTCGGGCCATTATGGCACCGCTGATCACACCCGAGGGTATTGCCCACGGAATGGGCATGACCCTTCTGCCTACAGACACCGTAATTTCTCCTTTCGGTAAAAGCGGCACTACCTGGCTACAACAAATGTGTCATACCCTGCGCACACGCGGTGATATGGACTTCGACGACATTAGCGCAGTGGCTCCCTGGATCGAAGTCTCGACCGACCTCGGGATTGATTTAAACTCAATCCAGAAGGCAGAGCCCCGATTATTCAAAAGCCATCTGGATGCCGATAAAGTGCCGGCGGGCGGGCGCTACATTAACGCCTGTCGCGATCCCAGGGATGCGCTCTACTCCATGTACAAATTTATGGAGGGCTGGTTTCTCGAACCCGGAGCTGTGTCACTGAACGAGTTTGCGCGCGGCACATTTATCGCTGCTGCAACCGACGACACTCGCGGAAATTACTGGTCACACCTAAAGTCATGGTGGTTACGGCGAAATGACCCGGACGTTCTTTTCATGGCGTTTGAGCACATGAAGGGCGATCTACCCGGCACAATTTCGAGAGTGGCCGCGTTCATGCATATTGAACTCGACGATGAGTTGTTTGCCATTACACAAGAACACGCGTCATTGGCTTTTATGAAAGAGCACGGCGATCACTTTGACGATAGGCTAATGCGCGATCGCAGCATCGCAGTGGCTGGTTTGTCCCCCGATATCGATTCCTCAAAGGTTCGCAGCGGCCAAATTGGCGAGTCACGGCAGCAACTTAGCGCAGAAATAACAGAAGAGCTCGATGAAATTTGGACGGAAAAAATCACAGGAGAGCTGGGTTTTACCGACTACGCGTCAATGATTGCAGCTCTGGAGTCCTAGTGTTATCAAGCGAGCCACGACTCATTCAATGTGAGGTGGGCCGGATCCACAGTCCAAATGTGCGGTAGATTTCACAACCACGTTAAAGACATGCACAACTGGGTCGACATACTGCGTGATTGGCCGCAAGGTGCCGAGCTCGGTTACAACATCTCTCCCACTGCCATGGTGCCCGTTGTCACCAACACAGGAACAATCACTGCCAGATGGGGTCTGGTGCCCGAGTGGGAAAAGACATTCACAACCAAATACCCAACACACAATGCCAGGCTGGAAACTGTCAGCGAAAAACCCAGCTTTCGTTCCGCCTGGAAAAATTCCCGCACCGCTCTGGTACCCGTGGCGGGCTTTTATGAATGGCGTAAGGAAGGCAGTATAAAACAGCCCTACTTTATCCATAAACCAGAAGACCTATTGGTTTTTGCCGGGTTGTGGGAGCAGTGGGGTGACAAGGTTTCTTTCACCATTTTGACAACACCGGCTCAAGGTAAGATTGCCAAACTTCACCATCGAATGCCCGTGATGCTAAACCAGAATGATGCCAGAAGCTGGCTAGAGGAGGGTATTGGGCAGGAAGATAAATTGCAGCCATCTGCCATTTTCGAGTCGCTAGTCAATCACCCTGTAAGCACACAGGTCAACTCCTCGAAAGCACAGGGAGCGGAGCTCGCCCTGAGAACGACCTCCAACACGGACAAAGACAGGTTGCTTTAAGCCGTCTCTTCCCGCATATTCATGCTCGTTAGGCAGAATCCTGCTGAAGCTTTATCGAATAAATAGACCAAATAGGGGAATCGACATGAAAACTCAATCAAAAATTGGAATAGCCCTGGCATGCGTTTTAGTAGCCAGCCTGGGAGCCTGTAGCAAGGAAGACGTAGACAACGCAAAAAAGTCAGCGGAAGCTGCAGCAGATAGCGTAACGGAAACCGCCAACAACACGATGGATGCAGCTGGTGATATGGCGAGTGATGCTGCGGACGCAACAAATGAAGCCATGGCAAGCGCGGGAGACATGGCATCGGATGCTGCGGATGCTACAAGTGAAGCCATGGAGAGCGCAGGAGACATGGCATCAGATGCTGCAGATGCTACAGGCAAAGCCATGAGCGATGCCGCAGACAGCGCAGGACAAATGGCTGACGATGCGATGGATAGCACAAAAGAAATGGCCAGCGACGCCAGCGATGCGGTCACCAAAAGTGCAAACGATGCTATGGACTCTGCAGGTAGTGCCGCAGATGATGCCAGTGCCAAAATGGACAAAGCACTCAACAAATAGACAGAGACTTAATATCGGCCCCACCTGTGAAGGTGGAGCCGATAATCATCTTGTTTAGTGCGTTACCAATTTTGGCAGTTCTTTAGCCTGTGCGACCCAGCCTTCAACCTGCGACTCCGTAGGCACTTTTCTCACCAGATTTTTCTCTTCGTTTACTTCGGCCATCTTTGCAGCAAGATTGGCAGCATTTCGTTGCGCCAGCTCGGGAACCGTATCTACGCCAGCACACTCCAGAAGGTCGGCATACTGAGTGCTCACCCCCTTAATCCTGGACAAGTCTGCCCGGTTAACCCAATTTAGAATCAGTTTTTCGCTAATACCAGTGCTGGCAGCGATTTCTTTTCGACCCTTTTTAGCACAACACGTAGACAGCAATGAATCCTGGGAGGTCAAACCTGCCTCCTCCAACTTACCTGCGTAAGTGGCGCCAATGCCTTCTATATCTGATAACTTAGCCATAATTATTCCCTTGTAAGATTTTCTGATAGTACTCTTAAAGCCCTGAAATTAGGACAAAAACGATTTCGCCGCGCCCAGCAAACCTTCTGCGCCACCCAGAGAGTCAAGAAGGCTACCACCCGAACTCGACTTGTCCATTAACTGTGGCAGCACATCTGACAAAGCAGACGTAGCATTGGAGGGATCGACACCAAGCTTTGCCGCAAAGTCCGCGACCGCAGAGTTGCCAAAAAGGGCTGTAATGCTATCTGCGGAAATACCAGCATTGCCACCGTCGCCCAGCCAGGAGCCGATCACAGACGACAATTCACCGCTACTGGCCATTTTGGCTGCCAAGGCTCCCAGATCAAGATCACCCCCACTACCACCGAGCAAACCTGACAGTGCCGCTGACGCCTGCTCTGTGTCGGCGGATCCTCCCAGCGAATTGGTCAGAAGTTCCGTACCCATTTTCATCAAATCCATAAATCACCTGCAATCTCATTTTAGACAATAAGTATAGGACACATCATTCAGGGCTACCACCCAAGGTAGGCATGCCAAACGCTCAACATATAAAAATTGCTGACGCTATACCTCCACTACCATACAATCATAGCGTACTAGATTTATCATCCCCTGAGGTTCGCACAGGAACATATTTTCTACAACAGCCCAACAGCTACTCTCAGCTCCGCCTCAATTTCCTGATTAGTTAACGCGTTAGCGCTCACATCAAAGTTTTCATAAAAATTCGGTACAGAAACACTGCCTTTCAAATTGGCAGAGAAATATGGCGCAGAGGCTGCAGCTGCAGCCAGTACGGTGGCCGCACCACCTGACCCGGGTGACGTAGCCAGAATCAACATTGGCTTGCCCTGGTACACCTTGCTGTCTATGCGCGACAGCCAGTCAAACAGATTCTTGAAGGCAGCGGTGTATGAACCATTATGCTCCGCGTAAGACACAATAATCGCATCAGAGCTACCAATTTTCTCAAAGAACTCCAATGCCAGTGCTGGCTGACCCAGCTCTTTCTCACGATCAATGCTGTATATAGGTAACTCGTAATCGTGGATATTCAGTAATTCAACCGTGGCGCCATCTACCAAGCCCGCAGCATACGCAGCTAAAGTACCGTTGATCGATTCCCGACTGTTGCTCGCACCAAATGCTAGAACTTTCATCTGTGTTAACTCCTTAATAATTTCGCTATTAAATTGTGTGAACATGCCCAAGTACTACTGGCCGGAAAGGTTTCTCTCTACAGGCAGGTCGCTCAGGTACTCAACAAACTCCACCTCAAAACCATCGGGGTCCATAAAGTAAATATTTTTTCGGTGAGCATCCTCTGCTCCACTTTTGGCGATGGGAAAACCCGCATCGGCCAAACGCGAGATAAGCGCATCAAGATTGCTGGTAACAAAAGCAAAGTGTGCCAGCCCAAGCTGATGACCATTCAGGTCCCGATTCTCTCCCTCACCATTGTCCCCAAATACCAGATACTGATAGTCATCGCCAAAGTGCACCCAGTTGCGCGGCTTGCCAGACCATTCACCCTTACCCTCTTCACGCACCCACCAGTGAGGGAAAGCAGCGCGATAAAATTTCAACGATTGCTCTATGTCTGTTACAACTAAATTAACGTGCTCTAACTGGATCATGATGTGCTCCACGTGTTAAGTTCAAAACCATACTAATACCTCAACCTAACTTGAGGTAAAGCACTAATTTCAAGAAATTTGAAATAATTTCAGGGGAACCCATGAGCGAAGCCAACTGGACAGTAGGAAGAGTCGCCAAGCGCTGCGGTGTAAAGGTCAGCACTTTGCACTTCTATGAAACCCGGGGCTTGATACAAAGCTGGAGAAACGCTGGCAACCAACGGCGCTACAAAGCAGATGTGCTGCGAAGAATATCGGTGATAAAGGCAGCTCAGAAGATGGGCATCAGCCTGGAAGAGATCAAGCAGGCTTTCAGCACTTTACCTGACAACCGCACGCCCACCGCAGCAGACTGGCAAACCCTCTCCACATGGTGGCGCGATGATCTGGACGCCCGCATCGACTACCTGCAACGCCTGCGCGATTCGCTAACCGGCTGCATAGGTTGCGGTTGCCTGTCGATGAAAAACTGCCCCATTTACAATGAAGACGACAAACTCGCCAGCGAGGGAAGTGGGCCAGTAATTCTGGATCGCTAGCCTCTCAAGTGGCCGCCTGAAATTCCAAATTCTGCTTATAGCGTCGAGATAAGCGCAATTCATGACCGCTGTTTAGCAAGATCGTCTTGTCACCATTCATGGCGGGAGACACCCGTTTGACCTCATCGCGATTCACAATAGCGGAGCGATGAATTCTGGCAAAGCTATCATTTCCCAGACGGGCTTCGATTTCTTTCATGGTGCTACGCAACATATAGGTTTCGCTGCCAACATGGAGTTCCACATAGTTTCCCGCCGCTTCTACCCACTGTATATCGGTCGGCTCTATATAGTGGAAAAGACCACTTTTGCTGACCAGGATACCCGTATCTTCCTGCTTGTTCTGTGGGGCTGACAATTGCGCCTCGCCCAGACGTAGCCTCGATATTTCGCGGTAGGTATAAATAACAAGTAATACGGCAAAATAAGCGGCAAAGTCTTTTCGGTACTCAAACACAAATATCCACAGCAGATCGCCGCCCTCCAGGGGCTTTGCGAGCTGGGAAAAAACCAAATTGCGGATGCTGTACATGCCCGCAACGTGAAGGATCGAAAAAATAACCGATAGAGGCAGGTGGATCAGCAAACGTATAGGCCAGCTGCGGGTCGCAATTGGTATTCTCTGATCAACCCACAGTATGCCCGGAATTAAAGCCAGTACTACCACGGCACTGGAGAACTCCTTGAAAAAGGGTATCCACAGCTCTATCTCATCGCCATCTCGCGCTGCTTCCATTATTTCGTTAGTGGCGAGAATAATCGGAAACAGTGTAAATGCCAGCAGCCATAGTAGTATCTCGCCCGAATGCTTTTTTGAAGATGCCATACCGTGTATCCGCTTGTCCCTGACCCCTGCCGTTCGTCACAAAGCCTTATCCGCTGGGCACTTTATACTATCACTCATACCAAAAAGCTCCACATCACATGGCAGCGCTCCTATGCTTTACCTCACACATTCAGGCCGGAGCAGCACATGGACCAGACAACACTACTCGCTAAAATTGGTGGCAGAGCCTACTTTCTGGATTGGGTGAGAGTTCTGGCATTCGCTTTTCTTATTTTCTACCACAGCGGAATGATGTTTGTGAGTTGGGGCTGGCATATAGAGAGCGGTCACAACAGCCAACTACTGAAATCGATAATGATGCTCACCTCCACGTGGCGCCTGGATATACTCTTTATTGTTTCTGGCGTCGCCATCAGCTTCATGACTACGAAGGTGTCACTGGGGTCTTTTACCTGGCAGCGTGTTGTAAAATTGTACATACCCCTGCTGTTCGCTGTCGCTGTTGTGGTGGCGCCCCAGTCGTACTACGAAGCACTACAAAAGGGATTGTTCCAGGGCTCGTTCTGGCAATTCTGGACCACCCGCTACTTCAGCTTCTCATGGGACCCGAACATGGAGGCACCTTTCCCCACCTACAACCACATGTGGTATGTGCTCTACCTGTTTCACTACACGATAGTACTTTTACCCCTAATCGCTTTTATCAACACAGCCCGCGGTATGCACATGCTGGCACGCGTTGAAGCCTGGCTCGCACGCGGGACAAGAATCATCATTTTGCCGTGCCTGATTTACTTCGCCATTGCCTATGCTTTTGGAAATACGGAAATTACAAACGCGTTTTACAATGATTGGTATGCCCACAGCATCTATATGTTCGCGCTGCTAATGGGGTTGTTGTTTGTGCGTATGCCCTCAGTATGGGCGGCCTTTGAAAGGAACCGACGCCTTTCACTGGGCATTGGTTTGACTAGCTATACGCTGCTACTGATACCGGCCTATATCTCTGTGGAGGGTTTCACCATTTACAACAACTACTTAGTGCAGCACATTGACCTGCTGGTCAAATGGTCGTGGATGGCACTGGTAATCGGCTATGCACGGCACTACCTGAATTTTACAAATGCCGGACTAAAGTATTGTAACAAGGCCGTCTACCCCGTTTTCATCCTTCACCAGAGTGTCATCGTTGTACTGGGGTATTACGTTATCGACTGGGGGTTGCCTGGCGTCGCTGAATATTTCGTCATCGCTATTGGTACATTCGCAATCTGTATTGGCCTATACCAATTAGTAATTCGCCGTTTTGCTGTGTTGCGGATTTTGTTTGGGCTGAACTGGAAGGTCTCCAACACAACTGACACAGAACACCACAGCATGCACCCTACTCCTGCAAACTGAACAACTGCGTATTACCGCCTCTGGCAACAACATTATCGGTGCGAGTCCGCTCACAAGCGAAGCGCAATAAGTAATGCGGGCCTCCCGCTTTGGGCCCGGTGCCCGACAGCCCCTGCCCGCCGAAGGGGTTCACCCCCACAACCGCTCCAACCATATTGCGGTTGATGTATGTATTGCCAACCCGTGTGTTATCGAACACTTCCCGGGCGAAACCATCGATGCGGCTGTGTACACCCAGCGTAAGACCGTAGCCTGAGTCATTAATGTCCTGAAGTACGCGGGGCACATCTGACACTTTGTAGCGAATCACATGCAGGATTGGCCCAAACACTTCACGCTCCAACTGTGACAAGTGCTCAATTTCATAAACCTGTGGCGCCACGAAGTAGCCTCCCAGATGCGAACTGTCCAACTCACACGCGGCCAACAACGTTCCCTCGGATCGCATGCGCTGCTGGTGCCGCTCCAGCATCTGTCGGGCATCCAGATCTATCACCGGACCAATATCGGTACTCAGCGCTGCGGGATTGCCGATTTTGAGTTCCGCCATAGCACCCTTGAGCATTTCAATCACGTTGTCGGCAATGTCCTCCTGCAAATACAGTACTCGCAGGGCACTGCAGCGTTGACCTGCACTTTGAAACGCGGAAGTAATTACATCGTCCACCACCTGTTCCGGTAGTGCGGTGGCATCCACCAACATCACGTTGAGGCCACCGGTCTCCGCAATCAAAGGTATAATCGGCCCTTCTCGCTGGGCCAATTGCTGGTTAATCACTCTGGCGGTCTGGGTGCTACCGGTAAATACGACCCCGGCAAGGCGGGGGTCCGCTAATACGGCGCCTCCCACTGTGGGGCCATCACCTGGCAATAAGTGCAAAACATCGCCCGGCACGCCCGCGTCGATCAAAATATCAACCGCTCTGGCCGCAATCAACGGCGTTTGCTCCGCAGGCTTGGCGATCACTGAGTTTCCCGCTGCCAGCGCCGCTGATACCTGGCCGATAAAAATCGCCAGGGGAAAGTTCCATGGGCTGATGCAGAGAAATACACCGCGACCATGCAAACTCAGCTCATTCACCTCTCCCGTAGGGCCGGGAAGTACCAGAGGTTTACCAAAGTTGGCTCTACCGCGCTGCGCGTAGTAACGGCAAAAATCGACTGCTTCGCGTACTTCCGAAAGTGCGTCATCGATAGTTCGTCCTGCCTCAGCTACGATCAAAGCTATTAGCTGGTCACATTGCTGTTCCATCAGATCAGCAGCACGCTCCAAACATGCGCAGCGCCGCTCTGCTCCCGCTGCGTCCCAGGCCGAATGGGCAGCCGACGCCCTATCCATCGCCTCCTGTATGACCTTAGGCCCGGCCTCCACAACCTCTCCCACTAGCTGTTGGGAATTTGCAGGATTGAATAGTGGCTTACTCTGTCCGGGGCAACGCTGCCCACCGACAATCGGCATAGCCTTAGCAGTTTTATCCGTTGATGCCATAACAGTTTTCAACAAAGGCGTTACTGACAAAGGATCTTCGAGGTCAATGCCCAAGGCATTTACCCAAGCCCACTCCTGTTGATGATAGAGCTCTCTGGGCACAGGAATGCCCGAATGGCGGCCCGTTTTAAGAGTACAGGTTTCCTCCACCGGATCCCGTAACAACTCTTCAGGTGGCACTTTGGCATCGAGAAAGCGGTTTACAAAGGAGCTATTGGCGCCATTTTCCAGTAAGCGTCGAACCAGGTAAGGCAACAGATCCCGATGATTGCCAACCGGGGCGTAGACACGCACTGCAACCTCAGGGCTGTTGTCCAGCACCTCGTCATACAGAAGATGCCCCATGCCGTGCAAGCGCTGAAATTCGTATTGCTTGCCGCTGGCTGTCAGCTCGCGAATGACCGCCACCGTATGAGCATTGTGAGTGGCAAACTGCGGATAGATTTCGTCCTGAGCATCGAGCAAGATCTGTGCGCACACCTGATACGAGACATCGGTATGGCACTTGCGAGTAAACACAGGGTAATCCCGCATCCCCTGCTCCTGTGCATGCTTGATCTCACCGTCCCAATAAGCGCCCTTTACCAGGCGCACCATGAAGCGACGTTCACATTCAGATGCCAGCGTAATCAACCACCTTGCGACATGGGTGGCGCGCTTCTGGTAGGCCTGTAGAACAAAACCCAGACCATCCCAACCGGCCAGATCACTGTCGCGGGCCAGCGCTTCAAAGATATCCAGAGAAATATCCAGCCGATCACACTCCTCGGCATCAATACTGAATCCGATACCGCCTTTCTTCGCCATCAGTGCCAGCGACTTCACTCGCGGCAGCAGCTCGTCCATGACCCGTTGTTTCTGCCTGTATGCATAGCGGGCGTGTAACGCCGAGAGTTTCACCGAAATGCCATTCGCCTCGATCACTGACAGGGCACTACCGGTGGCGACAATATTTCGGATCGCTTCTGCATAGGAACGAAGATAGTTCTGGGCATCCGCATCGGTGCGCGCACCCTCCCCCAACATGTCAAACGAGTAGCGTGTACCCGGCCGGTCGTTGGAGCGACCTTTCTGTATCGCCTCTTCGATGGAGCGACCCAATACATACTGGCCGCCCATAATTCGCATGGCCTGCAATACCGCCATGCGCACAACTGGCTCTCCCAGAGAGCTCACCATACGTTTCATCCAGGACGTCGTATCCCCGGTAATCTCATCATCCAGGGTTACCACTCTGCCTGTGAGCATTAGGCCCCAGACAGAGGCATTTACAAAACGGGAACCCGACTTACCCTTATGTGAAGCCCAGTCACCGGACAAGATTTTCTCGGCAATCAGGCGATCAGCCGTCTCACCATCTGGCACTCGCAGCAACGACTCTGCAAGACACATCAGGGCGATTCCTTCGTTATTTGAAAGTCCAAACTCCTGTAGAAACGCGTCCAGCGTACCGGCTTTATGGCTCATGCCACGGCAGCGCTCTACCAGGTTCACCGCGTCGGCTTTTACAAGTTCGTTGCGATCGTGATTCAGGGACGACATCGCGAGCAGTTCTTTCATAACCGCAGGTTCGTCGGCGTAAGTGGCCTCCCTAAGGGTGTTTCTCAATAGTGCTAACTGGTCTGACATGGGATATCCCCGAAATATGTATCTGCTGTATTTTCCAGCTTTTAAACGATATAGGCCTCTCTTATATCGCTATAACCAGTGTATTATCCTGCTAAAACACATTATTCGGGATATTAAACTGTCATGACAAAGCATAAGCCCCTCGATCGCATCGACCGCAACATCCTGCAGCTGCTACAACGAGATGGCCGCATCTCTAATGTGGAACTGGCAAAGCAAGTAGCACTGAGCCCCACACCCTGTCTGGAGCGGGTGAGGCGATTGGAGCGGGAAGGCTATATCACCGGTTACGTCGCCCTGGCAGATGCGGAAAAACTGAACGCAAACACCCTGGCATTTATCCAGGTGTTACTGACCAATACGAGCACCAGCGACCTGAGAGATTTCAATGAGCGAATGCGCGCAATACCCAAAGTGGAAGCCTGCCATATGGTGGCTGGCGGTTTTGACTATCTGTTAAAAGTTCGCTGCTCGGATATGCAGGATTATCAACGTTTCCTGGGCGAACAACTGGCAACTATTCCGCTGGTCGCCCAGACCCATACGTATGTTGTAATCGAGGAAGTTAAATCTGAAACGGCAATTCCACTATCCAAGCTGTAGTGATGCAAAACCGACATGGGCGCAGCGAGTTGCCCATTGCTCGCTCCCATTTACTCCAAGATACTCCGAATTTACTAATCGACGACTTGTGCACGATTCGTTATCTGCCCTTTAGTTTCTTGGCCTCACTCAACGTGCGCTTGTAGTACTTGCCGAGATCCTTGTCGGTGGCCCTGCGCTGCGCTAATGACGCACTATTTAGTGCCTGTTCGCGCGACAACTTAAGGTAATTCAACAACCGGCGCTCATCCAACTCGCCAGATTCGATGGCCGACCGCACTGCACAGCCAGGCTCATTACCGTGCTGGCAATCACCAAAGCGGCAATTATCAGCAAGATCGATAATATCGGAGAAAGTGCTCGCCACTCCCTCTTCACAGTCGGCGAGTTGCAGCTCTCGCATGCCTGGAGTATCCAGAATCATGGCCCCTGTTGGCATCTTAAGCAATGAGCGTCGCGTTGTTGTGTGTCGGCCTTTGCCGTCGTCTTCCCTGATGTCTCCTGTGTCCTGATGTTCATCACCCAGCAATCGATTGCTCAGTGTGGATTTTCCCGCCCCGGAAGAGCCCAACAGCACAACGGTTTTACCCGGCTGACACCAGGGCAGGAGTTTCGAAACACTATCGGAAGACAAACTGTTAACGCTTTCCACGCACAGCATATTGTCCAATGACTGAACCTGCTGGGACATCCCCTCCGGGTCAGCGCACAAATCCATTTTACTCAACACCACCACGGGCTCCGCCTCGGCATTGTTCACAACACTGAGGTAGCGCTCAATTCGGTTGAGGTTAAAATCCTCATTCATGGAGCAAACTATAAAGGCAGTATCTACATTGGCCGCAATGAGTTGGCGCGACAATTTGCTACCGGCGGCCTTACGCGCGAAGCAACTCTTGCGCTCTAAAGCGCGTAGAAACACTCCGTGGTCATCAAGCAAAACCCAGTCGCCAACGGTGACAGAAGGCATCGCGTGGGTAATCTCCAGGGTGTGCGTGCCAGCCTGAGTTGCCACTTCCAACTCTGACTTGTGCTGTTCTACAACTCGCGCGGGCGTGGCGGCGTCCCACTCCTCCATACTGAGCTGTTGCTGAAAGAAGGGTTGCCAACCCAACTCAACTAATGAAAAGCACGGGTTCATTATTACTTCACCAACTTAAGCAAAAATAGCCGCAGCGCGTTCGTGCCAGCTTTTGAGATGCACGCACTCATCGGGAACGCTTTGTTTTACCCAGGCCATAAAATCAATCGAGGCCAATAAATCGATATCCGCCAGAGAAAAATTATCGCCCGCCAGCCACTGATTGCTGGACAGGTGTTCGTTCAGCTTGGCTAAAATCTGCGGAATTTGCAGTCTGCCTCGTTCGGCCAGTTCGGGTATTTGGGGCACGTCGATGGGGCCCGGAAGGCCGCGATTAACAAAGCCCTTGCTGGTGTTGCGCAAAATGCCGCCTGTAGCTGCCATGATTCCCACAAAGAGCTTGTGATCCCAGCTGATGACCAATGCTTTCTCCAGTGCAGAACTGCCCATAAGAGGCTTGTCGGGATAAAGTGCCTCCAGATAAGCACATATGCCCACGACTTCTGTCAGCACTGTACCGTCGTCCAGCACCAACGCGGGCACCGTGCACTCGGGATTAATCTTTTTGTAGTCATCCCCCAGTTGCTCCAGCTCCATCATGGCGATTTGAGTTGTTTCGATTTCGATGCCCTTGTATTGCATAAACAGGGTTACACGTCTGGCATTGGGAGCCGCGTCGAATGTATAAAGTTTCATGGTTCTATGCTTCCTTCGATTGTAATTTTTGGGAGTTCTTCTGCGGTTTTAAAACCCAGAACCTGAGAGTAGAAGTAGAGCTCGCCTTCTAGTGAACGTATCTGGTTTTCTGCTTTACGAAAGCCGTGTGACTCACCTTCAAACGCCAGATAAGCAGTCGGTACACCCTTGGCTTTTAGTGCTTCAAAAATCATCTCGGACTGGTTCGGTGGCACGACCGGATCATCCAAACCTTGCAACAACAACAAGGGAGCACTGAACCCCTCCAGATGATTGATGGGTGAACGGCTCTGGTAAAGATCTTTGCGCTCCGGATAGGGGCCGATAACCTGGTCGAGATAGCGCGACTCAAACTTGTGGGTGTCGGTGGCCAATGCCTCCAAGTCGCTGATGCCATAATAACTGGCGCCGGCTGCAAAAGCCGAATGAAAAGCGTGGGCTGCCAAAGTTGTATAGCCACCCGCACTTCCGCCACGAATCAACAGACGTTTGGGGTCAGCAAGGCCCTGTTCGGCCAGCCAGGTGGCTCCCGATACCGCATCTTCCACATCGGCCACGCCCCACTGTCCGTACAGCGAACGACGGTACTGCCGACCAAAGCCGGTGCTGCCGCGATAATTCAGATCCAGCACGGCAAAGCCGCGGCTAGTCCAATATATATGTTTGGGATTAAACCCGGGGCTCGCTAAACCGGTGGGCCCGCCGTGAACACTCACAATAAGCGGCGGCGTTTCACCTTTTGGCGCAGTGGCATCGGGATTAGTTGGTGGTAAATAAATACCGTGTGCCGTGGCGCCCCCACCTGTTGGAAAACTAACCAACTGATACTTGGGCACCCACGATGGGTCCAGTGTTGAGTCACTGGCGGTGCGAATTAGCGACAGAACATTACCCTTCATGTCGGTTTCTAGCAGCTCCGTTGCTTTGTCGGTTGCCGCATTAATCACGAACAAGCGGTTCTCCACAGAGAGAACATCTGCGATGGACGCGCTTGCCAGAGCGAGCGCCTCGGTGCTTTGACTGGCTATATCAAGAATAGCCAGATGCTCAACCCCGGCCTTCATAACCTGCACCAGTATTTTTTCATCGCCGAGGAGGTGATAGTAGTTTTGCCCTATAACCCAATCAGGACCACCAATTTCAACGTCCTCGAGGCCACTATTAACAGCGGTAAACTGCCGCCCGTTCACCTGGTATATCTTCCACCAGTTGTCCCTGTCTGAAATAGCGTAAAGCTGATTATCGCCGCTCCATTGGGGATTAATAACCGATTCAGCGTTGCCCTCATTATGAAGACTCAAATCCGTGAACTGACCTTCGTCGTCAAACCCGGCAGACCACAAGCTAGTGTTATCCCAGGGCATATTGGGGTGAAGCCAGCTGGTGAAGGCAACCCGGCTACCGTCGTCTGTAAGGCTAACTGCCGAAACAAAGTCGCCGTCATCGAACAGTACTTCCCCTTCAGAAACACCGTCCAAAGGCAGAGCGACCAGCGTATTTTTTGGCTCCCCCAAAACTCGGTGGTCCTCGCGCACACAGACCAGACGATTGCGAGCCTGATCGAAAACACAGCCTGCATAGCGCAGGTCGGCCTCGGGCGTGATCGCCACCGGCGCTTCACCGGGAACCATTCGATACACGCGCTGGTCTTCAAAATTGGAGAACCATACCGTGCCGTTTACTACCAACATGCTACGTCCGCCGTATTCCTGAACTCGGGTGCGCACATACCAGGGCGCTGGCAGAATTTCTTCAGCTTCTGCGCCCTTCTTCCAGCGCATAATGGTGTTGCGCCCACCTTCTTCCGGTCGTGATTCAACCCAGTAGACATAGCCAGAATCGTAGCTTAGGGAACCAAGCCCCCGACTTCCTTCCACCACCGAAGCGGCCGTTACTATGGACGGCCAGGAGCCGTAGGGTAGTGCTGTATTCATGGTGCTGATCTCCGCTGTGGGCTCACCGCTTTGCTGTCCGCAAGCAGTCAGTAACACTAGTAGAATTAAGGTGTAAAAGGAACGCATGATCTGCTCCGAAGCGTCTATGTCGAATTATGAGATTGCTAATGTGCCGATTTTTGCCACCAAGGGCAAGCCACCACTGAGTATCCTACGCCAGGCGACAACAAATTTGCATAAAATGGCTAAATGAAGGTAAATGACCGACCTACTAGCGCAGTGACACCCATGACCTACGAACTGTTTACCGGCCTCGCCCTTTTTGCGAGTGTCGCCTCTATTACACCCGGTCCGAATAACTTGATGCTGATGGCGTCGGGCGCCAACTATGGCTTTCGCCGCACTATTCCACATATGGCGGGGGTTAGTGCGGGATTTGTGTTGATGGTTTTTCTGGTGGGAATTGGTCTGGCGCAATTGTTTACAGCTTATCCGGCGAGCCACACAATATTGAAGACTTTCAGTGTGGTGTATCTCCTCTATCTGGCATGGAAAATTGCCACAGCCACCCTCTCCGAAAGTGCAGCGAGAGGCGGTGGCCGACCGTTCACGTTTATTCAGGCGGCACTATTTCAGTGGGTAAACCCCAAAGCCTGGACTATGGCTCTCACGGCTGTCACGGTATATTCACCCTCTCAAACGCTGGCTTCTGTAGCGCTGGTGGCAGCCATTTTTGGCATTATAAACCTGCCGTCCATTTGCTTGTGGATCATGTTGGGGAAACGCGTACAGCGCTACCTTAGAAGCGACAAACACCTGTTGATATTCAACCTTACAATGGCTGCCTTATTGGTCGCTTCGCTAATCCCTGTATTCACGTCTTCTCTCTAGGTTCAAGCTGCCTCCCAGACACTGGCCAGAACAGGCTCAAGCGCAAGACGCGTGTCGGGTGGAATAACAACACCTACGCCAGTGGGAATATCAAAACTCGCCATGGCACTCACTAATAATCCAACCTGATTTCGAAGCAGTACTCGATCGTCCGCATAGATCGCATCGAGCTGCTGACGGTCGTTAGCAAACCAGCCTTTTACTTTCACCTGGTCATCCGAACCAACTACATCCACTAGCAAGTTATTGCCACTGCGGGATAGCCAGAGGTCGTCATAATTGATATTCATAACATCCAGCCGGTCCGTACTAGCTGAAGCCGTGTCATTATTCTTTATGGTGTCTCGGCCGTCGCCCAAGCCAAAGAGATAACTGTCGTTTCCACCGATACCGCTGAGAATATCATTACCGAGACCGCCCGAAAGTACGTCATCACCCTGCGAACCGATAATAGTATCCTTGCCACCGGCACCATTAAATTGATCTATGTGCAGAAGCTCTGTTACGGAGAAGTCGAAGCTATTCTTGCCTTGGGTACCCACAATGGTATTGAAACCCAAGCCCCCATCAATGCGCTCGATGCTGTCGAGTAACGATAGCGATTTTACTGTGATTTGGTCATCCAGAGAAC